>JACRPC010000031.1 GCA_016214125.1 Rhodospirillales bacterium | reverse complement strand
GTCCATCGTCGAACTCCAGGAAGCGATCAATCGCTTCATCGACGAGACCAACGGCGATCCAAAGCCATTCGTATGGACCGCCGACCCAGACCGTGTCCTCGCTGCCGTCAAGCGCGGGAAGGAGGCGTTAGAGTCGGTCCATTAGCCCATTGCTCAATACGTATTGAGCATCATTTTTTATTGCATTAATAATTTTCTTTACTAAGGCATCCTTGTTGATGCTTTTCCCAATGTCTGCCATGTCGATTTCTTTATCCATATTACCCCTTTTATCCACATCGGAATTTTTATCTATATTATCGCTACAAAATCGAGCATAGATTTCAATGCTTTCAATTTTTTTATCTTTATTTGGGCATACCAGAAAATAAAATCCATACTCAAGATAAAACGATTTGCCTTCAACACCTTCGGCTTTATCACCATCCCCTCTTTCAAATATATTTCTAGCAAAAATATAAATCTCACCACCTGTTCGTGTTTTATATTCGATGCAGAGCTCCTCGTCTTTTGGTAAATAGGAAACAACTTTTTTCAAAATTTTGTCAAATAGCAAAATGTTCTTTTTAGCCTCCCCATTCTTTAGCAAGTTATTTTTAATATTTCCATTTTTATCGACTAACGATGCAACAAATTTGATAAGTTCTTTTTTGTTTGGCTGCATTATGAATTTGTCAAGCGCCAATTTTACGGTCGGCTTAACGTTAACACTCGGAAAAACCTCAAAATCAACGGTGGCCCCCTGCTTTATATTTTGTTCATCTGCAATTTTTTTGCGCAACATTGGGGTTACGTGGTCTGCAATAATTTGCATATTGTTTAGCATATACTTAAAATTATTTGGCCCATCCTCCAGGGCACTCTTCATCGCAATGCGGCCACTTTCACCCCATGGGTTTACAATGCGGTGGAAAAACCGAAACAGCATCTTGCAATCAACTTCTTTCATGACCAAGCCCTCGCTATCCAGGTATTCCAGAAAAAAACGAGAAAGAAGGCCCGCGCGTTCTAGTTTTAGATACGGAACCAGATCGGAGAAATATTTATGCCGATGGCCATCACTTTCTATTTGCCCAATTTCCTGGTCAGATAGCGGATTTTTTGTCAGCACAAGCAAATGCATATTATTGTCATCACAGTACTCTAAATATTTTTCAAGCTGCTCCCCCAAGAAATCGTCATTATATTTTATCTCGATCAAATATTTATCATCGCCAATTTTTATCTGTAAATCCGATCGCCCGGCTTCTCCAAGATAATCCTCCCGCGATGCTTCAATGCGTTTCAAATTCCCATGTTTTTTACCAAATGTATCGCCAATAAATTTTACGAGTATCTTGGGCTCGTGCTTGGCCAATTCCTCAAGAATCAAGGCGAGGTAGCGCCCGCTGTTTTCGGCGGAAAGCCAACTTTGGACCTGGCTGAAAAACCCGTTCATTTTTCAAGAGCCCCGGCAAATTGCATGGCTACCCCTTTCTCTGCAAAAGATTGTAAGGCGCTGTGGCGGTACACGCAACTATCCTGTGGGCGCCTTTTTTCCAATCGGCCGTTTATTGGGGATCTTCGTGAGGCCACGAGGGAGCGCCACCCAAGCTCGGCCATGATTCACGCCGCCCTCACACCTCCATTCCGGTGATCTTATCGATTTCCTTAACCTTCCCTTCCTTGAACTCGACCCATCGGTCGGGATGGTCGGCGCTTTGCAGGCGGAAGCCATCGGGCACATTGAGGGACGTTCTCTTGTTGGCGCGTGCGCCCTCGATCAAAGCGGGGGGCAAGGAAAGGCACCACAGATTGACCCCGGAAATAGTGGCGCGCCGAAAGCTGGCCCCGTCGAAAACGGCATCGGCGAAATCGGCGTTGGTCAGATTGGCGCGGTCGAACGCCGACCGTTCGAGCTGAGCGTAACGAAAGAACGCGTCGGCAAGCGAGGCCTTGGCAAAACCGGCATCCTGGCCAAGCGCGCCCCACATCATGATGGCGTCGGCCCGCGCGTGGTCGAATCGCGCCCCACGCACATCGGCCCGATAGAAGCTGGCGCCCCGCAGATCGGCCCCTCGGAAATCGGCCGCTTGCAGATCGGCCCATTCGAACGAGGCCATGCGCAGCGAGGCTTGGGAAAAATCCGCCCCGTTCAGATCGCAGCAAAAGAAAACGGCCTGCTTGCCGGCGGCGCCATCGCTTTCCAGCCAAAGCCGATGGTCGGCAATCTTGGCCTTGATCGCCTCCCGACCGATCGGGCGCAAAGCCGGATCGAGCCCCTTGCGACTTCTTGGCGCGTCGATCGGCGGCATGGCAAGCCCAGCCTCTAACGATGCGCAAGAAGGAGGTCGCCACGGCCCGGCCAGGGCGGCCCTTGGTGACGCGCCAAACCGGGGCCAAGCCCAAGCACAGCGCGGTCCGCGCAAAGCCCCGGTTCCGCCGGCCAGATGATGATAGAAGACGACATGAGGCGCACCCGATGGTCTCGAGTGCCTCGAGGATGGTCGGCGCTGGCGTCAGAAACGGACGGGTACCAAGGACCGCCCTATGGGCGCGACAATGGCGAGTGGCGCAAAAAGGCAATTTAAGCCCGCAAGCCCATACAAACTTGCCGCGATCCGATCGACTGTTCATACTTCCAGAATGACCAGCGGATTCATCGACCTCAACCGAGAGTTTATCCGGCACGATGAGAAGGCCGATCCGGAGCAGTCGGCCCTGCTCAGCTATTTTGGAGCGGCCTCAGGCCAAATAAATTGGAATAGCCTTATCGAGCATGGTCGCGTCGTCGTTCTTGGCGAAGCGGGAAGCGGCAAGACCTGGGAATTCAAAGCCCAACAGAAAAAGCTTAGCGCGGATGGCGCATTCGCCTTCTTCCTCCCAATCGAGGAACTGGTCGCCAGGATCATCCCCGATATCCTTGGACCCGATGACGAGGTGAAGCGCTATTGGCAATGGCACAAGGGAGACGATCCGGCGGTTTTTTTCTTGGATGCTGTCGATGAAGCCAGGCTGGCCAATCATCATGCCTTTTCCCAAGCCCTAAAGGGCTTCTCTCGCAACCTTGGCGCCCACGTCAAACGCGCCCGCGTTCTCCTGTCTTGTCGGGTTAGCGAATGGCAAGCGGTGTCCGATCCGGAAATCATCCGAGAGCTTCTGCCGCCATTGGCCATCGAGTCCACCAAACAAGAAAGCGATTCTTCACAAGAAGAAGGGAACAAGCGGGCCCGTGTCGTCGCCGTCTTTCAACTGGCCCCGCTCGACGAAAAGCGCATTCGCATCATGGCAAAGGCGCGGCTTGAAAACGCGGATGACTTTCTCGACGCCATTCATGAGAAGGATGCATGGGACTTCGCCCGCCGTCCGATCGACGTCGAAAACCTGATCCGATATTGGAACCAAAATCGGCGGCTTGGCTCGCGGACCGAGATTCTCGAATACGATATCGACTGCAAGCTTAAGGAGATTAACAATTTCAGGATCGGGCACGATCATCTGGATCATGCTCGGGCTCGCAAGGGGATCGAACGCCTGGCGGCGGCGGTCACTTTCTGTCGCCAGTTTACTTTTCCCATTCCGGGCGAGCCGGCAAGCCGCGATGGTCAGGCAACCGGCCTTGATCCGTCGGTCATTCTCCCGGACTGGCCGGAGCGTGAAGTTCGGACCTTGCTCGGCCGGGCCATTTTTGACGAAGCGTCGTTTGGAAAAATTCGCTTCCACCACCGAAACACCATCGATTACCTCGCCGCCTGTTGGCTAAAGAATCTAATGGAAGCCAACTGCCCGACCAGCCGCATCGAACGCTTGCTGTTTCGCCCAAGCTATGAGGACCGCGATGTTGTCGCTCCCTCCTTGGCGCCGGTCGCCGGTTGGCTAGCCGGCTGGAACCGAAAAATTCATGCGCGAATAATGGAAGTCGAGGCCGATATCTTGCTCCGGCATGGCGACCCTCAGTCGCTTCGTTTGGAGGATCGAACAACCCTCCTTCGACGAATTGCCGAGCAAGGCTCCTCGCAGGAAGAATCTGAAGACTTATCACAGCTTCGTCGCCTGAGCGACGACGCCTTGGCGCCGACGATCATTGAATTGCTGAAAAGCCACGCCGTTTCGACCGATAGCAAGAGAATGCTGCTGCTGCTCGTTCGCGAAGGTCGCCTTCGGGCATGTGCCGATATCGTCTTGGCCATCGTGCGCGATGGGGAGCAGTCACGCGAAGGCGAACAGTCGAATGATCTGAGTTGGACCGCCCTCACAGCGCTTGGAGTAATTGGCAATCACAGGCAGCTTCTCGAACTGGCGAGCGCGGCCATCGCCGGCACCAAAATTTCCGTCGGCCTCGCCAGCCTTCTTATCAATAATCTCTACCCGAAGCACGTTGACGAAGCAATGTTGGGCCATTTGCTACGGAAGACCGAGAATGCCGAATTTCGCTCCATTTTCGGATTGCCCCAAACACTGGAGAAATTAGCGATAGCGGGAATCGACATACCGCGCCTGCCTGCCTTCATCCGCTTGTTATTGGCTTTGCTCCAAGGATCGCCTTTTAACTCCGAAGAGAGGGGGGCCCCAGAAATATTCCAACCCCTCGGTTGGCTGGGGGAGACGCTGAAGCATGCTCTCGTTCGCCTGCTCAAGGCCGGTGATCTTGCCGGCTTGCAACCGGATGAGGTGGGACCGGCAATCGACGAGCTCGAATTATTCCATTCATTTCAAGGGAGGGATCGCGATCCGGATTTCGTTCTTCAAGAGCCCTTGTCGCCTCATCAAAGCTTGCGCCGCACCCTTTTCTGGCGGCTCCGATCGGAGCAGGGTTCTGAAGGGAGGGACTGTGAAATCCGGCAGTACCGACTTTCTGCTTTCGACGCTCCATGGGTGCTTAGCAAACGGGATATTGACTGGCTGCTGGCAGATGCGCGCGAAAAAAAAGCGAATGCCGACGAACGGCGCCTAGCGTTCCGTCTGGCAATCGTTCTTTGGCGCCTAAAAGGTCGTTGGCCGCACCAAGGTCTTTCGATCATGGCCTGTGCAATATCATCTCCGATTCTTTGGCGAACTTACTGGTCAGAAATGACCAATCCAATACTCCAATTTATGGGCCGCCTTCGGAAAAAAATATTCAATCGTGGGGAAATTCAAAGGGTGCTGAAAGGGCAGCTTAATTGGATGCGCATAGTTGGGAGTGTTGTTTTGAATTGGCGGAAATTGGTCGATGGAAATGCGTGGGGGCTCTATAGATACTTTATCTGCAATGAGCGTCGACCGCCGTATCAATATGAAAGCATCCATCGCCAATATGGGCCTTTCGTCGCTTGGCTGGTGCGCAAGGGCTTAAAGAATTATTGGCGCCGGTGGCAGCCGCCGGTAAGATTTGAAGAGCCCAATCGAATTTTCGATGAAACTCATGTCGCCCTCTTGGGTATCGAGCTTGATGTCGAAGACGGCTTGGATTTTTCAGCGCTTTCGAACAAGCTTGCCATCACGGCTGCTCGTCACGCCCCTTATCAGTTGGATGGCTTTCCGCGCTGGATGCCACGCTTACTCGTGGCCCATCCCAATGCTGTAAGATCGGTTCTGAAAGAGGAATTAAGAGGTGAATTTGCCCTTTCCGAGGACAAGCAGATTCATGGGACAATTCGTACACTCGTCTATGATGAAGGGCCGCTGCGCGATTTTATTGCCCCCGAGATCGCCGCCCTATTAAGGGCAGCAGAGCCCCCGAACTTTGAAGTTGCGCATGACGCCGTCAAATGTCTTATGAAGGCCGGGGATCGGGCGACATTGGCCGTTCTTGCTCCGGCTCGGACCTTGGCGGCTGTTTCGAACCAAAACAGGTTTCTTCTTTGGCTTTCCACTTGGTTGCAGGTGGAGGCGCTGACGTGTCTGGATTTTCTTGAATGCCACTTGGCCGAACGTGCCGCCGATGCTGACCATTTGATGGTTGGGCTTGCCAATGCCCTCTTTGAGCCAGACAGCGACTTTGTCTCGCTGGACGATCCCGACTTCCATCGAACTGAAGCGCTTGCCCAGTTCGTACCGCTTTTTTTTCAGCACATTAGGACTGAAGAAGATAATGCGCCTTTTTCATACCGTAATGCTGAGCAGTTTGCAGAAATACTGCTTGGCGTTCTTGCCGACATTCCCGGAAGGGAGACCTACGACCTTTTGACCGCTTGGGCCGAACAACCCGCATTTGCTCGTGGCAGGGATTGGTTGCTTCACCTCGCGATGAACAGAGCCAAGAGCGACGCCGACCACCCGGCCTGGTCGGCTGAGGATGTTGTTGCCTTCGCGGAGCGGTTCGAGCGCCCGCCGCGATCATCGGATGAATTGTTCGATATCGCGTTATGGCGCCTTGATGACATTAAGCGTGACGCCGAAGACGGCGATTTTTCCGAGCGCGGTCGATTTGGGGTTGGTGACGACGAAGAGGTTGTTCAAGTTTGGCTGGCCGGCAAGCTCAGGGATCGTAGCCAACGTATGTATTATGTCGTCCGAGAGGGCGAAGTCGCCAGACACAAGAAGCCCGATATCCGCCTTGTCGCCGCCACGCTTGATCCGGTTACGATCGAGATCAAATGGGCGCACAAGAACAGCTACAATGACCTGCGGCGGAGCGCTCTTGAAACGCAATTGGTCGGCCAATATATGCGCGCCAACAATTCCCACCACGGCATTCTCGTCTTGGTCAATCTCGAATCCCCGCGAAACTGGAGGCCCGATGGTGAAGAGGCGTTTGGATTTCTCGACCTATGTTCGAGGCTTTCGAGCGAAGCGGAAGCCTTGGCGGCTAGGCGCGATCGGGCTGAAAGGTTATCGGTTGTCGGAATCGATCTTTCCTGACGCCTATTAAGGATGGAAAGGAGCATGGATCGGCGATGCATTCGCTTGCGATGGTGCGCTTTCCTTGTCGCCTGCCGGATTCGGCCGATGGCGTCGACGCTTGGCAATCCGGACCTTCCTCCCGAAGACGCGGCCACGCTCATCGACGCGCTTGCGCGATTTGGGGATGAGAAAATCGGAGAGGCGCTTGAGAAGGCCCTGGAGGTACAGAAGGCTTGGCGTGTGGAAAACCCCAATCTAAGACGCCCACCTTGGATTGAGAGCTGGGAGAAATATCGGAAAAATCCTGAAGCCCAACGGCTTTTGGATTGGCAGATTCGTAGGTCGGAAATCCAGAAGGCGCCTGACTTGGCGATCAAGGCCCTTAAAGCGGACATCTGGGCAAAACTGCGGTCAGGCTACCTTGCGGCTTGGGGAAGAATTGGGTCTGGGCAGGCTCCTTTCAGCCCGATCGCGGCAAGCGACTTTTTCATTCTCGGCTGGACGGATAAGAGTTGGGTACAAAACATGGTCCTGAGGCCGGATGGCGTCAGGATCTTCGACGTCAAAGTTTCGTTGGCCTTGCCCATCGCCCCAAAACGCGGTGGACGACCGACCAATCGGGATCGGATTTTTTCGAACGCCACCTCACGGATTGGCTGGCGAAGTCCGATCAAGGGGGCGACGGCTAGAAAATTTACCGCAAAACGGTTTTGCGGGTTTTGCGGCTTTGCGGAAAAGTTCGGTCATGGCGGACCCTGCCCTCGTCCTTCAACGATTCATGGGTCCGCAAGATGGTCCAAGCTGCAACGAATTCCTCGCTTATCGGGTTGGCGTTACCCGAAAACCGCGAAACTCTTCTGACGGAAAATGAAGTCGCCTATCTAACCCGACAAAGCCCCCGCACCTTGCAGGCGCTTCGGCTCCGGGGTGGCGGGCCGGTCTATCTCAAGCTGGGGCGGCTCATTCGCTATCGCTCGGGCGACGTGCGCGCCTGGCTGGAATCCCAGCGGCGTACCAGCACCAGCGATCCCGGAGCCCCGGTCGGGTGCAATGGACCATGATCGAGGTGCGCTTCCTTCACCCGGGAACGTTTCCATGACCGCCCCGGCTCCCCGCGTCGATTTCGACGCCATCAACCGCGCCGCCCTGGCGCGCTTGCCCGACCTCCTGGCGCGCTGGTTGCCGGGCGGGCGGACCGAGGGCCAAGAATACACGCCCCTCAACCCAAGGCGCGGCGACCATCGGCCGGGCTCGTTCCGAATCAATCTACGCACCGGCCGGTGGAGCGATTTCGCCACCGGCGATGCGGGCGGCGACCCGATAAGCCTGGGGGCCTACCTCTTCGGCCTTTCCCAAGTCGAATCGGCCCGCCGGTTGGCGGACATGCTGGGGGTGCGCTTCGATGGCCGGTGATCCTTTCGCCCCGCTTTCGGGCGCACCCAACCCGCCGGCCAGCCGTGGCACCCGCGACGATTGGGTTCCCCTTCTCCCGGTTCCCCCCAGCGCCCCGCCACCACCCGAGGCGCACCCCAAGCGCGGCAGGCCGACCGCCCTTTGGGAATACCGCTCGCCGGCGGGCGAATTGCTGGGCTTGGTCTGCCGCTTCGACCAGCCCGAAGGCGGCAAGGACATCCTGCCCCTGACCTTCTGCGAGAACCGGGGCCGTGACCGCCAAGAATGGCGCTGGAAGGGGTTTCCCGAGCCCCGGCCCCTCTATGGCCTCGATCGGCTGGCGGCCCGCCCGCAAGCTCCGGTGCTGGTGTGCGAAGGCGAGAAGGCGGCCGACGCCGCCGGTCGGCTTCTGCCCGATCATGTTGCCGTCACCAGCCCCAGCGGCTCGAAGAGCGCCGGCAAGGCCTCGTGGATCGATCTGAGCGGGCGGGCCGTCACCATCTGGCCGGACGCCGACGAAGCCGGACAGGATTACGCCCTGGCCGTGGCGCGCCTTCTCCAAGGTTCCGGGGCTTCGGTTGCCATCATCAACCCGCCGGCCGACGAAGGATGGGATGCGGCCGACGCCGAAAGGGACGGTTGGGGCGCGGATCGGGCCTTGGCCTTGATCGCCGCCGCCCTGCCCTCGGGCGAATACATGCACCAAGCGCATGGCTTGAAGCCCCGGACAGGACCGGACGCCACACCGCTTGAGGATAATCCCAAAGATGGGGGGAGCAAAGAATCAGTTTCCCGGCGGTCAAGGCAAAGCGACGGTCTTCTTTCGCTGCTCGATGGCTGCGAGCTTTGGCACGATGCCCGCGAAGAGCCCTTCGCCTCGGTTCCCATCGACGGCCATTTTGAAAACATGCCGGTCAGGTCCGAACGGTTCCGAATGTGGCTGCGCGGGCGTCACTACGCGGCAACATCCGGCACCGTCGGCGGTCAGGCCATTCAAGACGCGATCGAAGTCATTATGGCCAGGGCCGTTTTTGACGGACCAAAATATCCAACCTTTATTCGTATCGGTGAGCATGATGGCGATATCTATCTCGATCTTGGCGGGCGGGATTGGAAGGCGGTGAAGGTGACGGCGCGGGATGGCTGGTCAATGATCGATCGCCCACCGGTCAAGTTTCTTCGGTCGGATTCCATGCGCGCTTTGCCGGAGCCCGAGAAGGGAGAGGGAATCGAACTTCTGCGCGACATGGTCAATGTTCGTTCGGAGGGAGACTTTCGGCTTTTCGTTTCCTGGTTGGTCTCCGGCTTCTGCCCTGCCGGGCCATATCCGGTTCTTGTTATCAATGGCGAGCAGGGATCGTCGAAATCGACGGTCGCCAGGATCGCAAGGTGGATGATCGATCCGAACGAGGCGGATATTCGTGCCGAGCCCCAGGAAATCCGTGATCTTGTGGTCATGGCCAAGAATGGTTGGGTCGTGGCGGTGGATAATGTGTCATCGGTTCAAGCTTGGCTTTCGGATGCCTTGTGCCGACTTTCAACGGGTGGCGGTATTTCATTCCGAGCGAAATATACCGATTGGGGTGAAGCGATTTTCAACGGTCAAAGGCCGATCATGCTCAACGGCATTCCCGATCTGGTTTCGCGCCCTGATCTTGCCAACCGCGCCATCCTCCTTACCCTTCCAGCCATTTCGGGGAACGAGCGAAAAACCGAAAGGGAGTTCAATGAGGAGTTCGAGCGTCGTAGGCCATTCATTCTTGGGGCCTTACTCGATGCGGTGTCGGGTGCGCTCCGTTGTCAATCCGATGTTCGAATGACGGAAAAGCCGCGCATGGCCGATTTCGCCCTTTGGGTCGCAGCTGCCGAAAAGTCGGGTGCGCTCGGCTGGGCCGAGGGATCGTTTCTCGATGCCTACCGCTTGAACCAAGAAGGGGCCGTTGAAACGGTGATCGAGTCCAATCCGGTTGCCGGCGCGGTGCGGACGATGGTGGGAAGCGAGGACTGGCAAGGATCGTGGCAGGGCACCGCCACCGCCTTGATCGAGGCGCTTGGCGCCCATGTCCCGGAGGCCGTTCGGCGAAGCCGGGTTTGGCCGACTGCGGCCAGCATCAAGGGAAAGCTTCGGGGATTGCAGCCGGCGATGCGGACCTTCGGGATCATCTTCGACCTTGATGCCCGATCGACCGGCCGTGATCGCTCCCGCCAGATCGGCATTCGCTCGCAAGCCTCCTGATCTTTCCACCCATCGCGCCCTGCCCCCGCTCCCCTTGATGCGAACGATCCCCAGGACAGGTGTCCGGGGGTGTCCGCTCCATCATGCCCCCCCTGTGGGTCCTTCCCCGCCGAAATCGTATAGGGGCGGCATGCGCGCGGGCAATCGCCAGTCGGGGTCTGATTGCTTTGATGCAACGCCCGTTGCGTGATGCAACACGGGCCGGCGACGCCACCCGGACAGTTCGTCGGACAACTTCGGACAGCTCATAAAATGACCTGTCCGGCTGTACCGGTCTGATCCAATTGGGTTTCGGACAGGTGGACAGGTCGGACAGCCCTTTCTATTTGAATCTTAAAGAAGGGGAAGAGGGAAGGGAGGAAAGGAGGGGCCGGGAGGGATAGGGGGGGCAAATCTCTGGAAGCCCTGGGGCTCCGACCGTTTGGGGGTTTCGTTCATTCCTCCGCGAAATTCGGAAAATATTTTTCGGGGCCGGCCGAAATCGATCCGCCTGCTTACCCCATGCTTACCCGGAAAATCGTGGGCTTCCGCACTTTCTCGTAACCCATTGACTTATTGGTGCCGGCTGCAGGATTTGAACCCGCGACCGCCTGATTACAAATCAGGTGCTCTACCTGCTGAGCTAAGCCGGCCCGCCCCTAACCTAGACTATTTTCCAAGGAATTTGAACCGCGGCCCGCTAATCGAACAGGATGTTTTCGACGAAGGTCTCGAGCTGGATCGCCAGATCGTCGAAGCTGTTCTGATTTTCCTCGAATTCCGAGATGAAATAGGGAATCTTCGCCTCGTCCAGGGCCTTGGTGTAGGCCACCTGCTCGTCGAGGCCGGGCTCGCACATCTTGGCCGCCACCAGGATCGCCGCCTCGGCCCTGGCGTTCTCGATGCGCTCGAGCAGCATCTTCTCCTTGGGCTTGCGCAGATCGTGCTGCACCGGCGAATAGCTCGAATGCTCGAGATAGGCGTCGGCCAGATTGCGCAGCGGATCGCCCGCCAACGCGACATCGTCGACCAGATAGCGCAGCCCGATGTTGAGGTCGTCGTCGACCACATAGCAGGAACGGGAAATGGTTTGCAGAAGATCGATTGGCGGCACTTCGCAGAATCCGCCTTCCAGCACGACGCGCATCTTGTCCTGGGCCTTCGCCGGCCGCGATTCGAGGCGGGGGATCAGCGTCGTCACGAACGCGTTCCATTCGGCGCGCGGCAGGAAGCCGGCCAGCCCGGTCAGAATCAGGCATTCGTCGCCGGAGAGCAGCCAAGGGGTGGCGCGGCGCATGACGTAGAGCCGACGCAAGAGGGCGCGCGATTCATTGTAAAGCGCGATCGCGGCGCTCAGCGCCTCGTCGGTGATTTTGCGGCCCGCAATGGCCTCGATGTCGGCCAGCAGGCGGCGGTATTCGTGGGTCAGGTAGTCGGGCGCGTGGCGGGAATTGGCGTTTTGCGGCAGGTAGAGAATCTGGCTCTTGTAGGGGAAATTGCGGCCCCAGATGGCGCCCAGATTGCGCGCCGCGTCGCAGATCGGATGGGTGACGAAGAGATCGAGTTCGATGCCCTTCGACAGCGCGACGTCGAGCGAGGTCTTGATGATCGAGCACAGATAGGAGCCGAAGCGCGATTCCGCCTCCATGCCCTCAGTGGCGGCGCCGCGAATCTTCACCGGCAGAAGGCCGGCGGCGTGCGCCAGCTCTTCGGGGAAGTAGACTTGGAAATGGCCCAGCACCTTGCCGCCCTGGGCGCGCCAGGCGGCAACGGTCGGGTAGTGCGGATTCTCGACCAGATCGCGGGCGCGGCCGAACAGACGCTCGAGCGGCAGGCCTTCCCATCCGGTGAACAGGCGCGGGGTCATGCCAACGGGTCTCCCTAGGCGGCCGATTGATGGCGGCGGGCGATCAGGCCTTCGAAGAAGGCATCGGCCCGGTTCTTCATCTGCGCTTCCGAGATCACCTGGGGGTCCATGAAGTCGGATTCGAGGATGAGGGTGGAAAGGCCCAGTTTCTCGGCAACATGGCGGCGCTGATCGGCCATGCCGGTCGAGACGGTGCGGCAACTCTTGATCGGATGGAAGACCACGCCGTCCAGCCCGTAGGGTTGAGCGGTCGTCTCCAAGAGGCGCGCCTGATGGAACATGCTGTCCATGGCGTCGCGCGACATCTGCAATTGGACGGCGGCGAAGCTTTCCAGCGGGTTCTTGAGGTCGTAGGTGTAGCCGGCGCAGGTGCCGCCGGAGCCGAACCACAGATAGGACGAGTGGACGAAGACGCCGCCATACTTGGTGAACATGTCGTCGAAGCGGCGGAAGATCGGATAGCAGGGCGTGCCGACGATCGACAGGCGGAAATTCTGCGGCACCGCCGACCAGCCCGATTCCGTCTTGTTGAGAACGCCGATGCCGTGCTGGATGCGGTATTCCATCTCCTCGACCAATTGGTCGAAATAGACGACGCCTTCCTTGGTGCCGCGAAAGGCGTTGGCCATGCCGAGGAACACCGTGCCGTCGGTCATCGCGTTGTAGACGGCGGGGCGATTGACGTTGAGATCGATGATCCGCCGCCAGGCCGTCGACAGCGCGTTGGCGTTGGCCAGCACCTCGCGGAACTTGTCGATGTCGAATTTCTTGCCGCTCACCTTCTCGCAGACGGCGATCAGCTCCTCGACCTGGCCTTGGATGTAGCGGGCTTCGTAGGCGAAGTCGGCGCTGCCGGGCTGGCTCTTGGTGGCAAAATCGCGGGTGCCCGGGATGTCGATGGTCACCACCGGCACCTCGTAGAGCCGTTCCCAGATTTCCGCCCATTTGATGTAGGTGTTGCAGCCGTTGGTGAGCACCGCCAGGCTGGGCTTGGGCACCTTGCCCATCGGATGGGCGCCGCCGCGCAACTGCAGCGCCACGTCGGCTTTGACATAACCGCAAATGTCGGGCGAATAGCCGTAATCCTCGGCCTGGGCCAAGTATTCCCGCGACACCCGCCGAATCGCGGTTTGCAGCGCGTTCATTTCCGGGAAGGAGACCGGCATGTCGAAGGCCTTGAGGATTTCCATGAAGCTGCCGACCACGAAGATGTAGGCGGCGCCCTGGCCGGCCTCGGCCACCCGGGAAAGCTCGGCAAACCAGTCACGGAACAGGCGGGCGCCCTCGTTGATGCCGCGGCCCACCAGCTCGGGCCGGGGACCGAAATCGAGGGTGGGGGCGGTGGCGGATGCGCTCATGATCGGTTCTCCCGGCCGGGGGCGGCCCACGGCCAAAATACATGAAACCGGAAGTATCTTCCCACCGCCCCGGCCCACCGTCAAGAAATTTCCATTTTCATTTTTTTCCGTAAATTGCTAATTTTCTTGGGGAAATGAACCGGGAACCCCGCATGACCGACAAGTTCCGCGACCGTCTGCTGGCCCATCTCCTGGCCCGGGCGAGCCACGACATCAGCCGCGACTACCTTCGGGCGGTGAACGAGCGGGGCTTCACGGCCCGTCAGTGGCGGCTGTTGGGCTGCCTGTGGGACGAGGACAGCCTGACCCTCTCCGAACTGGCCCAGGTGATCTTCTGCAGCCAATCCACCACCACCCGCCTGGTCGATCGGCTGCTCGAGCTGGGCCTGCTCAAGAAGCGCATGGATACCGACGACCGGCGCAAATTCCATGTTTCCTTGAGCAAGAAGGGCCGCGACGCCATTGCGCCACTGGTGGCGGTGGCCGAAGCGGCGGAAGCCCGGATCGTCGAGACCCTGGGCGTCGAGCGGGCGGACCGTCTCAAGACCCATCTCGAGGACATCATCGGGCGCTTCGGCGCCGCCAACGGCGCCGATTGACGGGCCGACGGGCGCCGTTCTAAAATAAAAACGCTCGTTCGCTTTTATATCAAACCAACGCACCGAACCGGGGAGGAACGCGCGATGAGCGACTTGAAGGCCGCCCTCGTCTATCCCGAGGCCGAGGTCCGCCGCTGGAAGGCGGAAGGCTATTGGACCGACGCCATGCCCCACCATGCGCTGGCCGATTGGGCGGCGCGCACGCCCGAGGCATCGGCCCTGATTGGCCCCGCCCAGACGCTCAGCTACGCCGCCCTCCTCGACAAGGTCCGCCGCACCGCCGCCGGTTTCCAGACGCTCGGCCTCAAGCGCGGCGACGTCATCGGCTTTCAATTGCCGAACATCCCGGACTTCATGATCGCCTATCTGGGCGCCCAGATGATGGGGGCGGTGCCCTGCATGCTGCATATGCCCTACCGGACGGGCGAGCTGGAGCCGTTGATCGCCCACGCCCAGCCGAAAGCCATCCTGTGCATGGGCGCCGGCGAGAAATACGACGCACCCGCCCTGATGCGCCAGATGCAGGCCAAGGCGCCGTTCCTGAAAACGATCATCGCGGTGGGCGCCAAGGCGCCGCCCGGCGTCGTCGCCTTCGATTCGCTGGCCAACGGGCCTTTGGCCGAGATCGCCGATCCGCCCGGCCCCGACGATCCGGCGGTGCTTCTCTTCACCTCGGGCACCTCGGCGCTGCCCAAGGCGGTGGTGCACAGCCACCGCACGCTCACCGCCAGCGCCCAGCACACCGGCGACCGCATGGGCGTCACCGCCCGCGACGTCGTGCTTTGCGCGCCGGCCCACACCCACGCCTTCGGCCTGTGCGTCGGCGTGATGATGGTGCTGTGCGGCGCCGCCAACGCCCTGATGCCGGAGTATTCGCCGCCGGCCTTGGCCGAGACCATCCGCCGCACCCGGGCCACCGTGGTCTGCTGCGGTCCGGCTCACATTCTGGCCGGCTTCAAGGCCAAGCTGTGGGACCCCGACACCACCCAATCGATCGAGCGCGTCTTCACCGGCGGCGCCCTTTGCCCGCCCGACGTGCTGCGCGCCCTTGACGCTGCCTTGCCCAACGGCAAGGCCTATCAGGTTTGGGGCATGACCGAGGTCTGGATGCCGATCCTGCATCGGCTCGACGCCACGCTCGACGACCGCGCCGCCAGCCTGGGCCTGCCGCCGCACGGCCATCAGGTGCGGGTTTGCGGGTCCGACGGTCGGGCGCTGCCGCCCGGCGAAGAGGGCGAGTTGCAGATGCGCGGCCCCTTCCTCTTGGCCTGCTATTACGGCAACGAGAAGGCGACCCGCGAATCCTTCGCCGAGGAGGGCTGGTTCCGCACCGGCGATCTGGCAATTCTCGACGCCCGCGGCAACATCGCGCTCACCGGCCGCCTGAAGGAGATCATCAACCGCGGCGGCATGAAGATCAACCCGATGGACATCGAAGCCATCATGGGCAACCATCCGGCGGTGGCGCTGGCCGCCCTGGTGCCGATGCCCGACGAGGTCTTGGGCGAGAAGGCCTGCCTGTTCGTGCAGCCGCTGCCCGGCCAGACCCTGACGCTCGAGGAGGCCTGCGCCCATCTGGCCGCGCACAAGGTGGTCAAGATGCGCTGGCCCGAGCGGCTGATTCTGGTCGAGGCGATGCCGATGACGGCGACGCGCAAGGTCATCAAGGGCAAGCTCAAGGAACTGCTTTAGTGGCGCGAGCGCCTACCCGGACGCCCCGGCTCAACCCCGACGACTTCGCCGGCGCGTTGGCCGTGGGCAACAAATACAAGAAGGGCATTGCCACCCGCGACCGGGTTCTGGCCGAGGCGATCGACCTTTTTCACGCCAAGGGCTACACCAACGCCTCGATCCGCCAATTGATCACCAAAATCGGCAAGAGCAGTTCGGTGATCTACAACCACTTCGCCGACAAGGAAGACATCCTGTTCATGATCATGCGCCGCACCGGCGAGAAGACGCTGGGCCTGCTGGCCGAGGTCAAACAGCGCCACCCCGGTGATCCGGAGGGCGGCTTGCGGGCGATGATCCGCGCCATGCTCCACCTCGTCGAGCATCCGAGCATGGTCAAGGAGATCGCCATCTTCCAGAACGAGGCCTATCATCTGCCAAAAAGGCGCCGCGCCATCATCAATCGCCAATATCTGGGCATCGTCCACGCGTTTGAAGAGGCGGTGGCGGCCTTCCTGCGCGCCCGCAAGCGCAAGGGCGCCAGCGTCACGGTGGCCGCCTTCAACATTTTGGCCACCATCAACTGGTTCTATTTGTGGTATCGGCCGAAGGGCCCGCTGGCGGTCGACGCCATCGCCGACGAAATCACCGGCTTCATCTTTCACGGCCTGGCGTAAGATCGGGGCATGAGCGTCGGCACCCGCCAGCCCCTGATCGACGGCATCGAAAAGGTCACCGGCCGGGCGAAATACGTGGCCGATCTCGATCCGGCGAACGCGCTGGTCGGGCGCATCCTGCGCAGCCCCTGGCCGCACGCCGAAATCCTGTCGATCGACACCCGCGCGGCCTTGGCCCTGCCCGGGGTGGCGGCGGTGCTGACCGGCGAGGCCTGCGACAAGCCCTTCGGCGTGCTGCCGATCGCCGAGAACGAATACCCGCTGGCGCGCGGCCGGGTGCGCTATCGCGGCGATCCGATCGCCGCCGTCGCCGCCCAGGACGAGAAGACGGCCGACGAGGCGCTTCGGCGCATCGCCATCGAGACCCGCTTGCTGCCGGCCTATTTCACCGCCGAGGCCGCCGCCGCGCCGGGGGCGATCGACATCCACGAGGCCTATCCCGGCAATCTCTTGCGCGAGCAAAGCTACACGCTGGGCGATGTCGAGGGCGGCTTGGCCGGCGCCAAGCTGGTGATGGAAAGCGCCTTCGAGACCGACGAGGTGATCCACGCCCAGATGGAACCCAACGGCGTGGTGGCCGAGTACGATCCGGCGCGCGAGCACTTGACGGTCTGGTCGCACAGCCAGGTGCCGCATTACCTGCACCGCATGCTTGCCCAATGCCTCGATCTCGACACGGCCCGCATCCGGATCGTCAAGCCCTTCGTCGGCGGCGGGTTCGGCGCGCGGGCCGAGGCGCTCAATTTCGAGATCATCGCCGCCCTCTTGGCCCGGGCGGCGGGCGGTCGGGTGCGGCTGTTGCAAACCCGCGAAGAGGCGTTCTTGAGCCATCGCGGGCGGCCGAAATCGAAGGTGACCATCACGCTGGGACTGGCCGAAGACGGCGCCATCACCGCCATCGACGCTCAGGCGGTGCAGGCGGGCGGCGCCTATCCCAGCTACGGCATCATCACCATCCTTTACGCCGGCGCCGGCTTGGCCAATCTCTATGAGCTTTCGGCGCTGCGCTACCAGGGTCGGCGCTACGTCACCAACACGCCCGCCTGCGGACCGATGCGCGGCCACGGCACCGTCACCAGCCGGGTCGGCTTCGAGATGCTGATGGACGCGATGGCGATCAAACTGGGGCTCGATCCCTTCCAGGTCCGCCGGCGCAATCTGCTCACCGCGCCTTGCGAAACCCTGACCGGGGTCAAAATCAATTCCTGCGGTCTGGCCGCCTGTCTCGATTGGATCGAGGAGGCCTCAGGCTGGAAGACGCGCCGGGGCAAGCTGGGCCCTGATCGCGGACTTGGCATGGCCTGCTCGCATATGTTGAGCGGCGCCCCCACCCCCATCCATCGCACCGGCGAGCCGCACGCAGTGATCGAACTCAAGCTCGATTTCGACGGCCGGATCACGGTCCTCACCGGCGCGCCCGACATCGGCCAAGGCTCGAGCACGTTGATCGCCCAATCGGTGGCCGGGGTGCTGGGAGTGGCGATCGAGCGCATCCGCGTGTGCGAGGGCGACACCCAATTGGTGCCCAAGGACAACGGCGCCTTTTCCTCGCGCATTTCCTTCATGTGCGGCAACGCCGCCATCGATGCGGCGCGCCGCCTGAAGGCGATCCTCGACGAGGCGGCGGCCAAAGCCCTGGAGGCCCGGCCGGGCGATGTCGAATGCAAGGCCGAACGCTATCGGGTGGCCGGGCGCCAGGATGCCGGATTGGCCTTCAAGGACGTGGTCGGACGCGCCCTGGTCGGCACCGGCACCCTTGCGGTCAAGGGCACCTTCACGGTGCCCAAGGAATACCAAGGCACGGTCAAGTTTCGCGGTTCGGCGGTCGGGCCCTCGATGGGCTATTCCTATGGCGCCACCGTCGCCCAGGTGCAGGTCGACCGGGTCACCGGCCGGGTGACCGTCGAACGCCTTTGGACGGCGCTCGATTGCGGCTTCGCCATCAATCCGCTGGCGGTCGAAGGCCAGATCGAGGGCCAGGTCTGGATGGGGCTGGGCCAGGCTTTGTCCGAGGAAACCCGCTATCACGAGGGGATGGCGCTTACCGCCAATCTGCTCGACTACCGGGTGCCGACGATGCTCGAGTCGCCGCCGATCGCGCTTAAGATCGTCGAAAGCCTCGATCCCAACGGGCCGTTCGGCGCCAAGGAGGCGAGCGAGGGCGCGTTGGCCAGCGCGATCGCCGCCGTCGGCAACGCCATCTTCGACGCGGTCGGCGTTCGCTTGGGCGCCACCCCCTTCGCGCCCGATCGGGTGCTCGACGCGCTGGACGGCCAGACGGACGAAGACGGCTGATGTCGGCAAGGTCTTCGCCGATTGACTCGGTCGTGGCGCCGTCTTAGTATTAAAAACGACCGTTCGTATTTTATTTGATCCTCGCCAAACAGGGAGAAGCGCCGTGAACATCAAGAAGGTTCTGGTGGTCGGATGCGGCCAGATGGGGCATGGCATTGCCCAGGTGTGCGCCACCGGCGGCGCCCAGGTTTTCATGTACGACGTCTCCAAGGCCAACGCCGAACGCGGCCTGGCCAAGATCAAGGACTCGCTGACCCGCTCGGTCGAGAAGGGCAAGCTCGACGCCGCCAAGGCCAAGGCGATCGGCGACCGCCTTTCGCTGGTCGACAGCTACGAGGCCGCCCAAGGCGTCGATCTGTGCATCGAGGCGGCGATCGAGAATATCGACGTCAAGCGCAAGATCGCCACCGATCTCGACGCCATCATGGCGCCCAACGTCATTCTCGCCACCACGACCTCGGCCCTGCCGATCACCGAAGTGACCAACAAGACCAAGCATCCCGAACGCACCATCGGCACCCATTTCCATCACCCGCCGGTGGTGATGCGTCTGGTCGAGATCGTCAACGGCTACTACACCAAGCCCGAGGTCACCAAGGCGGTGATCGAGTTCCTGGCCGGGGCCGGCAAGGTGCCGGTGCCCTGCAAGGATTATCCGGGCTTCGTCTCCAGCCGCATCGGCATCCAGATGATCAACGAGGGCATCCACACCCTTTACGAAGGGGTCAGTTCGCCCGAGAACATCGACGCCGCCTGCGAGCATGGCTTCAACTGGCCGATGGGCCCGCTGCGTCTGGCCGATCTGATCGGCCTTGAGACCATCTTGGTGATCCTCGACGATCTGGCGGCCAAGATGGGGCCGCGCTTCCTGCCTTCGCCGCTGCTGCGCCAGATGGTGGCGGCCGGGCGCCTGGGCCAGAAGGCGGGCAAGGGCTTCTACGAATACGCTTCCAAGCGCTAACCGGAGGAACGGTCATGCGTCTTAGGGACAGGGTTGCCGTCATCACCGGAGCGGGGCGCGGCATCGGCCGCGCCGTCGCGCTGGCCTACGCGGCGGAGGGCGC
The DNA here is from genome assembly GCA_016214125.1 of Rhodospirillales bacterium. Classification (GTDB taxonomy): domain Bacteria; phylum Pseudomonadota; class Alphaproteobacteria; order Rhodospirillales; family WMHbin7; genus JACRPC01. The sequence goes on along the minus strand of JACRPC010000031.1, from coordinate 89,501 downwards.
CAAGGTGGTGATCACCGACATCGTCCGCCATCCCGAGGTCGACGATACCTTGCAGCGGATCGCAGGCGGCGGCGGCCAGGCGCGCTTCGTCGCCTGCGACGTGGCGAACGAGGGCCAGGTCTCGTCCCTGATGGACGAGACGCTGGCCGCGTTCGGCGCCATCGACATTCTGGTCAACGGCGCCGGCGCCTCGGCGCCCGCCATGCTCACCAACATGACGATCGAGAAGTGGTTCCTGGTCCTCAATTCGCACCTGACCGGCGCCTTTCTTTGCACCCGCGAGGCCGTGCGCAAATCGATGAAGGAAAAAGGCGGCGGTTCGGTCCTCTTCGTCTCCTCGATCGCCGGCTCCGAGGGCACGGTCGGCCAGTGCAATTACGGCGCCGCCAAAGGCGGCATGCTGGGCCTGATGAAGAGCTGCGCCAAGGAATTGGCCGCTCACGACATCAACGTCAACGCCATCTGCCCGGGGGTGGTGGAGACGGCGATGTCCGAGACCATCCGTACCAACGAAAAGTTCCGCGAAACGACGCTCAACCGCATTCTGATGCGCCGCTTCGCCACCCCGGACACGGTGGCGCCGCTGTTCGTCTATCTCGCCTCGCCCGAGGGCCATTACGTCCACGGCCAGGTCCATTACATCGATGGCGGCATGCATGGACTCTGAGGCCCGGAACGCCTACGCCGCCGGCCTCGAGCTTCTGTTCGACGACATCGAACCGGGCGCCGAGACGCCCGCCTATGCGGTCGTCATGACGGCGGAGACCATCCGCGCCTACGCCGCCGCCATCGGCGACGACAATCCCATCCATCGGGACGAAGCCGCCGCCAAGGCCGCCGGTTATCCCGGGCTGGTGGCGCCGCCGGCCACGGTGGGCATCTACGCCCGCATCAGCAATCTGTTGGGCGCCTACAATCCGAAGCGCAAGCCGCCGCCCGGGGTCATCCATGCCGGGCAGGTTTTCGAGTTTTCCGGCCTGATGCTGGCCGGCGACACCATCGTCAGCCGCGGCCGCGTTCTCGAGAAGGCGATTCGCAAGGAGCGCAAATTCGTCACCTTCGAGACGCTTCACGACAATCAGCACGGCCAGCGCGTCGCGCGGGGCGAAATTTCCGTGATTTGGCCGAAGTGACATGAGCCAAGACCTTCCTTTGGTCGGCGAATCGCTGGCGCCTCTGGTCAAGACGGTTACCCAGGCCGGCATCGACGCCTACGCCAGCGCCTCGGGCGATTACAACCCCATTCACGTCGATCCCCAATTCGCCGCCCAGACCGCCTTCAAGGGCACCATTGCGCACGGCCTGACCGCGCTCGGCTATATCGGTCAAGCGATGACGCGCCGCTTCGGCCGCGCCTGGCTGGAGAGCGGCCGGGTGGAGATGAAATTCCGCGCCCCCATCCGCCCCGGCGACACCGTCACGGTCGCCGGCCGGGTCGTCGCCCACCAGGCCGGCGGCGCCACCCTTCTTGAGATCGTCTGCGAAAACCAGCAAGGCACCGCGGTCGTCACCGCCCAGGCGTCGGTGCGGCTGCCCAATCCGTGAAAGAGGAGGATCGATTGAACGCACCCGCCGACAAGATCATGGCCATCGATTTTATGGGCTACATGTTCACCAAGAGCTATTTCGAGAAATATTGGCTGGCCAGCGCCGAATTGTCGAAACTGGCAAAATGGTGGGATTTCGAGCATGTGATTCGCAAGGGCTGGACGCCCGACGAAATGGTGGCGCTGATGGACCAGGCGGGCGTCGAGCGCCATTGCATCGTCCAATTCATCATGAAGTCCTACCGCGAGGATCGGCTGATCATCGACGTCAAGACCGAGGAAGTGGCCGAGGTCATCAAGGCCCATCCCAACCGCTTCGTCGGTTTCGCCGGCATCAACCCGCAAAAGGGCATGGACGGCGTGCGCGAGATGGAGCGCGCCATCAAGGATTTCGGCTTCAAGGCGGCCTATCTGCACGTCTACGGCTTCAACATTCCCATCGATCACCGCCGCCTCTACCCCTTCTACGCCAAGTGCGAGGAGTTGGGGGTGCCGGTCTCCATGCAGGTCGGCCATTCGGCCGAATCGATGCCGAGCGAGATGGCCCGCCCGATTCTCCTCGATAACATCGCGCTCGATTTCCCCAAACTCGCCATCGTCGGCACCCACACCGGCTGGCCCTGGGTGGAAGAAATGATCGCCATGGCCTGGAAGCACGAGAACGTCTATCTCGGCATGGACGCGCACATGCCGAAATATTGGGATCCCAGCCTGCTGCGTTTCGTCAAAACGCGCGGCCAGGACAAGGTCATCTGGGGCACCAACGGCCCCTCCGCCTTCACCCACGGTCACATCCTGCCGCAGGTCGACGAGCTGAACCTCAAGCCCGAGGTCAAGCGCAAACTGTTGCGCGACAACGCCCGCAAGGTCCTCAAGCTTGCCTGATCAATCGTTTGATGGCGCTTTACAGGAATGCCTTGGAGGGTGATAAAGTGCGGGAACGTTTTTTTTGACGAGCATGGCCCGCCGAATCAGGGCCGGAACAACCACCAAAGGGAGGGAGCGATGAAGCGATTCGTGAAAACATGCCGTGCGTTGCTAGGGTTTGCCGCCGCCGGCCTGATCGGCCTGGGGAGCGCCCAGGCTCAGGAGCCGATCCGGGTTGGCCTGCTCCTACCCTATTCCGGCCCCTTCGCCGATCTGGCCTTGCAAATGGATACCAGCGTCACCGCCTATATGAAGCAGAACGGCGACAGCATCGGCGGGCGTAAGGTCGAGATTCTGAAGCGCGACACCACCGGCGTCGCCCCCGACACCGCCAAGCGTCTGGCGCAGGAATTGGTGGTGCGCGACAAGGTCGACGTCCTGGCCGGCGTCGTCTTCACCCCCAACGCGCTCGCCATCGCCCCGGTGGCGACCGAGGCCAAGAAGCCCTTCATCATCATGAACGCGGCGGCCTCGATCATTCCCACCCGGTCGCCCTACATCGTGCGGGTGTCGCTGGCCTTCCACCAGACCATCATGCCTTTGGGCACCTGGGCGGTGAAGAACGGCATCAAGCGCGTCTACACGCTGGTGTCCGACTACGCCGCCGGCCACGACGCCGAGGCGGTGTTCAAGAAATACTTCACCGCCGCCGGCGGCGAGATCATCGGCGAGGTGCGGGTGCCGGCCCGCAATCCGGAATTCGCCCCCTATCTGCAGCGCGTCAAGGACGCCAAGCCCGACGCGGTGTTCTCCTTCGTGCCGGCCGGCGAGCAATCGGTCGCCTACTTCAAGGGCGTCGTCGAACGCGGCTTCCAGGGGGCCGGCATCAAGCTGATCGGCGAAGCGTCGATGACCGAGGACGGCATCATCGAAAGCATCGGCGATCCGGCTCTGGGCACCATCACCGCCGGCAACTACTCGCACGACCACAACAGCCCCGAGAACGCCGCCTTCATCAAGGCCTTCGGCGAGGTCAACAACAAGATCCGGCCCAACTTCTTCGCCGTCGGCGCCTGGGACGGCATGGCCGCCATCTACGCCGCGCTCAAGGCCCAGAACGGTCAGGCCGATCCCGACAAGATGATCGAGTTCCTGAGGACCTGGAAGACCACCAGCCCCCGGGGCCCGATCGCCATCGACGCCGAAACGCGCGACATCGTCCAGAACGTCTACATCCGCCGCGTCGAGCGCAAGGGCGGCAAGCTGGTCAATGTCGAATTCGAGACCTTCCCGATGGTCAAGGACCCCGGCAAGTAACATCGCGTTCCCACCAAGGCGCCGCGAGGGGCTTCCTCGCGGCGCCTTTTTTTGGCGGCGCGCTCGGTTGACACCCGCGAAAAAGTGAGTATGCTCACGAATTGACGGGCCAGGCCCGTCTTCACGAACGAACGGCAGCGGGCGCGATCCGCGATGAGCACGCCTAACCGACCCTATCCGGGCTTCCTGATCCGACGCCTCCAGCAGGTCTCGGTCTCCCTGTTCCTTCACCATCTCCGCCCGGTCGCGCTTACCCCCTTGCAGTTCACCCTCTTGCGTCTGGCCGCCGACCATGCCGGGACCGATCAGATCTCGCTCGCCGTCCAGGCGATGCTCGATCCCTCGACCGTCAAGGATGTTGTCAACCGGCTCGAGGCGCGCGGCCTGCTGACCCGCCGGACCGGGGCCCGCGATCGGCGCACCCGCTCGGTTACCCTCACCGCCAAGGGCACCCAATTGCTGGCCGCCGCCAAACCCCAGGTGAGCCGGGCGCAAAGGGAATTGCTGGCTCCCTTGGGTCACGCCGATCAGGTCAGGCTGCTTGATCTCATGGCGCGTCTGTTAGCCGCCCATGAAGGTCCGGCCGATGGCGCCACCGCCAAGACGCCCTGGCGGCGCGTCGCGGCCGCCCGCCCCCCATCAAGCCGGAGGGCCGCGCATGGCCGATGACGTTTACATTGTCGGCATCGCCATGACCCGATTGGGCAAGTTCCCCGACCGCTCGGTGAAGGATCTCGTCCGCGAAGCGGTCGAAGGCGCGCTGGCCGATGCCGGCACGACGCGCGACGTCGTCGAGGCCGCCTGGTTCTCCAACACCCGCCAGGGCATGATGGAGGGGCAGAACGTCATTCGCGGCCAATGCGCGCTCCGCCCCCTGGGGTTCCAGGGCATCCCGATCGTCAATGTCGAGAACGCCTGCGCCAGCGCCAGCACCGGCCTGGGCGAGGCCTTCGCCCATCTGAAGGCCGGGCTGTGCGACGTGGCGCTGGTGGCCGGTGCCGACAAGATGTTCTTTCCCGAGCAGAAGGAACAGATGTTCAAGGCTTTTTTGGGCGGCACCGATGTCCACCGCCTCAAGGAAACCACCGCCTGGATGGCTGAAATCGGCCAGGGCGTGGGACCGGCCGAGTCCTCGGAGGGCGTCAACCTGCACAGCTTCTTCATGGATTATTACGCGGCGATGGCCCGGCTGCATATGCGCCTGTTCGGCACCACGGTGCGCCAGATCGCCGCCGTGGCGGCCAAGAATCACTTCCATTCCACCCTCAACCCCCTCTCGCAATACCGCCAGGACATGACCATCGAGCAGGTGCTGGCCGATCCGCCGATCACCTGGCCGCTTACCCGCGCCATGTGCGCGCCGATCAGCGACGGGGCCGCCGCCGCCATCCTGTGCCACGAACGGGCGCTCACCCGCTTCGGCCGGGGGCGCGCCGTTCGCCTGGCCGGCTTCGCGCTCACCAGCAGCCAGGACCGCGACGCCCTTGATTACGATCGCCATGTCGGGCGGATGGCGGCGCTGAAAGCCTACGCCATGGCCGGCATCGGCCCCGACGATGTCGATGTCGCCGAGGTTCACGATGCCTGCGCCTTCGCCGAAATCGTCCAGACCGAGAATCTGGGCTTCTGCGCCCGCGGCGAGGGCGGCCCGCTGGCCGAGCGCGGCGAGACCAAATTGGGCGGGCGCATTCCGGTCAATCCCTCGGGCGGGCTGGTGTCCAAGGGCCACCCGGTCGGCGCCACCGGTCTTATTCAGATTCATGAACTGGTCGCCCAATTGCGGGGCGAGGCCGGCCCCCGGCAGGTGGAAGGCGCGCGTCTGGCGGCGGCGGAAAATGGCGGCGGGCTGTGGGGCGTTGAGGAAGCGGCGACCACGGTGACGATTCTGGAAGCGCCGCGATGAGCGATCTCGCCCAACGCCTGCGCGCCTGGTCGGCAATCGCGCCGCCCGCCCAAGCCGAAAAGGCGACCGGCTCGGCCGGTTTGCCGCTGCCCGCCAGCTACGCCGCCCCCTCGGGCGAGCGGCCCGGCCAGTATCCCTTCGCGCGCGGCATCGCGCCGCGCGGCTATCTCGACGAGCCCTGGGTGATGGGGCTTTATTCCGGCTACGCCTCGCCCAAGGAAACCAACGCCCGCTTCAAGACCCTGCTGGCGACCGGACAGACCGGCCTGTCGATCGCGCTCGATCTGCCCACCCAGATCGGGCTCGATTCCGATCATCCACTGGCCCAGGGCGAAATCGGCAAGGTGGGCGTGCCGATCAATTCGGTCGACGACATGCTGGCGCTGCTCGACGGCCTGCCGGTCGACAAGATTCGCCAGATCCGCACCACCGCCAACGCCATCGGCCCGGTCTTTCTGGCCATCGTCGTGGCCGCGCTGGGCGAATTGGGCATCGATCCGTCCACTTTCCGCCTGCTCATGCAGAACGATCCCCTAAAGGAATATTCGGCACGCGGCACCTGGATCTTCCCGCCCGCCGCCAGCCTCAAGCTCGCCGTCGATGTCGTCGAATACGCCCAAGCCCATCACCCGGCCTGGCAGCCGATCCAGTTCGCCGGCTACCATGTGCGCGACGCCGGCGGCACGGCGGTGGACGAGGTCGCCATCGCCACCGCCAACGGCCTGGCCTATCTCGACGAGGCGCGGGCGCGCGGCGTTGCCCTCGACGCGCTTGCCCCTTCGCTCTTTCTCTTTCTCAGCGCCGGGCTCGATATCTTCGAAGAGGCGGCCAAGTTCCGCGCCGCCCGCCGGCTTTGGGCGAAGCTGCTGGCCGACCATTACGGCGTCCCCAAGGAAAAGGCCGCCATTCGCATCTTCGCCTACACGCTGGGCGGCGCCCTTTCGGCGCGCGAGCCGGCCAACAACATCGCCCGCATCGCCTACGAGGCGCTGGCGGCCGTGCTGGGCGGCGTGCAGACGCTGGCCACCTCGTCCTGGGACGAGGCGCACAGCCTGCCTTCGGAGGAGGCCGCCAACCTGTCCGTCCGCACCCAGCAGATTCTCGCCTACGAAACCGGCATCGCCAACGTCGTCGATCCCTTGGGCGGTTCCACCTATGTCGAGGATCTGACCGACCGGCTGGAAGCGGCGATCGCCCAGGAGGTGGCGGCGATCCTCGAGCGCGGCGGCGCGGTCGCCGCCATCGAGGACGGGTCGATTGAAGCCCGGCTGGCCGAGGCCGCCTATCGCGATTTCGAAGCGGTGCAGGCGGGCACGAAGACGATCGTCGGCGTCAATTTCAAGCCGCGCGACGCGGAAGCCGGTTGGAGCGCGCCCTTCAAGCTGCCGCCTGCCGTCGCTCAAGAAGCGATCGACGCCTTGGCCGGCCTCAAGGCCAAACGCGATCCGGCCATGGTTACGGTAGCGTTGGCGGCGGTGCGCCAGGTGGCCGGCGCCAACGCCAACACGGTTCCCGCCCTAATCGCGGCGGCTCAGGCCCGCGCCACTCTGGGCGAGATGGTCGACGCCCTGGCCTCGGTCTATGGCCGCCAGGGCGCGGCCTCGAAGAGGGCGCTGGAGAGCGGGCCATGAGCGGGCAAGCCGGTCGGCGCGGACGCATTCTGGTCGCCAAGGTCGGGCTCGACGGCCATGATCGCGGCGCCAAGGTTCTCAGCCGCGCGCTGCGCGACCAGGGATTCGAGGTGATCTATCTCGGCGTGCGCAACAGCGCCTTGCAGGTTGCCGCCGTCGCGCTGGAGGAATGGGTCGATGTGGTGGCGGTCAGCCTGCTGTCGGGCGCCCATCTGGAAGCGGCGGCGCAGTTGCGTCCGGCGCTCGATCGGCAAGGACTTCGCCACGTCCAACTCGTCATGGGCGGACTGATCCCCGCCGACGACGCTTCCGCCTTGGCCGCGCAGGGCGTCGCGCAAAGCTTTCATCCCGGCGATGGCGTCGCGGCCGACCCCGCCCGTCTGGCCCAGGCCATCGACCGGCTGGTGGCCCAGGCGCGCCAAGCCGACCGCGAAAGGCCTTAGACGATGCTCACCACCCAAGCCCTGCTCGAACGCAGCCTGGCCGCCTTCGCCGATCGCGTCGCGGTGATCGATCAGGGCCGGACGATCACCTACGCCGCGCTCGATGCGCGCAGCCGCAAGCTTGCCAACGCCCTCATGGGTCTGGGAGCCGGCGTCGATCGGCCGGTGGCGATCTTCCTTGGCAACGATTTCCATTTTGTCGAAATCGACGCCGCCTGCATGCGGGCCGGCATCACCCGGGTCGGCATCAGTTCCCGCCTGGCGGCCGACGAATGCCAGTTCATCGTCAACCATTCCGGCGCGGCGGTGCTGATCACCAGCTCGGCCCTTTTGGCGACGCTCGATCCGGCGGCGCTCGATTCCCGTCCGGCCCTGGTCCTGGTCGACGGCAAGGAGGGTGCCGGCCATCACGATTACGAATCGCTGCTCGCCAAGGGCGCCGATCGCCTGTCGGCGCCTCGGCTCGGCCCCGATCACTCGGCCTATGTGCTTTACACCAGCGGCACCACCGGCCGGCCCAAGGGTGCGTCGCACACCCAGGGCAGCCGGGTGGCGGCCCTGGTCAACATGCTTGGCAACGAAATCGTCGCCGACAAGAATTCGGCCATGGTGCATTGCGCGCCGCTCACCCATGGCAGCGGCTCGAAGATTCTGTCCTTCCTCGCGCTTGGCGCGCGCAACATCATCCTGCCCCGCTTCGAGCCCGAGCTGTTCGCCCGCGCCATCGTCGAGCAGGGCGGCAGCCACAGCTTCATGGTGCCCACCATGCTGCACATGCTGATCGAGGCCGGCCCCAAGGTCTGCGAGGCGGTGCGCCGGATGCGGCAATTGAGCTTCGGCGGCGCGCCGATCACCAACGCGGCCTTCGGCCGGGCGCTCGAGGCCTTCGGGCCGCGCCTGGTCCAGGTCTACGGCACGTCCGAGGCGCCGCACCCGGCGACCGTGCTCAAGCCCGACGACTACATGGATGCCGCCGATCCCTCCGCCCTGGCGGAAACCGCCGGTCGGGCCAGCCTGTCGACCGAACTCGCGGTCATCGACGACGAGGGCCAAAGGTTGGGCGCGGGCCAAGAGGGCGAATTGCTCCTGCGCGGCAACTATGTCATGGGCGGGTATTGGCAGGACGAGGCCGCCACTGCCGAAGTCTTCGACGCCCAAGGTTGGTACAAGACCGGCGACGTCGCGGTGATCGACGACCAGGGTTTCGTCCGCTTCAAGGACCGCAAGCGCGATCTCATCATCAGCGGCGGGCTCAACGTCTATCCCTCCGAGGTCGAGCGGGTGCTGGCCGCCCATCCCGACGTGCGCGAAGTGGCGGTGATCGGCTACCCCGACGACCGCTGGGGCGAATCGGTGATGGCCTGCGTGGTGCCCCGCGATCGCCAGACCGCCTCGGAGGAGGCGCTGATCGCTTGGCTTGAGGGCCGCATCGCCGGCTACAAGAAGCCGCGCAAGGTCACCTTTCTCGACGAATTACCGAAGGGCTCGACCAACAAGGTCCTGAAGCGCGCCTTGCGCGAGCGCTTCTGGGCCGGGCGCGGCCGGCGGATCAATTAGCGCCAAAGAACCATTCTGAAATGAGTCTTTATGGTCCCTCAATCGCCGGGCGCTCGCTCCGCTCGCTTGGCTTTCGCCGCATGAGCGGCGCGGGCGCCGTCGCGCCCGGATCACGCCGCGACGAGATTCGCTCGTCGCCGCGTGATTACACGATTGAATCCCTGGACGCGGCGCCGCCATCGATGGTGACGATGGTGCCGGAAACGTAACCGGCCCGGGGCGAGGCGAGGAAGACGATCAGATCGGCCACCTCGCTGGCCAGAGCCGGACGATGGAAGGGCAGCGATTCGCGGAAGAGATTGAACTTGCTTTCGTCGCCATAGCGGGCGGCGGCGCGCTTCTTGAACAGATTGTCGATGCGCGGCGTGTCGACCGGGCCGGGATTGACGCCGACGACCCGGATGTTGTCGTCGGGGCTGCGCCCGCCCAAGGCGCGGGTAAAGGCCATCAGGCTGGCGTTGCCGGCGGCGCCGGCGATGTAGCCGGCGTCGAAGACCTCGCCGCCGCTGCCGATGTTGTTGATGATGACGCCGCCGCCCTGGGCCTTGAGACGCGGATAGAGGGCGCGGGTGAGGTTGATGTAACCCATCACCTTCAATTCCCAGCCGGCCCGCCATTTCGCCTCGTCGACCTCCCAGAGCGTGCCGCCGGGAATGGCGCCGGCGTTGTTGACCAGCACATCGACGGCCCCCACCGTCTCCGCCAGCCTTTCGGCGGCGCCCGGCCGGGTAAGGTCGAGCGCATGGGCGGTCGCTCTTACCCCCTGTTGGGCGTTGAGTCCGCGGGCCAGTTGGTCCAACCGGTCTTGCGAGCGCGCCACCAGATGCAGCCGGCAGCCCTCTTGGGCGAAGGCCCGCGCCAGCGCCTCGCCGATTCCTTGCGAGGCGCCGGTGATCAGCACCCGCTTGTCCTTGAGGCCCAGATCCATGGCCGCGTCCTCTTTATCGTGAATTTCCCAGGGTCATTGTGATCGTCCCGGTCCGGGTGGTCCAGACCCATCCTCCCCTGGATCATCGGTCATCGGCCGGCTATCATGGCGGCTCGATCCCCCGAAGCCGAGGACGTCATGGATATCCGCAACCGCGTCGACCGCCTGATTGGCCGCCTGGAAACCAAACCGCAATATCCCACCCAGGGCGCGGTGCTGTTCGTCGATCTCGAGCGGCGCGAAACGAAGCGCGCATATCTGCCCAAGGCGATGATGCGCCAGTTCCTGGGCGGGCGCGGCGTCAACATGGTGCTGCTCTACAATCTCTTGGGCGACAGCAAGAACGGGCTCGATCCGGAAATCCCGCTCATTTTCGGCTCGGGCATTTTCACCGGCAATCTGGCGGCGGCGACCCGGGGCAACGTCACCAGCATCTCGCCCGACAGCCGCGCCATCCTCGATGCCAATGGCGGCGATTTCTTCCCAAGTTGGATGCGCCGGCACGGCTACGATCATCTGGTGCTATACGGCCAAGCGCCGCAATGGACGGTGCTGCGTCTGGCCTATGACGCGGTGAGCTTCCACGACGCCACGCCCTATCTGGGCCTCAACAATCTCGACACCGCGGCCGCCATCGAGCGCGACTTCAAATGCAAGGAGCGCAAGGATATGGCGCTGGCCCGGATCACCAAGGCGGGCGAGAATCTGGTGCTCACCGCCGGCATCATGGGCGGCATCAAGGCCATCTGGGCACGGGGCGGCGGCGGCGCCAAGATGGGCTCGCTGAAATTGAAGGCGATCCTGGTCCAGGGCACCCTGCCCGAAGCCGCCTATTTCGAGAACCCCAAGGCGGCCAACAAATCGCTGATGGACAAGATCCTGGAAGCCAGCGTGGTCAAGAACGCGCTGCGCAAGGTGGGCACGCCCTTCCTGCACAAGCCCTGCCGGGTGCTGGGCGCCTTGGCGGCCAAGAACAACCAAGAGACCACCTGGTCGGACAGCCTGGACGCCGACAATTTCGATCCCTACCGGCCGGGCATGGATGGCTGCTACAAATGCCCGGTGCGCTGCCGCAACGGCAACGACATGCTGCCGGGCGGCAAGGGCGGCTGGGGCGCCGACGCGCTCAAGGGCCGCACCGGCAACGCCAGCTACGACATGGCCCAGGCCTCGCTCGAACACAAGCGCGAACGCACCTACAACGGCATCAACAACGACGGCAAATTCGATCGCTACGATCATGGCGACGGGCCGGAATTCGTGACGCTGGGCAAGTTCGGCGCCAACATCGGCATCACCGAGCCCGAACATGTGCTGCGCCTCAACAACATCTTGAACGATCTGGGGCTCGATTCCGGGGGCACCGGCGGCGCGGTGGCTTGGGCGATGGAGCTTTACGAAAAAGGCATCATCAACAACAACACCACCGGCGGCCTCGACCTTCGCTGGGGCAATTACCCGGCGATCGAAAAGCTTCTCTTCCAGATCGCCGACCGCGAAGGCTTCGGCGACGTGGTGGCCGATTCCTCGCGCGCCGTCGAGCGCGGCAAGTATCCGGCCGAAGCCTTGAAGTACCGGCTCACCGTCAAGGGGCTGTTCCAATCCGACACCCACGACGCCCGCATCCTGAAGGGCTTCGCGCTCGGGCTGGCGGTGGCGACGCGCGGCTTCGATCATCTAAGAAACCGCCCGACGCTGGAGATCAACGCCAAGATCAACGACAACCCCAGGCTCAAGCAGGCGCTCTATGGCGGCGTGGTGGCGCCCGAACCCAATTCCTATGACGGCAAGGAATTCACGGTGCGCCGCTGCGAGAACATCTATGCGGTGGGCGATTCCTTGGGCATGTGCCGCTTCGACACCAAGCTTTTCAATTCGCCCAGCCTGCCCGATCTGGCCGATTTCGCCAGCCTCATCCACACGCTCACCGGCGAGACCTTCACCGCCGAGGAACTGGACGAAATCGGTCGCAACGTCACCGGACTCGAACGCCTGATCAATTTCAAGCTCGGCCTCCGGGCCAAGGACGACACCCTGCCCTGGCGCTGGTTCGAGGAGCCCACCAGCGCCGGCCCCTTCAAGGGCGAGACCATCGACCGGGTGAAATTCGAGGCCCTGAAAGCGCGCTTCTACGAGTTGACGGGTCTAAACAGCGAGGGCGCCCCCAAGGCCGGCTGGCACAAGGGTCTGGCGGAAGCGGTGACCGGCTTCGCCATCACCGTAACCTTGCCCAAGACCCTGCCCGGCGCGCCGGAAAAAACCGTCATCCTCGACGAGCCGGTCGCCACGGTGGGCGAGTTGGAAGCCGCGCTCAAGCGCCGCCTGCCCGAGGCGGCTCAGGAACTGGAACGGGTCGAGATGAATCTGGCGGTCAACGGCAATGTCCTGCTTTCGGGCGCCGCCGCCACGCGGCTTTCCTCGGGCGACGAGGTGACGCTGATCCCCGCCCTGGGCGGCGGCTGATCCGGTCTTATATCAATCTGCGTTGATCGTGGCCGATCAACGCGCCCTCGATCGCCGGGCCCTCGCCTCCGGCTCGCTTGGCTTTCGCACCACAAGGCGCGCGGCCGCAGTCGCAGCCGACCAAGATGCGATGAGTTCCGCTCATCGCATCTTGGTCTTAGAGGGCTTGTATCGGCAGATCCGGCCAGGCCAGGGCCGGAATGACCCGGCAGGATTTGCCGGGGTCCTTCTTCTCGTTCGGCCTCTCGTTCGCCGCACCGACGATGGGCACCGCCCCCCCCGCCGCGTCCGAGGACTTGGTTCCGGGCTGAGATGGGCCGGTCCGCTGCGCCTCTTGTTCGGCTTGACGGCGCTGCTCGGTCAAGGTCTTCTCAAGCTGTTCGGCGATTTCCGCCTGGATTTTCTGTTCGAGAATCTGGCGCAAGGCCGGGCCAAGCGCTTTCAGCCCCTCCTCGTCCAAACCCATGGCCGCCAGGGCTTTCTTGCGCAATTCTTCCTTGATTTTTTTGATCTGCATGTCGCCCGCCCACGCCCGGAAGCCTTTGTCGCGGATGGCCTGCAACGCGGCCGCCTCGGCCTCGCGCTTGGCGGCGGTGCGTTGGGCGACGTCCAAGGCGGCATCGAAGCCGCCCGCCTTGGCCTTGGTTGGAGTCGAGGCAGGCGCGGTCAGGCTGGAAGTCACGGCGTCGATCGGGCTGGTCATGGCGGGCCTTTCGCTTGGGTTGGCCCTAGGCCCTTGCAAAACCCGAACCAGCCCGATCACCGCCCCGGATTGCCCTTCGCCGCTTGGGTAGGAATCGCGGATATCTCGCGCGCCGTGAAGCTCTTGCCGTCGGGGCCGCGCGTCAAGACCTTGAGCGGCCGGTCAGGGAAAACATCCTTCTTGATCCGATCCATCAGGGATTTGGGCGGCGCGAAGGGCGAGACCAGCTCGACGATCCACGGCCGGTCGCCGCTCGTCCAATCGGGCGGGCGCAGTCTGACGTTGCCCTGGCAATAGAGCTTTTCAGTCGCTTCGTTGAACAAGGCCCAACTGACGAAGGCCAGCGGCTTCGGCCCCTGGCGAACCAGGCGGAATTGACCAGCCAGAATGGGCGGCAGCAGCATCCATTCGAGGTCGGAGACGAAGAGACGACGGTGGTTGGCCGAATGGATCATCAGCCAGGCAACATCGCCCAGGATCTCGGCGCGCGAGGTTCGGCCGGGCGAGGCCGTGGTCACGGGCGCCGACGCCGGAGCGGCCGAGGTCTTGGCCGGGCTCTTTGGCGCGATCTTGATCGGCGCCTTGATCGGCACCTTGGCCGGCGCCTTTTGGGCCATTGTCTTGGCCGGCGCCTTGACCGGCTGTTTTTTCGGCTTCGCTTTCTTCACCATACTCCCCTCCCCGAACCCATCGATCGGCCCCATTATAGACCGACCCCCGGCTTTGCGCGCTATTCGATTTGAATGGATCGGCTGATACCGTGCTCCTTCATCCGCCGATAGATCGTGCTGCGCGACAGGCCCAATTTGCGCGACACCAGGGCGATGTTGCCCCGGAACTCCTTCATGGTGGCGCGCAGGATGTCGATCTCGACGGCGCGCATCGGCTGCACCGCTGCGCCCACGCCCGTCGCGCCCCTTTCGGCACCGCCCCGGCCGGCGCCGAGGCGGCTCCCCAGATGCTGGGGCTCGATCAAACCCGCTTCGCAGACGATCGCCGCCATCTCAAGCACGTTTTCCAGTTCGCGGATGTTGCCCGGCCAGTCGTAGCGGCCAAGGGCGACCATCGCCGCCGGGGAAAGGGTCAAAGCGGGTTTGTCGAGCTTCTTGCCCAACCGGCCCAGAATGTGCCGGGCCAGGATGGGCAGATCGCCCGCGCGTTCGCGCAACGGCGGCAGCGTCACCTCGACGACGCTCAGGCGGTAATAGAGATCCTGGCGGAAGCCGCCCTGGCGGCTTTTCTCGAACAGGTTCTCGTTGGTGGCGGCGATGACGCGCAGATCGGCCTTGACCGGCTTGGTGTCGCCCAGCCGGGTGATCAGCCCGTCTTCCAGAACGCGCAGCAGCTTGGCCTGCAGATCGAGCGGCATCTGGCTGATTTCGTCCAAGAAGATGGTGCCGCCATCGGCCAGTTCGAGTTTGCCCACCTGGCCGCCCTTGCGGGCGCCGCTGAAGGCGCCGCCGCGATAGCCGAAGAGTTCGCTTTCCAATAGATCGCGCGGAATGGCGGCGCAGTTGATGGCGACGAAGGGACCGTTCTTGCGCGGCGAGGCGTTGTGGATCGCCTGGGCGAACAGCTCCTTGCCGGTGCCGGTCTCGCCGCTGATCAGGACGCGCGAATTCTGCCTGGCGGTGATGCGGGCCAACTCGATCGGCCGCATCAGGGAGGGCGCGACGCCGACGATGTCGTCAAAGGTGAAAACGGCGTTGAAGCCTGAAATGTCGCGCACGGTGGCGAAGAAATCGCGCCGGGGGCCGATGGCCAGAATGGCGCCCTGGACGCCCTCGTCGCCAGCCAGCAGATAGGGGGTGACGATGAAATAGGCGCGGCCCTTGGCGCCGTCTTGGGAAACCTCGATCGGCTGGGCCTCGCGCCCGCCGCGGAGGGCGGCCAACAATTCCGGGCTGTTGGGAAAGAGCGAGCCCAGGCTCTTGCCCTCGAAGGCCTGGGCCTTGGCGCCCAGAAGGTCGGCGGCGCGCGGGTTGAGGTTGGTGATCAGGCCCTGGCGATCGACGGTGACCAGAGCTTCCGACACCGATTGCAGGATCGAGGCCAACAGGGCGTCGACGCGGCCCTTTTCGATCTGGGTGGCGCGTTCGCGCAGCCGGTCGCCGATCGCCTGGGCGGCCGAGATCACCAGCCCGAAGGTGTGGCGATGCGCGCCGATCGATTCGCCGGACAGGGTGACGGTGCCCAGAAGCGCCCCCTGGGGGTCGAAGACCGGCGCCGAGGCGCAGGTCCAGCGGTGATGGCGGACGTTGTAATGCTCGGGACCGGTAAGCTGGATCGGTTTGGCCTCGATCAACGCCAGACCGATGGCGTTGGTGCCCACCTCGCGCTCGGCCCGGCTGCAGCCAGGCACGTAATTGTTGTCGCGCGCCATGGCCAGAATGGCGTCGTCGCCGAAGGCGTCGAGCACCACGCCCTGGGCGTCGGTCAGCACCAGGATGAAGCCGGTGCCTTCGACCGCCGTTTCCAGAAAGCGCATGAAGGGCAGCGCCGCCTCGATGAACAGGCGGTTGCGCGCCCGGGTGGCGGCCAAGGCCGCCTGGGCCAGTTTGACCGGCGGCTTGGGCGCCTGGGGATCGAGCCCGGCGGCCCGGCAGCGCCGCCAGGAGCCGGCCACTTCGGGCCGAATCGCCAGACCGTCCAGGCGACCGCTCGCCATGAAGGCCCGCCAGCCGGCCAGAAGGGCTTCGAATTCGGCCTCGCCGACCATGTCCCGTCGCTCTCCGTCATCGCTCGCGGCCGCCCTTATACCACATACCACGCGTCAGGGATGGCGATACATGGCCTCGATCAGCGGGGCGAACTGCTCGTTGATCCGCCGGCGCTTGACCTTCATGGTCGGCGTCACCTCGCCATCCTCTTCCAGGAGTTTCTTGGGCAGGATGGTGAAGCGCTTGATCTGCTCGACCCGGGCCAGATCCTTGTTGACCGCCTGCACCGCCTGATCGATCAGGGCCTGGATTTCGTGGGTTTGGGTGAGCGTGGCGTAGGTGGTGTATTGGATCTTGTGGTCGGTGGCGTATTTGACGACGTTTTCCTCGTCGATCACCAGAAGCGCCGTCAGGTAGTTCCGTCCCTCGCCGATGACGATGGCGTCGGTGATGTAGGGGCTGCATTTGAGCTGGTTCTCGATCACCTGGGGCGCGATGTTCTTGCCGCCCGAGGTGATGATCAGGTCCTTCTTGCGGTCGGTGATGCGCAGAAAGCCCTTGGCGTCGATCTCGCCCACGTCGCCGGAATGGAGCCAACCGTCTTCCAGCGCTTCCGCCGTCGCCGGCGGGTTCTTGAAATAGCCCTGGAAAACATTGGGGCCGCGCACCAGGATTTCGCCGTCGGGCGCGATCATGACCTCCACGCCCTCGATCGGCGGGCCGGCGTTGGCGGGATCGATGTGGGTGGCATCGTGGCAGGTGGTGGGGCCCGAGCCCTCGGTCTGGCCGTAGATCTGGCGAAGCGGCACGCCCAGCGCATGGAAAAAGCGCAGCACATCGGGCGAGATGGCGGCGGCGCCGCTCACCGCGGTCCGGAGTCGCTCGAAGCCCAGCCGCTTGCGCAGCTTGGCCAGCACCGTCCAATCGGCAAGATGAAAGGCCAGCCGGGTAAGCCAGGGCACCGGCCGGCCTTGCGGATCGAGCTTGGCGGCGGCGTAAGCGCGCCCGATCTTGAAGGCGGCGGCGAAGCACAGGCGCTTGAACAGGGTGGCGTCTTGCATGCGGATCAGCACCATCGATTGGTACTTCTCCCAGATGCGCGGCACCGAGAACATCAAGGTGGGCGAGACCTCGGCGACATTGGCCGCCACCGTCTCCGGGCTTTCGACGAAATTGACCTGATAGCCGGCAGGCAGCGCCAGGTAAATCGACAGCAGCCGCTCGGCGATGTGGCTTAAGGGCAGGAACGACACCACCTCGTCCTTCTCCCCCACCCCGAACAGCTTGGCCAGCGCCAGGCCGGTCCAGACCAGGTTGGCGTGCGCGAGCATCGCCCCCTTGGGCGGTCCGGTGGTGCCCGAGGTGTAGATGAGCAGCGCCGTATCCTGCGGCTTGAGGGCAGCCAGCCGCGCCTCGAAAGCCTGGGGATTGGCCTGATCGAAGCGCCGTCCTTCGGCCAGGAAATCCTCCCAGGAAACCACCATCGGGTCCTTGAACTGGTGCAGGCCCTTCATATCGATGACGACGATCTTTTCCAAATTGGACAGATCGGCCCGCACCGCCAGGGCCTTGTCGAGCTGCTCCTCGTTCTCGACCACGAACAGCCTTGCCTCGGAATGGCTTAAGATGTAGGCGCATTCGGGGGCGGCGTTGGTGGTGTAGATGCCGACCGACAGCCCGCCCACCGCCTGGGTGCCCAGATCGGCGTACAGCCATTCCGGATCGTTCTCGCCGATGATCGCCACCGCCTGGCCGGGCTTAAGCCCCATCGCCAGCAGGGCCGCGGCGAAGGCGCGCGTCTGGGCGGCGTAGTCGCCATAGCCGATGTCGCGCCACAGGCCCTGCTGCTTACGCCTGAGCGCCACCGCCTGGGGCCGCCTGGCGGCCTGCTCGAACAGGTAATGAGGGATGCTGGCGAACATCCGGGCATCATGGTGGGGATGAAAAAAGCCCGCAAGCTCTCTTGTGAAATGCCGATAAGCCGATAAAGTATTCGAAGGGAGAGACCGGCCAAGCGCCTGTGGACAGACACTCCGCAGGAGACGGAAGAGAGCCGCAGCATGGATAGGAAGCGTTCGCATTTCGAAGATGTGCGGCTGTTCGACACGCTGCCGCACGCCTTGGCCGTGCTGGCCGTCGGGCTCGCGCTGGCGGCCCTGCCCTTCTTTGTCGGCAATTATCACCTTTATGTCGTGGGTTACGTGGCCTTGAACGTCATCGTGGCGCTGGGGCTCAACGTCCTGGTCGGCTATACCGGCCAGGTTTCCCTGGGCCATGCCGGCTTCTTCGCCATCGGCGCCTACGCCACGGTGATGCTGATGGGCAAACTGGGTCTGCCGCTCCTCTTGGCCCTGCCCGCCGCCGCCCTGATCGCCGCCCTGTTCGGCTTTCTGTTGGGCCTGCCGGCCCTGCGCCTGGAAGGGCCTTACCTGGCGATCGTCACCCTGGGCTTCGGCCTGGCGGTGGAAACCGTGCTGGCCAAAACGGCCTTTTTCGGCGGCGCCACCGGGCCTTCCGTGCCGGCCTTTCCGCTGCGTTTCCTCGAAGGCTTTTCGCGCGAGCAGAATCTCTATGTGCTGATCGTCCTTTTGGCGGGCTTAAGCCTTTTTGCGGTGCGCAATCTGATGAAGACAAGGGTGGGCCGCGCCTTCGTCGCCATCCGCGATTCCGACGTCGCCGCCGCCTGCGCCGGGGTCGATGTCGCCCTTTACAAGACGCTGGCCTTTGCGGTCAGCGCCTTCTTCACCGGCCTGGCGGGCGGGCTGTTTGCCTTTCATCTGGGTCAGGTCGATCCCACCACCTTCAATCTGATGCTGTCGATCCTCTTCCTGGCGATGGTGGTGATCGGCGGCGTGGCCTCGATCCTGGGCTCGGTGATGGGCGCCGCCGCCATCAGCCTGCTCACCTTGAAGCTCAAGGGCCTGAAACTGGCCGATTTCGAGGCCATTCCGGGAATCGGCAAGGCGATGGCGGGTTTCCTCAAGGCCCATTTCATGGAAACCGGCATGGCCAACATCCAATATATCGTCTACGGCCTCATCCTGGTGCTGATCATGACCTTCGAGCCCTTGGGCCTCTACGGCTATTGGATCCGCACCAAGCGTTACTGGAAGGCGTGGCCCTTTTGACGACCTTTCTGCAAATCCTGTTCGGGGGTCTTTCGGTGGGCGCGGCCTACAGCCTGATCGCCTTGGCGATGGTCATCATCTACAAGACCTCCGAGGTGCTGAACTTCGCCCAGGGCGACATGGCGATGATGGCCACCTTCTTCGCCCATTCGCTCTTGATCGGCCAGGGCGTGCCGTTCGGCTGGGCGGTGGCGGCGGCGCTGCTGTTCGGCATCGGGCTGGCGGGTTTGGCCGAATTCCTGGTGATGCGCCGCGCCAAGGAACCCAACGTGCTGGGGCTGATCATCATCACCTTGGGCCTCGAGATGATCGTCTTCGGCTTCGCCTCCTGGAAATGGGGCGGCGATCCCAAGGACCTGCCGATTCCCTTCGGCCCCGCCGACGGCATCGCCATCCAGGGCGTGATGATGAGTTATCTCGAACTGGCCACCCTCGCCGTATCGGCGTTGGTCATTCTTGCCCTTTACCTGTTCCTCGCCCACACCAAGGCCGGACTGGCGATGAAGGCGGTGCAGCAGAATCGGCCGATGGCCCGGCTGATGGGTGTGCGGGCGCCGCGCATCTTGATGCTGGCCTGGATGCTGGCCGGCCTGGCCGGTTCGGTGGCCGGTTTGCTGATCGCGCCGGCCGGCACCGTCGATCCCTATATGATGTGGGACCCGATGCTGAAGGGCTTCGCCGCCGCCGTGCTGGGCGGCATGACTTCGCTGCCCGGCGCCGCCCTGGGCGGGGCTTTAATGGGCATTGTCGAGAACCTGTTCGGCTATTACGTCTCCACCAAGTTCAAATCGGTGGTGCCGTTCGCGGTAATTCTGCTGGTGCTGACCGTGAGGCCCTCCGGGCTTCTGGCCCGGCATTACGTGAAGAAGGTCTAGGACTTAACCAAGGAGGTTTCGAGATGACGATGATTCGCTTGGCCGCCGGCGCGGCGCTTCTGGCCAGTCTGGCTCTTCCCGGCACGGCCGGGGCCCAGAGCCTTTCCGGCGTCACCGACACCGAGATCCACATCGCCCAATGGGGTCCGCAAACCGGCCCGGCGGCGCCCTGGGGCTCGGTGGCGCGCGGCACCGCGGTGCTGTTCGAGATGATCAACGCCGAGGGCGGCATCAACGGCCGCAAGATCGTCTACCAGCATTTCGACGACCAGTACAACCCGGCCAAGACCATCGCCGGCGTCAAGGAGCTGGTCGAGAAATCGCCCGGCATCTTCGCCTTCGCCTCCGGGGTCGGCACCTCGCCCGGTCTGGCGGCCAAGGATTATCTGATGGAAAAGGGCATTCCCTGGGTGGGGCCGGCGGCCGGCTCGCTGCACTGGATCACGCCGGTGCAAAAGCATCTGTTCGCCGTCTATCCGCTCTACGCCGACGAGGCCAAGCTTCTGGTCCGCCATGTGGTCGAGAAGGAGGGCAAGAAGAAGCTCGCCATCTTTTACGCCAGCGACGAATTCGGCGAGAACGGGCGGCGCGGCGCGCTCGAGCAGTTGGGCAAGATGGGCCTCAAGCCGGTGATCGAGGTCTCGGTGGGCCAGGCCGATCGCGATCTCAAGTCGCATGTGCTCCAGCTCAAGGACAGCGGCGCCGAGGCGGTGCTGATGTGGGTCAATCCCACCCATGCGGTGATCGCGCTTAAGACCGCCGCCGCGCTGCAATACGCGCCGCTGTGGTCGGCCAGCTCGGCGCTGTCCGACGCGCCGATGATGCACACCATCACCGGCGGCTTGTGGACCAACGTTCTTTACGCCAACTTCATCGACCTGCCGGAATCGGAAACCGCCCTGATGAAGAAGTACAAGGCCGCCTTCGACCAGTACGCCCAGAAGGGCGAGCGCTGGGGCGTCTTCTTCCTGGCCGGCATCGGCTTCGTCGAGCCGATGGTCGAGGGCATGAAGCGGGCGGGCCGCAACCTCAGCCGCGATTCCTTCGTCACCGCCATGGAATCGATCAAGGACTTCCAGGGCATCATGGGCAAGATCTCGTTCGGGCCCGGCCAGCGCCAGGGTCAGCGGGCGATCTTCCTGGCCAAGACCGACGAAACCGGGGTGAAGAGCAAGCGGCTCACCGACTGGACGGTGGCCGACTGACGCGAAAGGCGGTGCGCAACGCCCATTGGCGCGGCGCACCGTCGCTTTTCCATGGCGGAATCCCTGCTTCGGATCGAGAATCTCGGCGTCGATTTCGGCGGCGTCCGCGCGCTCGACGGCGTCGGCTTCGATCTCGCCTCGGGCGAAATCCTGGCCGTCATCGGCCCCAACGGCGCCGGCAAGACCACCGCCTTCAATTGCATCTCGGGTCTTTACGCGCCCAAGGAGGGCCGCATCCTCTATAAGGGCCGAGCGATCGAGGGCGAAAAGCCCCACAAGATCGCCAGGCTCGGCATCGCCCGCACCTTTCAGAACATCGAGCTGTTCGGCAAGATGAGCGTGATGGCGAATCTGATGCTGGGCCGGCATTTGCACATGCGCACCGGCATTCTCTCGGGCATGGCGCTCTTGGGGCCAAGCTCGCCGGCGGCCCGCGAGGAAGTCCGCCACCGCGAGCGCGTCGAGGCGATCATCGATTTCCTCAACCTCGAGGCGGCGCGCGACGCCTTCGTCGCCAACCTCCCCTACGGCACCCGCAAGGTGGTCGAGCTGGGGCGCGCCCTGGCGATGGAGCCCACCCTTCTTCTTCTCGACGAGCCGGTGGCCGGCATGAATCCGGAAGAGAAGCAGGATATGATGATCTGGATCAGGGACATCCGCGATCTTTTCGGCGTCTCGATCCTCCTGATCGAGCACGACATGCAGATCGTCGCCGATCTTTCCGACCGGGTGGTGGTGCTCAATCACGGCCGCAAGATCGCCGAGGGTTCGGCCGATCAGGTCCGCGCCCATCCCGAGGTCTTGAAAGCCTATCTGGGCGACGAGGCCGCCCCGTGAGCGCCCTGTTGAGCGTCGCCAATGTCGAAACCCTTTATGGCCGGGTGATGGCCTTGCGCGGCGCCTCGATCGAGGTCATGGAAGGCGAGATTCTGGCGGTGCTGGGCGCCAACGGCGCCGGCAAATCGACGCTGCTGCGCACCATCATGGGGCTGGTCGAGGACCAGCCGGAAAAGGGCAGCGTTCGCTTTCAGGGCCGGCCTCTGAACGGGCTGGAAACCGAAGACATCGCCAGGCTGGGCCTCGCCTATGTGCCCGAGGGCCGCGAGGTTTTCCGCGAACTCAGCGTCCTTGAGAATTTGAAGATGGGCGCCTATGCGCGCACCGATCGCGCCGCCATCGCCCAGGACCTGGCGCACATGCTGGCCCGCTTTCCCAGGCTGGCCGAGCGCCAGGGCCAGTGGGCGGGCACGCTGTCGGGCGGCGAGCAGCAGATGCTGGCGATCGGCCGGGCGCTGATGGCTAGGCCCCGCCTCTTGATGCTCGACGAACCGTCGCTCGGCCTGTCGCCCCTGCTGGTCAAGGAAATCTTCGCGGTCATCCGCGAGATCAACGCCGAAGGCGTGACCATCCTCCTGGTCGAGCAGAACGCCCGCATGGCGCTGTCGGTGGCCCAACGCGCCGCCGTGATGGAGCATGGCCGCTTCGTGCTGGCCGGCACCGCGGCCGAACTGGCCGACGATCCCGACGTGCGCGAATTCTATTTGGGCCTGCGCCCCGACGCCTCGATCAAGGGCTTCCAGCGCTACAAGCGCAAGAAGCGCTGGCGCTGATCGGCCTCACGGAAACAACGCGCGCGCCGGGAAGTCTTCCCAGTCGCAAAAGCCTTGCCGTTCGGCGCGCAGGCGCCGAAAGCGCCCGCCCTCCAACCGGTAGCGCAGAAAATGTTCGACGAAGCCGCTTTCGGCGCCCGAGCCCGGCTGGCAAGCGACCTGGAGAAGGTCGCCCGTCTTGCTTTGCCGATCGGCCTGCCAGTCGGTCTTGACGCCGCGCACCAGCTCCAGCGTCCCGGTCTCGCCGCTTTCGGGATCGACGAAGAGGGCGGGAAGGACGCGGCCGCCGCGAAAGGCGATCAGGGCCGTCCGCTCCTCGAGGACCGAACCGAAGCCGCCCCGGGTGATCGACAAGGCGACGTGGTCGCGCATGGCGGAGAGGCCGGCGAAAGGCTCCAGCTTGGCGAACGGGCTTTCCAATTCCCGCTGATCGAGGATGGCGCCCTTGCGGTCGAGCAGGCGCAAGACGGCCGGCGCCAAGGGCGCCAGCTCGATCAGCCGGGCCAGACGTTGGTCGGCCAGCGCGTCGCCCACGAAATAGAATTGCCGCAAGGCCGCCATCTGGGCCGGGTCGAGCCGCCCGTCTTGCAGGAGCTCGGCGGCCCCTTCGAAGCCGTCTCGGGTAGGGTCGAGGGCGATTCGAGCCCCCACCACATAGCCGGGCGGCAGGTCGGCGACTCCGGGGGCGGCCCACCCGCCCCGAGTCGCGGAAAAACAGGAAAGTATAACGAACAAACAGGCTATATACCGGAACATGCAGGCCCTCCACCCCCTCATAACACACAATATGCAGTGGGTTGACAAGCGGCGGAACGGGCGGCTAAGGTCCGGCTCGGTTTCACGCTTTTGATGATTTGGACGAGCTATCCCCATGAAGATTCGCAATTCCCTCAAATCGGCGAAGACGCGCGACAAGAACTGCCGGATCGTACGCCGCAAGGGCCGCGTCTACATCATCAACAAGACCAACCCGCGCATGAAAGCCCGACAGGGCTAGCGCCGGGATCTCGAGCTCTCCACAAGAAAATATCGGTTCTCTCTCCTTATCGCGCCCTTGAAAAAGGGCGCGGTTTTGTGAGGAGCGGATGCCTTGGCGGTCGGATGTCGAAGCCCGGCCGCACCTTGTGCTAGTCTTTGGCCGACCTTCAGACGAATTGGGTGGAAGCATGATGCGCGCGGTGCGGACCTTGGCCTTGGCCGGATTGGTGCTTTGGCCCCTCTCCACGGCCTGGGCCGCCGAGGGCAAATCGATCCATGACGAGGCGCGCGAGCGCCGCCAGCGGATCGAGGCCAACCGCGACGGCCTCAAGGCCGCCATCTTGGAGCTGGAGGCCAAGCAGAAGGCCGAGCGCAAGGCGCTGGTCACCCGCTACGAAGCCCTGATGAAAGACAAGCCGCGCGAGGAGCGCGAGCCGATCCGCGCCGAGTATCAGCGCGAGATGGACGCCATGCTCTACCGCCACGAAACCGAACGGCGCGGGGTGGCCGCCAAATACAATCCCCAGCCCGGCGTCGATTACGAAAAGCGCCTGGGCAAACCCTAACCCCTTCCCCCTGGCGCCCTCCCAACAAAAAAGCCGGGCCAAAGCCCGGCTTTTCGACGACGACGACGCGCCCTACGCTCAGTTCAGCTTGGCGCCGACATCCTTGATCGCCTGGTCGACCAGGGCCTTGGCCTGGGCCGCGGTAAGATTCTCCCGCAGCACCTGCTCGGCCGCCGCCACCGCGACATCGACCACCAGATGGCGCACTTCCTTCACCGCCTGGAGTTCGGCCTGAGCGATGCGGTCCTTGGCCTGCTGCTCGCGCCGCTTGATCGAATCCTCAAGATCGCGCCCGGCCTGTTCGGCCAAGCGCTTGGCCTCGGCCTTGGCGTGGTCGAGGATGGCCTCGGCCTCCTTCATGGCGTCGCGGCTCTTGCGCTGGTAGGTGGCCAGCATCTCCTTGGCGTCTTCCTGAAGCTTCTGGGCTTCCTCGATGCGGCTGCGGATCTTCTCGGCCCGAATGTCGAGCGCCGAGGCGATGGCGCGGGCGATGGGACGGAACGCCGCCCCCACCATGACCACGAAGGCCAGCGCCACCCAGAATTCCGGGGCCTGCCAGAAGGCCGGCGCGGCGCCGGCGGCGCTGGCGGCGTGGGCGGGAGCGATCATCACGAACCTCCCAAAGCGCGGCCGACCGCCTGATCGAGCTTGGCGGCGTCGATGTCGGCGCCGGCAAGCTTGCGGGCCAGTTGGCCGGCGGTCTCGGCGGCAAGGGCGCGCACGCCCTGCAGGGCCTGGTCGCGGGCCTGGGCGATGCGGGCTTCGGCGGCCTTAACCTCGTCGCCCAAGCGCTCGGCCAGCGCCTTGAGCCTGCCGTCGGTCTCGGCCTGAAGCCGGGCCTGGGCGTCGCGCAGCGTGTCGTGCGCCTTGGCGCGGGCCTCGGCCAGCGCCTTCTCGTAGGCGGCGACCGCCGCCTCGGCCTCGCTTTTTAGCTGGGCGGCGCGATCGAGACTGTCGTCGATGCGGCGCTGGCGCTCGTCGAGCACCGTGCCCACCCGGGGCATCACCAAGGTGGCGAGGATGACGTAAAGCACCGCGAACGACACCGCCAGCCAGAAGAGCTGGGAGGGAAAGGTCGCTACATCCAATTGCGGCATGGGCGTGCTCCCGGGGCGGAACGCGGCCCGCCCGCCCCGTCGGGGTGGGTGGGCCCGACCGAACCGAACTTAGCCGAACAGGATCAGGAAGGCGATCACCAGCGCGTAGAGCGCCACCGCCTCGACCAGGGCGAAGCCGATGAAGGCCAGACCCTGAACCTGCGACTTGGCGGCCGGATTGCGGGCCACCGACGAGACCAGGGTCGCAAAGATCTGGCCGATACCGGCGCCGACGCCACCCAGGCCGATCACGGCCAGGCCGGCGCCAATCAACTTAGCTGCTGCAACTTCCATCGTCATTGTTCCTTACCGTTGGCGTTGGACTGAAAAACCCGTTTCCGGCCTTAATGGAGATGCACGGCGTCGTGCAGGTAAAGGCAGGTGAGCACGGTGAAGATGTAGGCCTGGATGATGGCGATGCCGAACTCGAAACCGGTGAGCGCGACGTCGATGGCGAACGGCGCGATGCCGAAAACGCCGAGCGGCAGAATGAAGCCGGCGAACACCTTCATCATGGTGTGGCCCGCCATCATGTTGGCGAAAAGACGAACCGAGAGGCTCACCGGCCGCGAGAGATAGGAGACGATCTCGATCGGGATCATCAGCGGCAAGAGGACCGGCGACACCCCCGAGGGCACGAAGAGCGAGAAGAAATGCAGGCCGTGGCGGGCCAGGCCGACCAGGGTGACCAAGAGGAACGACGCGCAGGCGAGCGCGAAGGTCACGATGATGTGGCTGGTGAAGGTGAAGCTGTAGGGCAGCAGGCCCAGGAGGTTGCCAAACAGGATGAAGGTGAAGAGGGTGAAGACGAAGGGAAAAAACTTGCGCCCCTCGGCGCCCACATTGTCCTTCAGCATGCCGGCGACGAATTCGTAGGTCAGTTCGGCCAGCGATTGCCAGCGGCCGGGAACGACGCTGCGCCCCTTCATGCCCTGGACGAAGAAGAAGGTCACCGCCGCCACCGCCAGCGCCATGAACAGCGCCGAATTGGTGAAGGAAAGATCGATCCCGCCGATCTTGATCGGCACCAGGGTCTTGATCTCGAATTGGTGAAGTGGGCTTGCCACTGACGTTCTACCTTCGCCTCTTGCCCGCGTCGGGGCCTTGCTCGTTCGGGATGTCCGTTTCCCGGGCCGGCGGTTTGAACCCCACCGTCACGTCCTGGCGATTGACCGCCCGCCAGACATTGAGCACGCCGGCGGCCGCGCCCAGGAAGAAGAACACCAACATCAACCACGGTTTGGTGCCCAGCCAGCGGTCGAGCAGATAACCGAGCCCCACCCCGACCCCCAGCGCCGAAACCAATTCGACGCCGATTCGCATCGCCACGCCCAAACCGCCCATCGAAGCCCCGCCGCCGCCGGGAGACGCACCGTCCGACGCCTGCGAATCGGCCTGGCGCAGCGCGCGAAGCCGGGCGTCGAGATCGGCAAGGTTCGGTGGGTCGGACCGATCGTTCATGGCCGTTCCACCCAAAAAACGCATCCCCCTTCCGGGTAGCGGCGACCGCCCCGAAAGCGGAGCGCACCATATCGGCGCCACCTTGGCCTGTCAAGCCCGAAAACCTCCCCCTCAAGTCTTTGGAGAATCACGCGAAAACGTGGCTGAAAGAGGGGCGAAAAGCGCCCCCGGGGGGCAAGAAAACGTTAGGAATCTTTCTTGCGCAGCGTCTCGGCGGTCTTGAGATCGACCGAGACCAGCTTGGAGACTCCGCGTTCGGGCATGGTGACGCCGTAAAGCCGGTCCATGCGGGCCATGGTCATGCGGTGGTGGGTGACGACCAGGAAGCGGGTCGAAGTGGTCTGCATCATGTCGGCCAGCAGGGTGCAGAAGCGATCGACGTTGGCGTCGTCCAGGGGGGCGTCGACCTCGTCGAGCACGCAGATCGGCGCCGGGTTGGTCATGAAGACGGCGAAGAGAAGGGCCAGCGCCGTCATCGCCTGCTCGCCGCCCGACAGCAGGCTCATCACCTGCAACCGTTTGCCGGGCGGGCTGGCCATGATCTCGAGGCCCGCTTCCAGCGGGTCTTCGGCCTCGGTGAGCGCCAGATGGGCGCGGCCGCCGCCGAACAGGCGGACGAAGAGTTCGCGGAAATGGCGGTCCACCGCCTCGAACGAGGCGACCAGCCGCTCGCGCCCTTCGCGATTGAGTTCGGCGATGCCCTGGCGCAGCCGGGCGATGGCGGCGATCAGATCCTCGCGTTCGGCCTTGAGCGATTCGAGCTGCTTGGTCAATTCCTCGGCCTCGGCCTCGGCGCGCAGATTGACCGGGCCGATGTTCTCGCGCTCGCGGCCCAACCGCTCCAACCGGCGTTCCAAATCCTCGACGGGCGGCAGCACCTCGTCGGGATCGAGCCCGCAGGTCTCGGCGATGGTTTCCGGCGTGCATTCCAGGCGCTCGGCGACCCGCTCGGCCACCGTGCGGCAGAGCTGCTTGCCGGCCTCCAGCGCCGATTCGCGGCGCACGCGCTCCTCGCGCGCCTGGGCCAGCGTCTGTTCGGCCTCTTTGAGCGCCCGGTCGGCCTCGGCCTGCTCGGTTTCCGCCTGGGCCAGACGGTCAGCGGCCTCCTGGCGGGCGCGGTCGGCGCCGCCGATTTCCGAGAGCAGGCCGGCCCGCTTGGCGGCGATCTCGGCCGGCAGGGCGGCCAGGCGCTCGTCCTCGGCGCGGGCGGCGTTTTGGCGGGCTTCCAGTTCGGCGATCTGGCCCTGGGCGCTTTCGGCGCGGCTGGTCCAGGACAGAAGCTCCTGGCCGATCGCCTCCAGACGGCGCTGGCGTTCGCCGGCCTCGCGCATCAGGCGGTCATGGCCGGCCCGCGCCTCCAGAAGCGCCGAACGCAGGCCGGTCAGGGTTTCGCGCAAGCCGGCCATCTGGGCTCGGCCGGCCTCGGGATCGGGATGCTCGGCCAGCGCGCGCTCGGTGTCGGCGTGCTGGGTCTCGGCCTCGTTCTTGTCGGCGGCGGCCTGGTCGGCCTGGGCCTTGAGCGCCCCCAGCCTGGCGGCCAGCTCGGCGGCCTTTTCGAGCAGACGGGTGTGTTGTTGGCCGGCCTGGGCGACTTCACCCTCGGCGCCCTTTTGCGCCTCGCGGGCCAGGCGGGCGCCCTCCTGGGCCGATTCGGCGGCCGTCTGCGCCGAGACCAGCGACGCCAGGGCCTGGGCAATACGGCCCTCGGCCTCGGTCCGGGCGACGGCGATTTCGGCCAGACGGTTGCGTTGGGCCAAACGGGTGGCGGCCGGCGTAGGCGCGCCGGCGGCAACGGTGAAGCCGTCCCAGCGCCAGAGCGCCCCGGAGCGGCTGACCAGCCGCTGGCCGGGCTTGAGCGCCGCGCGCAAGGCGGCGCCGTCCTCGACCAGGCCGATCTGCGACAGCCGTCGTGCCAGTTCGGCGGGCGCCCGCACATGGTGCGCCAAGGGCGTGACACCTTCGGGCAGGGCCGGCGGATCGGCGTAAGGGGCAAGGAGCGCCCAGTGATGAAGCTGATTGGGATCGATGGGCGCTTCCAGATCCTCGCCCAGCGCGGCACCCAGGGCGGTTTCGAAACCGGGATCGACCGTAATGGCGTCAAGGATCGGCGTGCCTTCCTTGGCGCCGGCGGCCAACAGCGCGGTCAAACCGTCGGCTTCGGCCTTGAGGCGCGAGCCGGCGGCCTCTTCGGCGGAAAGGGCGTCGCGGGCCTGGGCGCGGGTGGTGTCGGCGCTTTCGCGCAGGCGCTCGGCCTGGTCGAGGCGGGCGCGGGCGGCTTCGAGCGCCTGGCGCGCCGCGTCAAGCCGGGTCTGCGCCGCCACCACTTCGGCATCCTGGGCGGCCTCGGTCTCGGCGCGGCCGATGGCGGCCGCCACTTCGCTTTGGCGGGATTCCAGCCGGGCGATCCGTTCGGCGATCTCGGCCAAGCGGCGCTCGAGCGCGGTCTTGCGCGCCGCCTCGGCCGCCACCCGCTCGGTGAGCCGGGCCAGGTCCGATTCCTGCTCGTTGACCGCCTGGGCGGCCTTGGACAAGGTCTCGCGGGCCAGGGCCTGGGCCTCGGCGTCGCCTTGGCTGGCGGCCCGAAGCAAGCGCTCCTCCTCGGCCAGACGGGCCAGGGCTTCCTGAGCGTCGGCGGCGCGGGCGGCTTCGCGTTCGAGATCGGCGGCGGTCTGGGCCAAGCGGGTGGCGAGATCGCGCCTCGCCTGGGCGATGCGGGCTTCCTCGGCGTCGAGCTGCTCGCCGGCCAGCCGCAAGCGCTGCAGGCGGGCCGCCGCCTCGGCTTCGTGCTGGCGAAGCGGCGGCAGGGCGCTGGCGGCCTCGGCCTGGCGGGTGGCGGCCTGGGCGGCGCGGCCGGTCCGTTCCGCCACCTCGGAATCGATGGCGGCCAGGGCGTCGCGGGCCAGATCGAGCGCGCCGACCGCCTCGTCCCAGCGGCGCAGCAGCAGACGGGCCTCGACGGTGCGGATCTGGTCGCTGATGGTGCGGTAGCGCGCCGCCTGCCTGGCCTGCTTGACCAGGGCCTGCAATTGGGCGTCGAGGGTGACGAGCACGTCTTCCAGGCGGGCCAGGTTCGATTCGGCGCCGCGCAGGCGGATTTCCGCCTCGTGGCGCCGCGAATGCAGCCCGGCGATGCCGGCCGCTTCTTCGAGAAGCGAACGCCGGTCGGCCGGCTTGGCGTTGATGATGGCGCCGATGCGGCCTTGGCTGACCAGGGCGGTCGAGCGGGCGCCGGTGGCGGCGTCGGCGAAGAGGAGCGCCACGTCGCGGGCCCGCACCTCGCGGCCGTTCACCTTGTAGAGCGAGCCCTGGCCGCGCTCGATGCGGCGCGAGACTTCGAGTTCGTCGGCGTCGTTGAACATGGCGGGCGCGGTGCGGCTGCGGTTGTCGAGCACCACCGCCACCTCGGCCATGTTGCGGGCCGGCCGGCCTTGCGAACCGCCGAAGATAACGTCGTCCATGTCGGCGCCGCGCATCTGCTTGGCCGAGGTCTCGCCCATCACCCACTTCAGGGCTTCGACCAGATTCGATTTGCCGCAGCCGTTGGGGCCGACCACCCCGGTCATGCCGTTTTCGATCGCCAGATCCGTCGATTCGACGAAGGACTTGAAGCCGACGACGCGGAGGCGATCGAACTGGACCATGCGAAGCGGCTCACTGCCCTTTGAGGATGCGGTCGAACTGGGCAAAGGGCATGGCGCCGGGGAAGGTCTTGCCGTCGATGACGAAGGTGGGCGTCGACTGGATCTTGAATTTCTGCTGGCCCTCGAGCTGGCGGGCGAGGATGCCGTCGGTCAGCGCGGTGTCGGCCACGCAGGCGTCGATCTTCTCCTTCGACAGGCCGGCCAGTCGGGCGTTGCCGTTCAGCGCCACCCGGGGGTCGGGGGCGCTTGCCCATTGCTTCTGGCTGGTCATCAGCATGTCGACGAAGGCGAAGTATTTGTCGCCGGGCAGGCAGCGCGCCAGGACGGCGCCGTGCAGCGCCACCCGGTCGAGCGGGAAATCGCGCATCACCAGACGCGCCTTGCCGGTCTCCACCCATTCCTTCTTGAGCTGGGGCAGGGTGTTGACGTGGAAGTCGGCGCAGTGCGAGCAGGTGAGCGAGAAATATTCGATGATGGTGATCGGCGCCTTGGGATTGCCGAGCACGCGTTCGGCCAGCATCTCGTCGGTCGTCGCTTTCCCGGCGCCCTGGCCTTGGGCCGGGGCGAGAGGGACGAGAAGGAGGGCCAGCAGGGCGAGAAGGGGACGAATGAGGCGGAACACGGGGAACCTCCCAGAAAACGCGGAGGGCATAGTAGTCGGGGATTTTGGGGGCGTCCAGGGCGGAGGCGGTGGATAACTTCGCCGCTCCCCGCCGCCTATTTTCCGGAGGGCTTGACGGCCATCGGCGGCTCGATCTTGCCGGCGCGGATGTCGTCGACTTTTTCCTTGAGCGCCACCAGAAGGCCGTCCATGCCGTCGCGCTGCAATTTGGCCAGGAAATCGGAGCGCTGGGTGATCGCCATGCTCACCCCTTCGACGACGATGTCGACCGCCTTGAAGCCGCCATCCTTGGCGCGCACCCGCCAGGTGACGTTGTAGATCGGCTTGCCCTGATCGAGGATGCGGGTGTCGACCGAGATGGCGCCGCTTTCGTCGGGCGGTTGGGCGCCGACCACGTCCATCGTTTGGCCGCCGTAATCCTTGAAGCGCTTCGACCAGGTGATGACCAGATAGTCCTCGAAGGTCTTGGCGAATTCGGCCTTCTGGGCGTCGCTGGCCTGGCGCCAGAAGCGCCCGGTGACGAAGGCGTTGATCGCTCCCATGTCGAAATTGTCGTGCAGCATGGTGCGCAGCACGCGGGTGCGTTCGTCTTCGGGCAACTGCGCCTTGGCGATCTTTTCGATCGCGTTCTGCGCCAGGGAGGAGACGAACTTGCTGGCGTCGGAACCGACGTCGGCCTCGGCCGGAACGGCGAACAGCAGGGCGAGCAGCGCGGCCGCGATCAGGACAAAGCGACGGGTCATCGCATCAGCGCTGGGAGACGGACGGGCCGGACGGGGCCGGTTTGTCGTCGGCGGGCGCGTCGAAATCGAAGGTCATGCCGGGCGCCGGCAGCGTCTTTGCCTTCTGGCCGTTGCGGATCTCCTCGGCCCGGCGCTGGCGGTAGAGGCTGCGCAGCGAGGCGTAGTAGTCAAGCGAGGTCCGTTCGATCTCGTCCAGGGGGTCGAGATATTTCTCGCGCTTGTCGACGGCGGTAAGCCCGGTCTTGGCCCACATGGCCTCGTCGGGCACCCAGCCGCCCAGCCAGATGCCAAAGGGGTCGAGGAAGCTGTCGACCACCAGACCCACCGTGTCGCGCGGGTTGGAGGGGCCGAAGAAGGGCAGGGTGACGAAGGGCCCTTCGCCGATGCCCCAAACCGCCAGGGTCTGGCCGAAATCCTCGGTGTGGCCTTCAAGCCCGGCCGAAGTGGCGATGTCGACGATGCCCAGCATGCCGAAGGTCGAGTTGAAGCAGAAGCGGCCCAGCGTGATGCCGGCGCGGCCGAATTCGAACTGCAGCACGTCGTTCACAAAGGTCCAGGGCTCGCGCAGGTTGGAAAGGAAGTCGCGGACGCGGTCGCGCAGCGGATAGGGCACCACGGCGCGGTAGCCCTGGGCCACCGGCTTGATGACGCCCTTGTCGAGCCCCTGATTGATCTGGAAGATGACGCGGTTGGTGGGCTCGCCGGGATCGTTGGCCTGCTCGTACTCGGCCATCGCCTCCTTGTCGGTGGCGGCGGGCGGTGTCGCGCAGCCGGCCAAAAGCGACGTGGTGAGGAGGGAAGCGGCGAGGATTGCGGGAATTCGAGACAGGGCGTTTTTCATGTTGTTCGAAATCCAACCTGATCAAGAGCACAAGGGCAGACGCAGGGCTCGCCCCACAATCCAGTTTCTCGGAGTACCATAGCTGATTTCCGGCTGCCAGAGGCTCAAGTGCCCAAGTGATTCCAAAACGACTCACTGTGACATATTAGACACGGAACATTTGCGGGGAGTCGGAGTCGTTCGGCCTTTGTCCGGACAAATCATATAAAGATATGTGTATATCGTGATTTGACTCTGTGCTAGGAATTGGCCGATGCCCGAGCCAACGCTCACCGAGCTTGTCGGGGCGTTTCGCGCCGCCGCCGATTCGACCCGCCTGCGCCTTCTGGCGCTGGTGCGCGACGAAGGTTTGGCGGTCAGCGAATTGGTGCGGATTTTGGGGCAAAGCCAGCCCCGGGTGTCGCGCCATCTCAAGCTTTTGGCGGAAAGCGGGCTGGTCGAGCGCCAGCGCGACGGCGCCTGGGTCTTCTACAGCCTGGCGGCCGACCGCGATCTCGGGCGTCGGCTGATCGACCTGGCCCCCGAAGCCGATCCGGCGCTGGCCGAGGATCAGGCCCGCCTGCAGGCCTTGCGGGCCGAGCGGCGCGCCCGCGCCGAGGAGTATTTCCGCGCCAACGCGCCCGAATGGGATCGCCAGCGGGCCTTGCCGATCGATCCCCTGCCGATCGAACGCCAGCTTCTCGAATCGCTCTTGCCGCACGCGCCCAAAATCTTGGTCGATATCGGCACCGGCACCGGGCGCATGCTGGAATTGCTGGGGCCGCATGTCGGCCAGGCGATCGGCATCGACGCCTCGCGCGCCATGCTCGATGTCGCCCGCGCCAAGCTCGAAGCGGCCGGTCTGCGCCATGGAAGGCTGCGCCAGGGCGACATGGCCCGCCTGCCTTTGGCCGACGAATCGGCCGATCTGGCGACGCTCCATCAGGTGCTGCATTTCGCCGAACGCCCGGCCCAGGTGATCGCCGAAGCGGCGCGCATCTTGAAGCCCGGCGGCCGGCTGGCGATCATCGATCTGGCGCCCCACGCCATGGAGGAATTGCGCGAGCGCCATCAGCACCGCCGCCTGGGCTTTCCCCGCGAAACCGTCGAGGGCTGGTGCCGCGCCAGCGGCCTCGAACCCTACGAAACCCTGCTCTTGCCGGGCCAGCCGCTCGACGTCACCCTCTGGCTGGCCGCCAAGCTCAAATACGCGAAAGGATCGACGCCGTGAATCTGTTCGAGCACATCTCGCCCCTCAAGGTGTCGGTGTCCTTCGAGTTCTTCCCGCCCAAGACCGAGGCGATGGGCGGCCAGCTTTGGGCCTGCGTCCAGCGCCTGGCGCCCCTGGCGCCGTCCTTCGTTTCGGTCACCTACGGCGCCGGCGGCTCGACGCGCGAGCGCACCCACGACACGGTGATCCGCTTAAAGCGCGAGGCCGGCTTGACGCCCGCCGCCCATCTCACTTGCGTCGGCGCCGCCCAAGACGAGATCGACGCCGTCGCCCGGCGCTATTGGGAGGAAGGCATCCGCCACATCGTGGCGCTTCGGGGCGACCCGCCCGAGGGCGAGACTCCCTACCGCCCCCATCCGGGCGGCTATCCCTACGCCGTCGATCTGGTGAAGGGGCTGATGCGGATCGCCGATTTCGACATCAGCGTCGCCGCCTATCCGGAAACCCATCCCGAGGCGAAAAGCGCCCAAGCCGATCTCGACAATCTGAAGCGCAAGATCGACGCCGGCGCCAAGCGCGCCATCACCCAGTATTTCTTCGAGGTCGATGTCTTTCGCCGCTTCCGCGACCGCGCGTTGAAGGCCGGCATCACGGTGCCGATCGTGCCCGGCATTCTTCCGGTCACCAACTTCGCCCAGGTGGTCAAGTTCTCCAAGGCCTGCAACACCAGCGTGCCCATCTGGATGGCCGATCTCTTTACCGGGCTCGATGCCGATCCCGACACCAGGCGCCTGGTCGCCGCCACCGTGGCGGCCGAGCAGTGCCGGGCGCTGGCGCAGGATGGAGTCGAGCGCTTCCATTTCTACACCCTAAACCGCGCCGATCTGGTCTTCGCCATCTGCCACATCCTGGGCGTCCGCCCGCCGAAAAGCGAGTAGTCCCGATGTCCGATCTTCTCTCCGCTCTGCGCGAGCGCGTCCTGTTGGCCGATGGCGGCTTCGGCTCGCAGATCCAGGCCGGCAACCTGACCCTTGCCGATTTCGAGGGCTTGGAGAATTGCACCGACGTGCTGGTGCGCTCGCGCCCCGATCTGGTGCGCGCCATCCACGCCGCCTATTTCGCCGCCGGCGCCGATCTGGTGGAAACCAACAGCTTCGGCGCCTCGCCGGTGACGCTGGCCGAATTCGGCTTGGCCGCCGACGCCTTCGATCTGAACAAGCGGGCCGCCCTTCTGGCCCGCGAGGCGATGGACGGATTCGCCAAGGACCGCCCGCGCTTCGTGGTCGGCTCGGTGGGACCGGGAACCAAGCTGCCCACGCTCGGTCACATCGCCTATGCCGATCTGGAGGAGGCGCTGGCCGTTCAATGCCGCGGCCTGATCGCCGGCGCGGTCGACGCCATCCTGATCGAAACCTGTCAGGACCCTTTGCAGATCAAGGCCGCCGTCAATGGCGCCAAGCGGGCGCGACGCGAAGCGGGGGCGGCGATTCCGATCTTCGTCCAGGTGACGGTGGAAACCACCGGCACCCTTCTGGTCGGCACCGACATCGGAGCCGCCGCCACGGTCGCCAACGCCCTCGACCTGCCGCTCTTGGGGCTCAACTGCGCCACCGGCCCGCAGGAGATGGCCGAGCATGTCGGCTGGCTGGCCGCCAACTGGCCGGGTCTGATTTCGGTCCAGCCCAACGCCGGCCTGCCGGAATTGGTGGACGGTCAGGCGCAATACCCGCTGGGCCCCGAGGCGCTGGCCCATTGGCACGAGCGCTTCATCCTCGAGGACGGCGTCAATCTGGTGGGCGGCTGCTGCGGCACCACGCCCGATCACATCCGCGCCACCGACGCCATGCTGCGCCGCCTCGATCCCAAGCGCCCGGCGCCCAAGAGGCGCTCGGTCGTCTGGGTGCCGGCGGTCGCTTCGCTTTACACCCAGGTGCCGCTCCGCCAGGAGAACGCCTTCCTGTCGATCGGCGAGCGGCTGAACGCCAACGGCTCGAAGAAGTTCCGCGAACTGCAAGAGGCGCAGGACTGGGACGGCGTCGTCGCCATGGCCAAGGAGCAGGCGCGCGAGGGCTCGCACACCCTTGACGTCTGCACCGCCTTCGTCGGCCGCGACGAATCGGCCGACATGCGGGCGGTGGTCGAGCGCTTGCGCGGCGCCGTCAACGCGCCTTTGGTGATCGATTCGACCGAATTGGGCGTGCTCAAGGCGGCGCTCGAACTTTATGGCGGGCGCGCCATCCTCAATTCGATCAATTTCGAAAACGGCGAGTCCGAAGCGGCGGCCCGCCTGGAGCTGGCGAAGACGCACGGCGCGGCGGTGATCGCGCTCACCATCGACGAGACCGGCATGGCCAAGGACGCGAGCGCCAAATTGGCGATCGCCAAACGGCTTTACGATTTCGCGGTCGGGAAATACGGCCTGGCGCCCGCCGATCTTCTTTTCGATCCGCTCACCTTCACCGTCTGCACCGGCAACGAGGACGACCGCCGCCTGGCGATCGAAACCCTGGAGGCGATCGGGCAAATCCGTGCCGCCTTTCCGGAAAGCCAGATCGTGCTCGGGCTCTCCAACATCTCCTTCGGCTTGAAGCCGCAGGCGCGCCAGGTGCTGAATTCGGTCTTCCTCGATCTGGCGGTCAAGGCCGGGATGACGGCGGCCATCGTCCATGTCTCGAAGATCGTGCTCCTGCACGCCATCCCCGCCGCCGAGGCCAAGGCGGCCGAGGATCTGCTGCTCGATCGCCGGGCCCCCGGCTACGACCCGCTGCAGGCCTTCATCGCCCTGTTCGAAGGCCGCCAGGACAAGACGGCCAAGAAGGCGCGGCCCGAGAAGGTCGAGGACCGCTTGAAGGCCCGCATCGTCGATGGCGACCGCCAGGGCATCGAGGCCGATCTCGACGAGGCGCTGGCGGCCTATCCGCCGCTCGCCATCGTCAACGACATCTTGCTCGACGGCATGAAAACGGTGGGCGAGCTGTTCGGCTCGGGCAAGATGCAGTTGCCCTTCGTCCTTCAGGCCGCCGAAACCATGAAGGCGGCGGTGGCCTATCTCGAACCCAAGATGGAAAAGAGCGCCGGCAGCACCAAGGGAACCATCGTGCTCGCCACCGTCAAGGGCGACGTCCACGACATCGGCAAGAACCTGGTCGACATCATCCTCACCAACAACGGCTATCGGGTGGTCAATCTCGGCATCAAGCAGCCGATCGGCGCCATCCTGGACGCCGTGCGCGCCCACCAGCCCGACGCCATCGGCCTCTCGGGTCTCTTGGTCAAATCGACCGTGGTGATGAAAGAGAATCTCGTGGCGATGACCGAAGCGGGCGTCGGCCTGCCGGTGCTGCTGGGGGGCGCGGCGCTGACCCGCAAATTCGTCGAGATCGACTGCCTGGCCGCGCATGGCGCCCATCGGGTCGCCTACGCGCGCGACGCCTTCGACGGGCTGGAGCTGATGGCCCGCGTCGCCGCCGGCACCTTCGACGATTACGTGGCAGCAAGGCCCCATGTCGCGGCGGAAACCGCGCCCAAGCCCAAGCCCCCGGCCCCGCCGCCGGCATTGCCGCTTTCCGAGGCCGAGGCGATCGCCAAGCGCCGCGAGGACTACCGGGCGCTGGCCGAGGTGCCCAAGCCGCCTTTCTGGGGGCCGCGCCTGGTGGAAGGCATCGAGCCGCGCGCGCTCATCCCCTATCTCAACGAAACCATGCTCTACCAGTTCCATTGGGGCTTCAAGAAAAGCGGCCGCAGCTTTGCCGAATGGAAGCAGGCGGTGGGCCGCGAGGCCCGGCCAATCCTGGAGCGCCTTTTGGCCCAATGCGAGGCCGAGCGCATCTTGGAGCCCAAGGCGGTCTATGGCTATTTCCCGGCCGTCGCCGAGGGCCAAGCGATCATCCTGTTGGATGGCGATGGGCGCGAACGCGCCCGCTTCGATCTGCCCCGCCAGGAAACCGGCGATCGGCTCTGCCTGGCCGATTTCCTGCGCGAGCGCCGGCCGGGCGAGCCGCCGGACGTGCTGGCGATTCAGATCGTCACCATGGGCCAAAGGGTGGCCGACGTGGCGCGCCAGTGGTTCGAAGGCGACCGCTATCAGGATTACCTCTATCTGCATGGGCTGGGCGTCGAGATGACCGAAGCCTTGGCCGAGCATCTCCACAAGCGCATCCGCGCCGAGTTGGGCATCGGCGGCGAGGACGCCCGCGACATCGACGCCATGCTCAAGCAGGGCTATCGCGGCGCCCGCTATTCCTTCGGCTATCCGGCCTGCCCCAACCTGGCCGACCAGCGCATTCTGCTTGAGCTTCTGGGGGCGGAGCGGATCGGCGTGGCGCTGTCGGACGAGGATCAGCTCCACCCCGAGCAATCGACCTCGGCCCTTGTCTTTCATCATCCGAAGGCGCAATATTTCCGGGTATGAAACGCGCCCTGGCCAGAACGGCCTTTTTGACGACACTGTCGCTGGTTTCCTTCCCGGCGGCTGCGGAGTCCTTGTCGGCGCCGGACGGCCGCCACCTCAACCCGTCGATCGCCACCACCGGGCTGCCCAAGCATCCCGTCCACCGACGTTGGCCCGACGCGGTCGATCCGCTTCGCCATCGGGCGAGCAAGAAGCCCTTCTGGCAGGCGGGCAAGGAAGACCATGTGCTGTCGCACGCCTGCAAGATCGGGCGCTTCAACGGCATCATCCCGCTTCGTCTCTACGCGGTCTTCGAGGGCAAGGAGGGCCGCGCCCTTTTGACCATGGTGCCCAGGGGCCGCCAGCACGATCTGCTCACCGATCCCGACGGGCTGGCAAGGCCGGGCGAGACCTATTACTTCAAGGATGACGGCTGGGCCAATTGCCGGGTCTTCTTCGAGGGCCCGCTTGCGCCGCGCCGTTTGAAGAACGGTTAGGTCCTCGTCTCCAAGGAATTCTGGTCCCTTCGCTTCTCACCCTTCGAGACGGACCGGTGGTCCTCCTCGCCCCTCGTGACGGACCTGCGGTCCTCCTCGGGGTGAGGATAAAGATCGCCTCATGCTGAGGAGGCCGCCCTTCGGCGGCCGTCTCGAAGCATGAGGCCACTCATCGAGATTTTTCCGTGACCCGCCGAACACATCGGCCAGCGCCGATGATTTTTTGGAGAAGCGAAACCACCAAGACACGAAGAATCGGTGATCTTTGTGCCTTCGTGTCTTGGTGGTTCGCTTGTCTTTTTCTTGGCGGCCGTCTCGAAGCATGCGGGCACTGATGCCAATGCGCTTTCAGATTCGCGCCTCGGCCGTCATCGCCAGCCGCCCATCCGCCGAGAGCGCCCAGAGATCGGCGCCGGCCGGCTTGGCCTTGCCGCCAAGCGCGATCGCCTGGCCCTCGAAAAGCGGCGCCAATCCCCGGAAGGAAAATTCCCGCACCGCCAGGCCCGGCCGCTGGCGAAGGAATAGGTCGAGCAGCAGCGTCGCGGTGAGCGGCCCTTGCACCACCAGGCCCGGATAGCCCTCGACCTGGCGCGCATAGGCGCGATCGATGTGGATGCGGTGCGCGTTGAAGGTGAGGGCCGAATAGCGAAACAGCAGCACCGGATCAGGGGTGACGATTCGCCGCCAATCGGCGCCGGCGGGCGGCGCCAAGGGCGCGGGCGCGTCGCCCGGCTTGGCCGGACCGCGATAGACGATGTCCTGGGTTTCCTCGATCGCCGGATCGGCGGCCCGGTCGAACAGGCGATGGCGGACGGTGACGAAGACCAGCCGGCCCGAGCGCCCTTCCTTGGCGGCGATGTCGGCGATGGTCGATTGACGGCGCAGCGGCCCGCCGATCGCCAGCGGGCGATGAAAGACCACCCGGCTGCCCGCCCACATGCGCCGGGGCAAATCGACGGGCGGCAGGAAGCGGCCCAGCCGCTCATGCCCATCCGCGCCCAAGTCGGATTGGCGGGGCCGGTTCCAGCCATAGAGCCAATGGCCGAGCGGCGGCAGATGCGTCGGCGGTTCCACGGGCGGCGGATGATCGAGCAGGGCCCAAAGCGCCAAAGCGGGGCCGGGCGCCAGGATGTCGTCCGCCGTTTCGCCGCGCCCGATCCAATCGGCCAGGCTTATGGCGCCGCTCATGGCGCGAATTCGCGCCGGATGGCGTCGCTGTGCTGGCCCAGCGCCGGCACCGCACCCAGGCCTGCCCCCAGGCCAAGCCCGATCGGCGGCGGTGCCACCAGTTGGCGCGGACCCGAAGGTGTCACGACCGACGTCAGGCGCAGATGCGGATGGCGGGCGAGATCGGCCACCTCGTTGACCGAGGCGTAGGCGATGTTGGCCGCCGCAAGCCGCGCCACCGCCTCGGCATGGGAAAGCGCCCCCAGAATCTCGGCCACCAGCCCATCGAGCGCCGAGCGGTTGGCCACCCGTTTGACGCCCGAATCGAAGCGCGGATCGGTGGCGATCTCCGGGCGGCCCAAGGCGGTGGCGCAGAGCGCCTGCCATTCGCGTTCGTTCTGGATGGCGATTACCACCGGGCGGCCGTCTCGGGTGGGGAAGGCACCGTAAGGGGCGATCGAGGGATGCATGAGGCCCAGGCGCTGGGGCCCCTGGCCGGTGTGCATCTCGAAGAGGAGCGGCACCGTCATCCAATCGGCCATGGCGTCAAACAGCGAGACCTGAAGGACGCGGCCCCGGCCACTGATGCCGCGGGCGATCAGCGCTTCCAAGATGGCGGCGTGGGCGTACATGCCGGCCGCGATGTCGACCACCGACACCCCCACCCGTCCCGGCCCCTCGGGCCGGCCGGTGATCGAGGCCAGGCCGGTCTCGCACTGGATGAGCAGATCGTAGGCCTTCATGTCGCGGCTGGGGCCGCTGGCGCCATAGCCCGAGATGTCGCAGGCGATCAGGCGTGGATGGCGTGCCAGCAGATCGGCCGAACCGAAGCCGGCCCTTGCCGCCGCGCCGGGCGCCAAATTCTGGATGAAGACATCGGCCCGGTCGATCAGGCGAGCCAACAGCGCCGCGTCCTCGGGGGCCTTGATGTCGAGCACCAGGGATTCCTTGCCGCGGTTGAGCCAGATGAAATGGGTGCTCTCGCCCGCCGCCGCCCGATCGTAATGGCGGGCGAAATCGCCCTCGGGCCGTTCGATCTTGATGACCCGGGCCCCGGCATCGGCCAGCCGCGAGGTGCAGAAGGGCGCCGCCACCGCCTGTTCGAGCGCCACCACCAGAAGGCCGGCGAGCGGGCCGGCGGCAGGGTCGGACGTGGCGGCGGGCGGCGGGCGATCGGGGCTCATGAGCGGGCCAAGGTTTGGGGCGGGCCAAGGTTTGGGCGGGCACTCCGAGGACCGAACCTAATGGCCCCGAGGAACGTTGGCTACCCTCTCGGCTCCCGCTTTGCGCCGATTTGCGCCGCTTTGCGCCCGATTGAGGCCGATCCGCCCCCGATTTGCGCCCGCCCGGCGCCGCTTTGACTCAAGTAAGTCTTTGAAAGCGCCCGATTCACCCCCCATTCCGGGCCATTTCTTTAGCATTTTTCGCCAAAACACCTTGAAGAGGCTTGCGAATTCCAGGCGTTTTGCGAATCGTTCGCATTGGGGCGGCGCCGTCGCTCAGGCCGCCTCGGGTCGGACCGACAGGGGAGAATCGGGCGCCTCGGAAGTTGGCGCCGTGGCCGGCTTGGCCGACCGGGGGCGGGGCGGACCAAGGCCCAACAGCCGCGCCTGGGCGGTGACGATGGCGGTGGCGGCGCTGTAATTGCCCAGATTGATGGCGCGCGAATAGATGTTTTCGAGCTTGGCGATCAAGGCTTCCAGATCGCGGCAGCCGCCCTTTGACATCTCGGCCTGCAAGATCGCGATGCGGGCCTGGATGATCGGATCGCCCAAGAGGCGCGAGGCCTGGCTGGCGGCGCTGCGCGGCGAATAGCCGGCGCGGGCGGCGGCGGCGGCCGGGTCATAGGAACGGACATAATAGCGGCAGAAATTGTCCTGCCTGGTCTTCAAACGCTTCGCCATGACGGTGCACTCCTTTCCGTTCGGCCAAGGGAAGCGGGACCAAGCGGCCGGACGCACTCCCCAATGACACATCCATAGGATGCTGGGATTTTGATCAGTTTGCCAGGGCGTATCAAGCGATATTTTCTTTATGTTCTTTTCGGGCGGCTGGCGGTTCGAGTGTATATGGCCTTTTTCGGCTGATTTTCGGCGGGAACGGCCTAAGCGCTTGAATCATAATATGATCATTTTCCTTGACGAGTGTTTTCGCTCTGTGTTCTAATTAGCGCATCGATGTAACCATTGCGTTTGGAACGGGCGATGAGCAACAAGAACGACCGGGGCTGGGGCTCCTTCGATTGGGTCTCCGGCGGCGATACGGGCCGATCAGGCTTGAGCGGCGCCAATTGGGGAGGATTCTCCTGGGGCGATGCCGGCTGGTCGGGGCTGGGCACCGACTTCTTCGATTTCGCGGGCGGCGTCGGCAACGATCAGCCCAATGATCGGGGCGATGTGATCAAGCTGGAGAGCCTGTTGGGCAATTCCGGCCATTACGACGTCAGTCGTACCGACGGCCCCACCGGCTGGTGGGGCACGCCTTTGGAGAACGGGCTCAAAAGCTATCAGAAGGACAAGGGCCTCGCGGTCGATGGCTTCGTCTTGCCCAAGGGTGAAACCCTGGGCAGCCTGAAGGACGATCTCCTTGACACCTTCAAGGGCTTCCGCGCCCCGACCTACCATGAGGTCGACCGCCATCACACCAACAACCGCCTGGGCGAGGGCGGGCTGTTGGTCGAGCGGCCGCCGCCGGTGATTTTTCACCCCAATCCCGATCTGCCCAAACTCGAAACCGACGCCTTCCAGGCCAACCGGCGCTCGGCTGCCAATCTGGCCCAGATCGGCGATCCCGGCGATTTTCCCAATCTGGCCAAGCTGGCGGTGGGTGACTATGGTGACAAGGCGATCGTCGAACTGCGCGATCTGGTGGGCAAGATCGGCGAAATCGATCCCACGATCGCCGACCTCTATGGCCGGGTCATCAAGAATGCGCTCGAGCCCGAGGATCGGGTGAAGTTCCTGGGCGGGGCCGACCGGCCCGATCCGCCTCTGGGCGTCTTGAAGGCCGAGGCCGAGGCGCGTTTCGGCCCCTTCCCCAGTCCTGACGAGGCCCGTCAGGCCCTGGCCGACGACATCGCCAAATGGGGCGAAGACGCCGATCAAAATGCCCCCGT
Organism: Rhodospirillales bacterium; assembly: GCA_016214125.1. GTDB lineage: Bacteria > Pseudomonadota > Alphaproteobacteria > Rhodospirillales > WMHbin7 > JACRPC01. Next base: position 46,396 of record JACRPC010000031.1, on the reverse strand, counting down.
CGCCGAGGACAACGGCGTCGTCACGGCCACCTCCGAAGATGGCACCCACATCGCCATCCGCGACACCAACGAGGTGTTGGCCGAAGACGGAACGGTGATGGCGTCGGGCCCGGAGGATTCCGAGCAGGACGCCGCCGATTCCGAAGGCCAGGACGAGGGCGAAGCCGATCAGGCCATCGCGGAAGATAACGGGGAAGATGGCCAAGATCAAACCGACGGCGAAGGCGGCATGCTGCATCCGGCCAAGGCCGAGGGCGAGACCGATGCGTCCAAGAAATCGGACAAAGCCTCCGAGCCCAAATTCGCCAAGGGCCATGTCGCCAAGAATCTCGATCAGTTCGAGAAGGACGCCAAGGCGAAGAAATGGGTCGGCAAGAACCAACAATGCGTGTCGCTGGTGAAGGAGGCCGTGCCTGGCATCGGCCCCAGCTCACTTTGGAAGGAGGGCGACAAGATCACCGGCTTCGGCAAACCGCCCCTGGAGCGCGGCACCGCCATTGCCACTTTCGAAAACGGTAAGTATATGAATCGCGACACCGGCAATCACGCCGCCATCTTTCTCGAATACGGCACCAAAGATGGGAAGCAGGGCATGTGGGTGTTGGATCAGTCGAAGAATGTTCCTACCACGCGGCACTTTCTATATTTCAATGAATCCGGAAAGAGTGTGATCCAACAGGCCGATCGCTATTCGGTAATTCGGAACGACAAATAGGAGGAGCCGTCGCCATGCGCCGATTCATGATCACACTTCTCTTCGGACTTACCTCTTGGACGGCGCAGGCCAAGGAGGTCATTACTGAATGTCCATACCTCCTGCCGAGCGATCCCAAAATCCGCCTCTTCCTGGCGGAAATGCTCCATTTGGGCGATGCGGGCACCGTCGATAGCGGCGATTATGAAGTCAAGATCGCACCCAAACTTCTCTACACACCCCACATCTACGGAGAAAAAGGTGGTTTTGAAGGCGCGGTGCTTCTATGTCGGTACGGGAAATGGGAGGCGGAAATCCAATTGCGACTGCCCGTTCCTGGCAAAATGATTCGATATGATATCGTGGTCTACTATCCTGGTGGCAAGGCTCACCCGATCTATCTGCGCGCTTGGGCGACGTCGGTGGTGAAGAAGCCGGAGTGAGCGGCGGCGAAAGGGGCGCGATGAGGAAATTCGTTTCCTGTCACCGATTTGTTGTATACCGGCAAGGGAGGCAAGGAGGATGCCGGCAGTTATTCCGTCATTACTCGTTAGGACTCTGACAACGATGACGCGCCGACGTTCTTGGCTGATCGGCGCCGGCGGGCTCCTGCTGGTCATGGGGCTGGTCGGTGAGGCTCAGGCGCTCTCCAGCCAAGAGCGCGTGTACCGAATTTCGTGTCCCCTGCGCTGGCCGGATTCGGAAGCCCCGAACGCGGCGCTCCAAACGGCCAATGTCTATGTCACCTACAACGCCATGCGAATGCCCTCCGACGCCGGCGAATTCGAATTCGATCCACTTAGCCTTGAACCCGTGCAAATGGACTGCCAGTACGCTGGCCATCGCCAAGTTACGATTCTGGTTCCCGGCCGCGTCCAACGTTGTTATCCCGATCTGGAACCAGGCCGCGTGAACCGAACGACAGTACATCTTGTTTGCCTTACTCGGCCCGATCTCGATGGCACGATGCGTCCGGTTGTCATGCAGTCGGCCGAACCCATCAGTCATGACACAACCATCTTCGGGTTTGGCTTGCGCATGAGCCAAGAAACCGTCGACCGCCATGCACGGCAGATCGGCTTTCAACTGCAGAACCCCAGCGACGGCAGCTTTCCGGAACGACGCCGGACGGCTGTTTTCGAGCGCGGAAGGGACCGTTTGGAAATTCGGTTCTCTTCATCGTCGGGATTGGTTCGGGAGGTTCTTTGGTTTGCACCCCAGGAGTCCGCGAACGCTGACCGCTTTATGATCGACGCCATTCTCCGCTTCGGCCTAACTGCCGAAGGCCCACCGACAGGACTTTCAAGCCATTATGGAGAACGGCGTTGGAAAGGCCGCGCGCATCCCGTTGCGGTCGACTACTTCACACCGCTTGGCGATCAGAGGCCCGAATACTTGCGCTTGATCGATCTCGATCCCAGGGCGCGCGAATAGCGCGGCGGATCGGACTTGAGCGGCGCCTTTTCAGTGGCTGGTGCCGCTCGAATAGCCGATCTTGTTGCCGACATTGTATTTGCCCGAAGGCTTCTTCATCGGCAAACGCTTGACCTCGGCGAAGGTTTGGGCGTCGTAGATCACCAGGGCGCCGTCCATCTCCCAGATCGAGACCAGGGCGTATTTGCCGTCCTTGGTGAATTCGACATGCGCCGCCGTCTTGCCCGGCGCGGGCGTGAGCGTGCGCGCCACCTGAAGAGTGCGGGTATCAAGGATCACCAGCGTGTCCTTATTCTTGCTCATCATCAGATCGGTCCAGGCGAAGGGCGAGTTCTCGTGGCCGCGCAAAAAGAAGCCGGGTCCCGGCGTGTCGATGCGGGTCACCACCTGCCAGCTCTTCATGTCGATGACGCTGATCGCCCCTTCCTTGAGATTGGGCGTCGCCATCAAGGGCACGCCATCCTTGGCAAAGGCGATGCCCGAGCCCAGATGCGGCATGCCGGGCAGCGCCAGGGTCTTGATCGTGCGCCCGACCAGCAGATTCACCACCTGCGCCTTGCCCTCGCGTGAGGCGCCGATCAGATTGGCGTAGGGCGGATCGAAGAAGAAATCGTCGAGATAATCCTCGATCTCGATGCGGCGCACCGGAAAGGGGCCCAAAATCGCCTGGCCCTCGACCATGCCCTTTTCGTAGCTGTGCACCAGGCCGCGATAGATCGGCTTGGCGTCGTCGGCATAGGGAATCTCCCAAAGCTCCTTGAGGTCCTTGAGCGCGGCGATGAAGCTTTGCCGGGGCGGCGCGGTGTAGACCGCCGAAACCCGGCTGGTCTTGCCCTTGCCGTCGCCGGCCTCGATCACTTTCAGGGGCTTGAGATCGCGGGCATCGAGAACCGCCAGGCTGTGCGGCAGATAATTGGCGGCGATGACGTAGCGCCCATCGGAGGAGACGGCGATGTTGCGGCTGTTGATGCCGGCGCGCGCCTCGGCCACCAGGGCGAAATCATAAAGATCGTATTTGGAAATCCAGCCGTCGCGCGAGCCAAGATAGACATAGCGCCCGTCGGGCGAATATTTGGCGCCGCCATGCAGCGCGAAGCGGCTGGGAAAGCGCGCCAGGGGCTCGAAACGGTCGCCATCCAAGATGGTGACGTGATGATCGCCGGTCTCCACCACCGTGAACAGGTTCAAGGGATCGGCGCTGTGAATGGGCTTGGCGGGCCGCGAATCCGGCTTGGCGTGGACGATGCGGCTTTGCTCGATCTCGGCCATGCCCCAGACCGGCAGCGTGGCCAAGGGCGTGTAGGCGAGTTTGGCCAACGCCTCCGCCTGCTCCTTGCCGATCTTGTCGGCGAAGCCCTGCATCTGGGTGGCGGGGCGGCCTTCGAGGATCACCTTCACCGCCTCGGCCGGACGAAGACGGCCCAGATTCTCGGGCAGCAGCGCCGGCCCCAGCCCGCCCAGGCGCTCGGGCCCGTGGCATTGGGCGCAATGCTCGGCGTAAAGCTTGGCGGTGTCGTCCTGGGCCAGGGCGGTCGAGGCCAACAGCATCAAGCCAGCCAGAATTCGGATCATCGTCACTCCGCCGCGCGCTGGTTGGGATTAAGGCCAATTTCGGCATCGGTGAGGTAGCAGCCGGGGTCCTCGGCCCAAGGATCGCCGCTCAACTTCAAGGCCCGCACCCGCGTGTTGCCGTTGCACAGACCAAGGAACCGGCAGGCGGCGCAGCGCCCGCCCACCGGGCGCGGCCGTTGCTTGAGGCCGGCCAGCAGCGGATCGCCAAGGTCGGTCCACAGCTCGGAGAAGGGCCGCTTCTTGACGTTGCCCAGCGTGTGGCTCCACCACATGGTGTCGGGATGAACGTTGCCCAGATTGTCGATGTTGGCGACGTTGACGCCGCTGGCGTTGCCGCCCCAGCGTTCGAGCTTGGCGAACAGCGCCGGGGCGTGCTGGGGAAAGCGGGTCCGAACCCATAGATAGAGAAAGGCGCCGTCGGCGTCGTTGTTGCCGGTGACGAATTCGCGCTCGCGCCCGGCTTGCACATGGCCGAGCGCCGTTTCGAACAGAAGCTCCATGGCGCGGCGCGTGGTGGCGAAGACCGCGTCGTCGGCGCGGTTGCGATCGCCCCGCCCGGCATAGTTGAGATGCGAGAGATAGAATTTGGTTAGGCCTTCTTGTTCCATCAGCGCGAGGATGGCGGGAAGATTCAGGGCGTTGTCCTCGGTCATGGTGAAGCGCAGCCCGACCTTGACGCCCCTGGCCCGGCAAAGCGCCAGGCCGCGCAGGGCGGCGTCGAAGGCGCCCGCCTGACCGCGGAAGCGGTCATGGACGGCGCCGATGCCGTCGATCGAGACGCCGACATAATCGAAGCCGGTGGCGGCGATGCGGGCGCTCATCGCCGCGTCGATCAGGGTGCCGTTGGTCGACAGCCCGACATAGAAGCCCATTTTTTTGGCGCGATCGGCGATGGCGAAAAGATCGGGGCGCAGCAAAGGCTCGCCGCCCGAGAGGATCAGCACCGGCACCCGAAAGCGCTTGAGATCGTCCATCACCGCGTTGATCTCGTCGCCCGACAGCTCGCCCGGAAAATCCTTGTCCGTCGAGATCGAATAGCAATGCTTGCAGACCAGATTGCAGCGCCGGATCAAATTCCAGATCACCACCGGGCCGGGCGGATCGCGCCTTGGCCCCGTCGGCGCCGGATTTTCGAGATCGGCCAGGAACTGGGAGAGGCGGAACATCAGTCGCCGATCCTAAGGCCGGTTTTCTTCAAGATGCGGGTGCTGTAAAGCACCTCATGGCCGCGCGCCATCGGCCCCAGCACCCGCGCCATCTCGGCGACCTTGGCTGCCACCGTCTCGCGGTCCTTAGCATGCACCATCGCAAAGAGATTGTAGGGCCAGTCGGGCGGATGGCGCGGCCGGTGATAGCAATGCGTCACGTAATCGAGCGCGGCGAGCAAGCGGCCGGCCTCGTCCATCCAATCGTCGACGACGTCCCACACCGTCATGCCGTTGGCGAGATAGCCCAGCGCGTAGTGGTTGGGCACGGCGCCGATCCGGCGCACGACGCCGCCGGCCAGCATGGCCTGCAGCCGTTCGATCACCTGGGCGGGCGTGGCGCCAACCTGCTCGGCCACCCGGTGATAGGGCTCTGGATCGAGCGGCAGCCCGGCCTGGGTGGCTCTTACGATGGCGCGATCGAGGGTGTCGAGCCCGCTCATGCGGCGAACCGCGCGTCGATGAAGAATTCGTCGAGCTTGGGCATCCGATGGACCGGATAGCCGGTCTCGGCCTCGATGGCGGCGATCGTTTGCTCGATCCGCTCGGGCTTTTCGGCGCCCAGCACGAACCACATGTTGAAGGCGTGCTCGCGGGCGTAATTGTGCGCCACTTCGGGATGGGCGTTGACCAGCTCCGTCACCCGCTCGAAATCGGCTGGGGGAATCTTCATCGCCGCCAGAAGAAAACCGCCGCCCATGGCGTCGGCGTTGAAGAGGGGACCGAAACGGGTGAGCACCTTGTCGGCCAACAGTCGTTCCAGGCGGGCGATCAGGTCGGATTCGGCAAGGCCGAGATCGGCGGCCGCCGCCGCGTAGGGCCGTTCGCAAAGCGGAAAGCCGCCCTGGAGCGCGTTGATGATGGCGCGGTCGGTGGCGTCCATCGCCGTCACGCCGCCTCGGTGGCGCCGCGCCCGACCCAGGCGCCGCGCTGCTTGTAGCGCTTGGTGCTGAACAGCACGGCGCCGGGATAGGCGGCCAGCCCGTGCTGCTCGGCCAGCCGCGCCAATTCGCCCTTCACCCAATCGGCGCTCTTGCCGTGAATCATGCAAAAAAGATTGTAGGGCCAATCGGGCAGGGCGCGCCGGCGCCGGTAGCACAGGGTCACCGCCTTGTCCTTGGCCAGGTTTTCGCCCAAGCGGTCGATGGCGGCGTCGGGCACGTCCCAGACCGCCATGGCGTTGGCCTCGTAGCCCAGCTCGTGATGGCGCACGACGACGCCGAAACGCTTCACCACCTGGGCGTCTTGGAGCGCTTTAAGGCGGGCCAGGGTTTCCGCCTCGCCAAGCCCGACGCTTTCGCCCAGCACGCGGTAGGGCTCGGGCACCAGGGGCAGCCCATCGCGCAGCGCGGCCAACAGGGCCAGATCGGTGGCGTCTAGCTCCATGCGAGATCGAATCCCAGATCGATGTGATACTCGGCCAGCATCGGCAGATCGAAAACCGGAAGGCCGCTTTGCGCCTTGATCTCGGACAAGACCTGGTCGAGCCGCGCCCGGCTGGGCGCCGCGACCACGAACCACAGATTGATGGCGTGATCGCGCCGGTAATTGTGGTTGACCTCGGGATAGGCGCTGACCCGCTCGGCCACCTCGTCGAGACGCTCGGCCGGCACCCGCATGGCGGCCAGCGTGCTGGCGCCCGCCTTGTTGGGCCGCACCACCGCGCCGACTCGGCTCACCGCGCCTTCGGCCTTAAGGCGCTTCAGCGTTTCGATGACGTCGTCTTCGCCGACCCCCAACCGCTCGGCGATCGCCTGGAAGGGCCTAGAGACCAGCGGAAAATCGCGCTGGAAGCCATCGAGCAGATTTTTTTCAAGCGTCGTGTAGCCGGTCATGCCGCTCACAGACCGAAGCGGTGCGCCCGCACCGTGAAGAAGATGCCCGAGGGCTTCTCGACGGCGAGGCTGCCGATCGGGGACAGCGTCTTGGTGTCCCAGATGGTCACCCGGTCGTCGTCGCGGGCGCTAAGCCACACCCGATCGCCCTTGGGGGTGAATTCGAGATGGAGGATCGCCTTGCCGGGCTTCAGGGTGCGGATCACCCGGTTGGTGGGGGTGTCGATCACCTGGACGGTGTCGTTGTGCGGCAGGGCGAAATTGACCCAGACCTGGCGGCCATCGGGCCTCGCCATCACGAACACCGGCTGGCCGGCCACCGGAATGCGGCCGATCTCGGTCCAGTTGCGCCGGTCGATCACCAGCACCTCGTGCCGGCCGATGGCGGGAATGTAAAGGGCGTCGCCGGCGGCCGCCCAACCGCGCAGATGCGGCATCTTGAAGACCGGCAAGGGCTCGGCCCCCTTGCCATAGCCCGGCATGACCTTTTTGACGCCGGCCTCGACGTTCCACAGATCAAGGAGCGCCAGCCCGTCTTCACCGAACAGGCCAGCGACGTAGGAACGGCCATCCATGGTCACCAGCCCGTCATAGGGCAGCTTGCCGGCGTTGGCGAATTTGCTGAGCTTGGGTTGGCGCGGATCGGCCAGATCGGCCAGCCAGATCTCGCCGGCATCGTAGAGGCTGTAGATCAGCCGGCCTTCGCCCGCCTCGGCGATGCCCACCACCTTCGAGCGCTTGCCGTCGGCGCCGATTGCCGGAATGTCGGCCAGCAGGTCGAGCGTGGCGGTGGCGAAGATCTTCACCCCGCCCGGCTCGTAATTGGCCACCGCCACCCAGCTTCCATCCTGGCCGATGGCGCCGCCGATCGAATTGCCCGCCTGGACGATGCGCTTGGCGATGCGCCGCTCAAGGAGATCGACCTTGGTAAGGCCGCCATCGCGGCCGAAGACGAAGGCAAAGCGCTCGTCGCGCGAGAAGACCATCGAGGCGTGGGAAAGATCGCCCAACCCTTCGATGCGATCAAGCAGGCTGCCGGTGGTGGTTTCGACCAGCGCCAGACGCCCGGCCGAACGCTCGACGACGACGCCGAGATCGCCGGTGCCGCGCAAGGACGGACCGGCGCAGCCGGCCAGCGCCAGAAAGACCAAAGACAGGGTAAGGGCCTTAACGCGCATCGGCGGCTCCGCTCATCAGATACTCGACGATCCAAGCGATTTCGGCGCGGCTAAGCAAGCCTTTCCAGGGCGGCATGGGGGTGCCCGGCTTGCCGTTCAAGATCAGCTCGATCAGCCCCTCCTTGTCGCGCCCGGCCAGCGCCTGGGGAAGAAGTGGGCTGCCCAGCCCGCCTTTCAAGGTGAGACCGTGGCAGGCGCCGCAATCCTGGCGGACGAAGTCGATCAGCTCGCGCTGCCGCTCGGCCGAGGGCTGGGCGAGAGCGGGCGAGGCGGAGAGCAAGAGCGCCAGCGCCAGCGCTCTAGCCATGCTTGACGGCATCGGCGGCCGGTCCGTCCTCGGCCGCGCCAAGCTCGGCCGCCAGCCCCACCACCTTGCCGATCAGGATCAGGGTGGGCGGCTTCAAGCCGTGGCGCTCGATGGCCTGCGGCAAGTCGGCCAAGGTGGCGATGATCCGCCGTTCGGCCTCGGTGGTGCCGTTCTCGATCAGGGCCACCGGCGTGGCGGCCGGACGGCCCGCCGCGATCAGTTGGGCGGCGATGGTGGGGGCGGTGGTGAGGCCCATATAGATCACCAGCGTGCAATCGGGATCGGCCAGACCTTGCCAATCGAGGTCGAGCCGGCCGTTTTCCCGTGCATGGCCGGTGACGAAGCGCACCGAACTGGCCAGGCCGCGATGGGTGAGCGGAATGCCGGCCAGCGCCCCGATGCCCGAGGCGGCGCTGACCCCGGGCACCACTTCGACGGCGACGCCGTGGCGCACCAGGAAGAGCGCTTCCTCGCCGCCGCGCCCGAAAATATAGGGATCGCCGCCCTTCAAGCGCACCACCTGGCGCCCGGCGCGGGCCAGACTGAGAAGCAAGTCGTTGATGCGCTCCTGGGGCAGGATGTGGTGGCCGGATTCCTTGCCGACGAAGACCCGCATGGTGCCGGCGGGAATGAGCCCCAGCACGCCCTCGCCCACCAGGCGGTCATAGACCACCACGTCGGCGGCGCGGATCAGCCGCTCGGCCTTGACGGTGAGGAGATCCGGGTCGCCCGGTCCGGCGCCCACGAGGTGGACCTTGCCCGGCCTCGTCATGCTGTTCCCATCCTCCTCGCGCGGGGTCGGCTTAAACGACAAAGGGGGCGAGCCATGGCTCGCCCCCCCTGCCCGTAGAACGATTTAGTACACGTCGTGCTTGGTGTTGTAAACGTTGAACTTGCCGGTCGGCGTGATCAGCTTGGGGTCCTTGATCACCGCCTTCAGCTTGCGGGTCTTGTCGTCGAGGACGACGATGGCCGATTCCTTGTCCTTGGGGTTCCAGACCGAGAACCAGACTTCGGAGCCGTCCTTGTTGTACTCGCCCTGAACGACCCGGCGCACGCCTTCCTTCAGGCCCGCCATTTCGGCGATCTTGAGGACGTCGGCCGGCTTGTCGAGGTTGTTGATGTCGAACACCGCCACCGAGGCGTGGGTGTCGTCATCGGGATGAAGCGGGGTGTCGACCCACAGATTCTTCGACTTCGGATGGGTCTTGACGAACAGCGAACCGCCGCCTTGGCCTTTCAGGGTGGCGACCACCTTCCAGGCGCTATCCTTGTGCTTGACCGGATCGGTGCCGATGAGCGAGACGGTTTCGTCGCCCAGATGGCTGGTCGCCCAGACCGGACCGAATTTGGGATGGACGAAATTGGCGCCGCGGCCCGGATGGGGCGTGGTGCCGGTGTCGATCAGCTTGACCAGCTTGTTCTCTTTGGTGTCGACCACGGCGACCTTGTTGGAGGCGTTGGCGGCGACGATGAAGTAACGGCCGGTCGAATCGAAGCCGCCGTCATGGAGGAAGCGGGCGGCACCGATCTGGGTGATCTTCAGGTTCTTCAGGTCGGAATAGTTGACGATCAGGACCTGGCCGGTCTCCTTGACGTTGACCACGAATTCGGGATGGAAGTGCGAGGAGACGATGGCGGCGACACGCGGCTCGGGGTGGTAGTCCTGGGTGTCGACCGTCATGCCGCGGGTGGAGACGATCTTCAAGGGCTCGAGCGTGTCGCCCTTCATGATGACGAATTGCGGCGGCCAATAGGTGCCGGCAATCGCGTACTTGTCTTCCCACTTCTTCATCTTCGAGGTTTCGACCGAGCGGGCCTCGATGCCCAGCTTGATCTCGGACACCGTGTTGGGGTCCTTCATGTACAGATCGATCAGATTGATCTTGGCGTCGCGGCCGATGGCGTAGAGATAGCGGCCCGAGGCCGACATGCGCGAAATGTGGACCGCGTAGCCGGTCTTGATGATGTGCAGGATCTTCTTCGAGCCGCCGTCGATCAGGGCGATCTCGCCCGAATCGCGCAGCGTGACCGAGAAGATGTTGTCGAGATCGTAACCGTTTTCCTGCTTCTTCGGCCGCTTGTCGGCGGGCACGGCGACCTTCCAGGTCGCCTTCATTTCCTTCATGCCGTATTCGGGCGGCAGCGGCGGCTCAAGCAGCAGATACTTGGCCATCAGGTTGATCTGGGCCTCGGAAAGCTCGTTCGAGGTGCCCCAGTTGGGCATGCCGGCGGGCGAGCCGTAGGTGATGAAGGTCTTAAGATGGTCGAGGCCCAGCTTGTTGGTGATGTCGGGCGTCAGCGGCTTGCCGGTGGCGCCCTTGCGCAGCACGCCGTGGCAACCGGCGCAACGCTCGAAATAGATCTGCTTGGCCTGGTCCATCTCGGCCGCCGACAGCGTCGGCGCCTGTTGCGCCATCGCCGGCGCGCCTCCCAAGACACCGACGGCAAGAACGGCCAGGGAGACCGTCGTCGCCATCAACCCTGTTTTCATCATGGAAATCTCCCGTTGGCGTGAAACTGTGGGGTTTACATACTATCCCTAAAGATCGCATGGAATTGATGATGGTCAAACACAATGTAATTTTCGGAAAATTCCGATTGGGATTATTATAAAAAAATAACCGTAGGAAAATTGTATGTTTTTATTGTTCGGGGTGAAAGAAGCGGAAAGCGTTCAAAAAATTGGGGCGACGGGGAGGGGGAATACCGGCCCGGTTGAGCCGCAAAAAAAGCGGCGGGCCCTTCGGCCCGCCGCATCCTTTCCGAAACCCCGACGACTAGTAGATATCGTGCTGGGTGTTGTAGATGTTGAATTTGCCGGTCGGCGTGATCAGCTTGGGATCCTTGATCACCGTCTTCATCTTGCGGGTCTTGTCGTCGATGACGACGATCGCCGACGGATCGGTCTTGCCGGCCCAGATCGAGAACCAGATCTCGTCGCCCGTCTCGTTGTACTCGCCATGGACGACGCGCTTGACCGCCTTGGTCTCGGGCAGGCCCGCCATCTTGGCGACGTTGATGGTCTCCGGACCCTTGCCCAGATTCTTGATGTCGTAGACGGTGACCGATTCGGCCTTGTCCGGCTCCGGCATCAGGGGGGCGTCGGCCCACAGATTGGTCGACTTCGGATGGGTCTTGACGAACAGCGAGCCCGAGCCGTGCATCTTCAGCTCTTCCACGACCTTCCAGGCCTTGTCCTTGTTCTTGACCGGATCGGTGCCGATCAAGGTGATGACTTCGGCGCCCAGATGCGAGGTGGCCCAGACCGGACCATGCTTGGGGTGGACGAAGTTGGCGCCGCGGCCGGGGTGCGGACGCGCCTTGGTGTCGACGAGCGCCGCCAGTTTGCCGGTCTTGGTGTCGACCACCGCCACCTTGTTCGAGTTGTTGGCGGCCACCAGGAAGTAGCGCTTGGTGGCGTCCCAACCGCCGTCATGCAGGAACTTGGCGGATTCGATGGTGGTTTCCTTCAAGTTCTTGATGTCGGTGTAGTCGACCAGCTTGATGAGGCCGGTCTCCTTGATGTTGATGACCCACTCGGGCTTGGCCTGCGAGGAGACGATCGAGGCCACGCGCGGCTCGGGATGGTATTCGCCATCGACGGTCTGGCTGCGGGTGGAGACGATCTTCTTGGGCTCGAGGGTGAGCCCGTCGAGAATGGCGTATTGCGGCGGCCAATAGGAGCCGACCACCGCGTACTTGTCCTCGTAGCCCTTGAACTTCGAGGTGTCGACCGAACGGGCGTCGATGCCCACCTTGATGGTGGCGACCGCGGTCGGCTTCTCGAACCAAAGATCGACGAGGTCGAGGCGGCCGTCGCGGCCGATAACGTACACATAGCGGCCCGAGAAGGAGACGCGCGAGATGTGCACGGCGTAGCCGGTCTTGACGATGCCCCAGATCTTCTTGGTGTCGCCGTCGATCATCGCCACTTCGCCGGTGTCGCGCAACGTGACCGAGAAGACGTTCTTCAGGTTCACCGTGTTCATCGGCTTGGTCGGGCGCTTGTCGACCGGCACATGGACCTTCCAGGACTCCTTCATGTCCTTCATGCCCCACTCGGGCGGCACGTCGGGCGTGGTCTGGATGTAGGTCGCCATGTCGCGGATCTCGTCCTTCGACATGATGTCGTCATAGTTGACCATGCCGCCATCGGTGCCCAGGGCGATGATCTTTTCCAGTCGGGCCTGACCCAGCTTCAAGGTCGCTTCCGGCTCGAGATTCTTGCCGGTGGCGCCCTTGCGCAGGATGCCGTGGCAGCCGGCGCAGCGTTCGAAATAGGCCTTGGCGCTGGCGGCTTTGGCTTCCTTGGTCATGGTCGGCGGCGCTGCCGGGGCGGCCGGAGCCGGCGCCTGGGCAAAGGCGCTGCCGGCGGCCAAGGTCATGGCGGCCAGCATCACGGCGTAACGGGATGATTTCGACATGCTCACACTCCCCTTGCAGTTTCAAAAACGATGACGACGACGCGGGCCAATCGGAATCCGGACCGCCAAGCTAAGCCAATGGGTCGATCTCTCATATAACAAAATGAAATATAATCCTGGAAATTCTTTGGGCTCTTTGACGATCATCAAGCTTCAACCATATTTTAACGTTGTTTTCCCTGTATTTTTATAAAGCCGTGGTTTTAAAAGATATTTACCGTATAAGGAGTGTTCCTGACATCGCCTCTTTTTCCCAATGTGGGCCGCAGAGATAGCGGTAGGTGCCGGGTTTGTCGAAGACCATCGTCACCGTTTCGGCGTTGAAGAGCCGGTCCGATTCCGGCCGCCCGGCCTCTTTGAGCCAGACGCTGTGGCTGGTGCGCTTGTCGACATTGATCCAGGTGACGGCGGTGCCCACGGCCAGCGTCGCCGCTTGCGGGCAGAAGCGGTATTTGTACATGAGGATGGTGAAGCCCTTGCCGTCGGCGCTGGGGCCCGATTTCGCCAGCCCCTGCTTGGCGGCTTCGAGTTCGGCCTCGGCGCAGATGCCGATGGTGAAGGCGTCGGGCGCCTGGGCCCGGGCAACGCCGCCCGCCAGCGTCCCGCCCCCAAGCATCCCGACCGCCAGGCCGAGCCCGCCCAACCATCGCATCGCGAACCTTATGCCCGACCTCCCTATTGCTTGACGGCGTTGATCTGGGCCTCGGCATTGTCGAGCCCCAGCTTGTATTCGAGCGAGACATGGTGGAAGCGGGCGCTGGTGAAATCGTCATGCAGCGCGAAGCCCACCGTATAGAGCTTGCCCGGCGCCAGATCCTGGAAGCCCGGCTTGCCGGCCACCAGCGGACGGGTCATCACCACCGTCCAGACGCCGTTCGCCAGACCGCCCTGATAGGTGGTGGGCACGCCGCCCTCCATCACCCGCTTCTCCAGCACATAGCCCGATTCGCTTTGGCCCTTGCCGCTCTTGAAGCGCGACAGTTCCATGAGGGTGCCGGCCTTCAGAAGCGCGTCGAGATCGGCCTGGGGCTTCACCTTGTCCCAGCCGCCGCGCGGCGCGTTGGCCAGCTCGATCGCCGTGCGGCTTTCCGCCAGATATTTGGTGGGGCCGTCGGTGATGCCGAGCTTCGCCTTGAGGTCGGCCGAAATGCCTTCGGCCTTCGGCGCTTCCGCCATGTAGCGCGAATCCTGGTGGCAGGTGACCCAGCAGCCGCCCTGCTCGCCCAGATCGATGCCGGTGCCGGTAATCATCATGGCGAACTTGATTGGGTTGTCGGCGTCCATCTTGCCGCCCGGGGCGAAGGGCGCCGGCGTGTGCGGCGCGTCGGGCCACTGGAAGCGCAGATAGAGATTCTTGCCGTCATGCGCCGCCTTGAGCTGGACGGCGACCGCCGCCCGCTTCTTGGGAATCGGCGCCGCCTCGGCCTTGGCGCCGGTCGCCATCTTCTCGCCCATCGCCGGCTGTTCCTTGCCGTGGCATTCGAAGCAGCGGTCGCCGCCCCGGCGCACCGGCCGGGCACCGCCATGATCGGTGCCTTTCAAGATCCACTCCAGACCCGTCTGGCCGGGATAGAAGAAGGGAATATCCAACGCCGCCGCCTTGTCCCAATTGACCGGGGCGTTGCCCACCGGCGCGCCGCCCGACGCGGCGGGGGCCGCGGTCGCCGCCGGAGCGGGTGCCGGAGCCGGAGCCGCGGCCGCAGCCGCCGGAGCCGCCGCGCCGGCCGGCAAGGGCGTCAGGCGGCCGCCCAGCATTTCGGCCTTCATCGCCTCGGCCGAGACCACCGGCAGCTTGATCGCGCGGTCGGCCTTGCCGTCATAGACGGCGTAATCGTCGGGCAGCGCCTTGTGGATCGGCCGATGCGCGATGCCCTTGTGGCAATCGATGCAGGTCTGGCCTTCCTTGACCATGGTCTCGTGCTGCTTGGCGGCGCGCGGCTTCTGCACCACCTTGCTCATACCTTCGTTGGAATGGCAGTTGCGGCATTCGCGGGAATCGGTGTCCTTCATCGATTTCCAGACGTTCTTGGCCAGCGTGAGCCGCTTGTCCTCGAACTTCTCGGGCGTGTTGATCGAGCCGATCAGCCAATGCAGGATCTCGTTCGAGGCCTGGATCTTGCGCAGGAACTTGTAGACCCAAGGATTGGGCACATGGCAATCCGAGCAGCCGGCGCGCACGCCGGTGCGGTTCTCGTAGTGGATGGTGTGCTTGTACTCCTGGTAGACGGTCGATTCCATCACATGGCAGCCGGTGCAGAATGGCATGGTGTTGGTGGCTTCGAGGACCGTGTTGAAGCCGCCCCAGAAGACGATGCCCGCCGCGAACAGCACCAGCGCGCCGCCCAACGAGGCGCCAAGATACTTCCGCTTGAGAAGACGCCCGATCAGGGTTTCGGTGCTCATGGGCTTATCGCTCCTTCCTTGCCGCCGCCTTGCCATCGCCAATTCGGATTGGCCGCCATCGGCCGCCCCATCCGGTTCCTTTCGCGCCTGCGAAATATCCACAATATTGGGCTGGGAATTCCTTGATGATGGTCAACTTCTCCGGCCCCCGCAAAGCCAACCATCTTGCCGATTTCGAACGGCAGCCGATGATAATCGTCTTTTCAGCACCAATCCAGACCCGGTTCTTCATCAAGGCATTATGTTGGTTTTGGGCTAATTCAAACTTGCCCCAGGCGCGGCCGAAGCATTAGGGTCGGTCGCGTGACGATCTTGCGAATCCTCCTTGCCGCCTTGTTCCTGTCGGGCCCTTTCACCGCCCAGGCGACCGATTCCTGGGACGCCAAGGCGATCGGGGCCAGCCGCGCCGTTTCCGCTCTGGCGCCCGCCCGTGCCCAACCCCTGCCCGATCGCCTGCTGGCGATTGCGGGGGGCGACCCCCGTCTGATCGTCATCAAGGCGGCGACCCTGACGATCGCCGCCAGCCTGCCCTTGCCGGGACCGCCGGCGGGACCGCCGCTTGTGGCGCCCGACGGCCGCTTCGCCTACATGATCGGCCAGGATGGCTGGATCGAGCGCATCGATCTGGCGAGCCTGCGCGCCAGCGGACGCATCCGGGTGGGACGCGCGGCCAGCGGCCTGGCCCTGTCCGAGGACGGCGCCTGGCTGCTGGCGGCCCTGGACCGGCCCGGCCAGTTGGTGGCGCTGCGGGCGCCCGAGCTGGAGCTGTTCCGCGTCATCCCCGCCCGCTCGGATCGCGGCCAGCCTTCAAGCGCGGGCGCCGTGCAAACGGTGCCCGGGCGCGCCAGCTTCGTAGCCCTTCTGCCCGAGATCGCCGAAATTTGGGAACTATCCCACGATGCCCTCGCCCCGCCCGTCTATTCCGGCATGGTCCATTCCTTCGAGAAGGGCCTGGAGGAGGCGGTGGGCGAGACGCAGCCCTTCGCGCGTCGGCGCACCAAGGCGCAGGCGGCGCTGGGTGCCTTCTTTCTTAGCCCCGACGGCGTCGAGATCGGCGGCGCCGCGGTCGACGGTTCGGGCGGCGCCATCTACAATCTCGACGCCCGCCGGCTGGCGGCCCGAATTCCCGCCGATTTGCGGCTGGCTTACGCCGCCGCCCGGCCGGTTGCCTTTCACGCCCATCCGGCGATGATCGTTCCCGTGCTGGGCAGGGCCGAACTGGTCATGCTCGACCGCCGGCACTGGCAGGTGCTTGGCAGCCTGCCGCTCGCCGCGCCGGCGCGCTTCCTGGCGGTGGATGGCGAGGGCGGACCGGTTTTCGCCAGCGGCTTCGCCGGACCGCTGCGCGACGCGATCGAGATTCTCGATCCGGCGAGCCGCCAGCGCCTGGCGCTTTTGCGGCCCGTGGCCGGCGCCACGCTGGGGCCGATCCTTTTGGCGGACCGGGGCCGCCTGATCTATGCGGTGATCGAGGGACCGGCCGGCGGCGTGGCCACTTTCGACACCGCCGGTCAAAAACCGGTGAAGCGCCTGGAGCTTGCCGATATCCTGACCCTGGTTGCCGCCTTTCCCCGCCCGGAGATCGCCCGATGATGCCGCGTCGCCTTGTTCTCGTTCTTGCCGCGCTGCTCGCCTTCTTAGCCGCCCTTGAGCCCGCCCGGGCGGCCGAGACCGTCGCCTGTCCCGATCTGGCCCAAGCCCGGCCGGTGGGCGATTGCCCGACCGAGGCCCAGCTTCGCTATTCCTATCTCGGCTATTGCGGCGACGACCGGCGCATGTACGAGAACGACAACGTCACCTGCACCGCCTTCGAGCGCTACCGCGATCTCAAGAACATCGTGCTGTGGGAATCGGCCGACGGCGCCTTCCAGGGCTATGTCTCCTGCAGCCTGGCCCCCGAAACGGTGCGGACGCTGAAACCCTTCACCATGGCGGCAAGCCGCCAGGGCGCGCTCGTCAAGCTGGTCTGCGCCTATCCCAAGGACGTGGCGCTGACGCGGCGCTCCAAGACGCCGTGCACGGTCGAAAAAGCCGATTGCGGCCCCGACGGCACCGCCTGCCAGGCGCGCTGCGACTAACGCCCCGATTGCCGGTTTCCGCGCCGCGTTGGCCGCGACGAATGGCAAGGCCGGCAAGGGCGAGGGCGGGTTTGCCAAACCGTTCGTCGGGTGACGCGCGTGTCGGCCTGCGTCGTCATCCGGGGCGAGGAAAGCGACACGGATCGACACGGATCAACACGGATGGATGGGGATAAGCCGGCTTAACATTCTTGCCGGCCTTGGCGTTCCTTGGCGGTCTTGGCGGTCTTGGCGTTTTAACCCTTTCGGCAACCGCGACGGCCGCTCCGCGCTCTCGGCGATCTCAGCGGTTAGGATGCTAAAATGTAATTGCTTGTTTTATATTGGTTTTTATGCGTAATTCGTATTGTGTCCCCGTTTTATTATGAAACCCTTCACCATGGCGGCAAGCCGCCAGGGCGCGTTGAACAAGCTGGTCTGCGCCTATCCCAAGGACGTGGCGCTGACGCGGCGCTCCAAGACGCCGTGCACGGTCGAAAAAGCCGATTGCGGCCCCGACGGCACCGCCTGCCAGGCGCGCTGCGAGTGATCAGGCGAGGCGGATGACCACCTCGACGGTTTCGGGCGAATCGGAGGGCACCGGCTGGAAGCCGAGCTTCTGGGCGAGCGCCAGCATGGCGCGGTTTTCGGCCAGCACCGTGCCCACCACCTCCTTGGTGCCGCGCCCCCGGTGATAGGCCAGCACCTTGTTCATCAGGATCCTGCCCAGGCCTTGGCCCTTCAGATCGGAGCGGATGGCGATGGCGAATTCGGCCTTGATGTTGTCGGGATCGGTGACGGTGCGCACCACGCCCAGCGTTTCGGCTTGGCCGTCGTCGTTGAAGAGGGTGGCGATGAAGGCCATCTCGCGGTCGTAGTCGATCTGGGTGAGCCTGGCCATTTCCGAATGCGGCATCGAGGTCATCAGGCTGAAGAAGCGCATGCGGATGTCTTCGGGCGTCATCTTCTCCATGAGCGCGTAATGGGCGGGCTCGTCCTCGGGCCGGATGGGACGAAGCAGGATCTTGCGCCCGTCGCGCAACACCGATTCTTCCTCGAGATGCTGGGGATAGGGCTTGATCGCCAGGCGCGATTCGCGGTTGGGCGCAAGCTTGATGTGGGCGTCCACCGCGATCACGCCCCGCTGATCGGCGAACAGCGGGTTGATGTCGAGTTCGGCGATCTCGGGATGATCGACGACGATCTGCGACACCTGCAACAGCACCAGGCGGACGGCGTCCTTGTCGGCGGCCGGGCGGTCGAGATAGGAATCGAGCAGGCGGGCCATGCGGGTGCGCCCGATCAGCTCGTCGGCCAGGGCGACGTTCAGGGGCGGCAGCGCGATGGCGTGATCGCGGATCACCTCGACGGCGCGACCGCCCTCGCCGAACAGGATCACCGGGCCGAACAGCGGGTCGCTCGCCACCCCGACCAGAAGCTGGCGGGCGTTCTGGCGCGACACCATGCGCTGGACGGTGAAACCCTGGATGCGGGCGCCCGGCTTGCGTTCGGCGATGCGGGCGATCATGCCCTGGGCGGCGGCCCGGACCGCCTCGGCGTTCTCGAGATTGAGCGCCACCCCGCCCACATCCCATTTGCGCACGATGTCGGGCGAATCGACGGTGAGCGCGATCGGGTAACCCAGGCTTTTCGAGGCCAGGGCGGCCTCGTCGGGCGTGGCGACCAGCTTGACCGGCGCCACCGGCACGCCATAGGCGGCGAGAATCTCCTTGGCCTCGATCTCGGTGAGCTGGCGACGATCCTGGCCCAGCGCGGTTTCGATGACCTTGCGCGCCAGGGCGATGTCGGGGCGGAAGACGGTGGGCATCGAGGGCGGCGTCTGCATCAGGATTTCGCGGTTGCGCCGGTGCCAGACCAGATGCAGGAAGGCCTTGGCCGCCGTCGAGGGCGTCTCGAAGGTGGCGAGGCCGGCCTCGGCGAAGCGCTTGCGCGCCGGCTCGACCGCCTCGTGCCCAGCCCAGCAGGTGAGCACATGCCCGCCCGACTTCTTGACGGTGGCGATCACCGCCTCGGCGACTTCGATCGACGAGGTGAGCGCGCTGGGCGAGTGCAACACCAGCACGGCGTCGACCGAGCGGTCCTCGATCAGGGTTTTGAGCGCCTCGGCGTAGCGGGCACCGTCGGCGTCGACCTGCATGTCGATCGGATTGGCGCGCGACCAATCCTTGGGCAGGAAGGCGTTCAGCCGCTCGAGCGTCTTCTCCGCCAAAGGCGGCAGCACGACACCGCCTTCGCGCAATTCGTCCTCGGCCATCACGCCGGTGCCGCCGCCGTTGGTCAGCACCGCCAGGCGCTCGCCGCGCATCGGCCGCGAGCGGGCCAGGGTTTCCACGGCGCCGAACAGCTCGTCGAGATGGGCGACGCGCAGCACGCCGGCCCGGCGAAGCGCCGCGTCCCAGACCGCGTCGGGTTCGGCCAGGGCGCCCGACCAGCCGGCCTCGGCCGGATCGGCGGGCAGCGGCCGCCCGGCCTTCACCGCCAAGACCGGCTTGTTGCGCGCCGCAGCGCGGGCCGCCGCCATGAAGCTGCGCCGCTGCTCGATCGATTCGATGTAGAGCAGAATCGCCCGCGTGCCCGGGTCGGAACCCAGATAATCGAGCACGTCGCCGAAATCGACATCGACGCCCTTGCCCAGCGAAATGAAATGCGAAAATCCGATGCCCTTGGGCCTGGCCCAATCGAGCACCTGGGTGCAAAGAGCGGCCGATTGGGAGACGAAGGCCAGCGTACCCGGCATGGCGCGCAGATGGGCGAAGCTGGCGTTCAAGCCGGCCTTCGGCACCTGCAGGCCCAGCGTGTCGGGACCTAAGAGGCGCAGGCCGTGGCGCCTGGCCTGCGCCAAGGTGAGATCGAGCGTCGCCCCCTTGACCGAGGAGACGACGATCGCCGCCTTGGTGCCGCGCTCGCCCAGAGCCGCCACCATGTCGGGCACCAAAGCGGGTGGGGTGGCGATCACCGCCAGATCGGGGGTGCGCGGCAGGCTTTTCACGTCGGGATAGGCCAAGACGCCGGCCACCGAATCATGCTTGGGATTGACCGGCATGATCGGGCCGCCGAAGCCGCCCTCGAGAAGATTGCGCATGATGACGGCGCCCGAACGGCGGGGCCGGGTTGAGGCGCCGATGACGGCGATCGCCTTGGGCGCGAACAGGCTGGGCAGGTTTCGCAGGCTCATGGCCCCGATTATATAGGGTCGCTTGCAAGATGGCGACAAGGGCGGGTCGAGACGCTAGCATAAGCGACCATGTCCGCTCTTGCCACGTTATCCCCCAACCTGCGCGGCGCGCTTTGGATGCTGGCCTCGACCGCCGTCTTTTCCGTGATGGCGGCGCTGATCAAGCATTTGGGCACCAGCGTACCCACCGCGCAGATCATCTTCTTCCGCTGCCTGTTCGGGCTGATGGCGATGGCGCCCTTCGTGCTGGCGCACCGGCGCGAGCTTTATCCGGTGCGCCGGCCGCATCTGCACCTGCTGCGCGCCCTTTTCAGCCTCTCGGGCATGGCGGCCTATTTCTGGACGCTCACCACCTTGCCGATCGCCGCCTCGGTGGCCTTGGGCTTCACCAAGCCCCTGTTCCTGATCGTGCTGGCGGTGCTCTTCCTGGGCGAGCGGGTGCGCTGGCGGCGCGCTTTGGCGACGCTGATCGGTTTTCTGGGCGTACTGGTGATGCTCGATCCCGAGGGGTCGGTGGGGCCGGTGCCGCTGCTGGTCGGGCTGGCGGGCGGGCTGGCCACCGCGCTGGCCATCACGACCATCAAGACCATGAGCCGCACCGAGCGCCCGGCGGTGATGGTCTTTTCCTTCACCTTCCTTTCCGCCCTGGCGGCGCTGGGCCCGGCGCTTTGGGTGTGGCAGACGCCCGCGCCCGCCACCCTGGCCCTTCTGGTGGCGATGGGCCTCTTTGGCACCGCCGGCCAGTATCTGGCGGTGCGGGCGCTGTCGGCGGGCGAGGCGACCTTCGTGGTGCCGATCGAATACGCCGCCCTTCTGTTCGCCGGCCTGATCGGCTTCGTCGCCTTCGACGAGGTGCCGGCGGCCCGCGTGCTTCTGGGCGCGGCGATCATCGTCGCCTCGACCCTCTACATCGCGCTGCGCGAGGCCCGGCTGAGAAAGCCGATCGTCGCCTCTCGTGAAGCCGGCCCCGATCTGCTATAGAGCCGGCGGTTTTTATGGCAAGGGGAGTTCGATCATGGACGTGAAGGGACAAGCGGCGATCGTCACCGGCGGCGCCTCGGGCCTGGGCGAGGGCACGGCGCGCGCCCTGGCGGCGGCGGGCGCCAAGGTGGCGGTGCTCGATCTGAACGAGGCGGCGGCCCAGAAGGTGGCGGGCGAGATCGGCGGCATCGGCATCGGCTGCAACGTCGCCGACGAGGCCAGCGCCCAGGCGGCGATCGGCCGGGCGCGCGCCCAGCACGGGCCGGCCCGCATCAATGTCAATTGCGCCGGCATCGCCACCGCCGGGCGGATCGTCGGCAAGGACGGCGCTGGGCCGCTCGACGGCTTCGTCAAGACCGTCCAGGTCAATCTGATCGGCACCTACAACATCCTGCGGCTGGCCGCCGCCGACATGGCGACCCTGCCGCCCCTGGCCGACAACGAGCGCGGCATCATCGTCAACACCACCTCGATCGCCGCCTTCGAAGGTCAAGTCGGCCAGTGCGCCTACGCGGCCTCGAAGGGCGGCGTCGCCTCGCTCACTCTTCCGGCCGCGCGCGAACTGGCGCGGATCGGCGTGCGCGTGCTGTGCATCGCGCCCGGCCTGTTCGGCACGCCGATGATGTTCGGCCTGCCCAAGGAGGTGCAGGAGAGCCTGGGCAACAAGACGCCCTTCCCGCAGCGGCTGGGCACGCCTGCCGAATACGCCGAACTGGTGCTGGCGATGTGCGCCAACGTGATGATGAACGGCACCGTCGTCCGGCTCGACGGCGCGGTGCGGCTGGAGCCGAAGTGAGGCAGGCCCAAGGCGCCCTGGCGATCGCCGGCCGGGGCGCCGGGCTCTACGAGTTCACCGACCAGGCGGTGGCCTGGGTCCGGGATCAGGGCATCGCCCATGGCCTTCTTACCGTATTCGTCCGCCATACCTCGTGTTCGCTGGTGATTCAGGAGAACGCCGATCCCGACGTCGCCCGCGATCTGGACGAGTTCTTCCGCCGCCTAGCGCCCGAGCAGGCCGGCTGGATGCGCCACCGAAGCGAGGGGCCCGACGACATGCCCGCCCACATCAAGGCGGCGCTCACCCAGACCTCGCTGGCCATTCCGGTGATCGGGGGCAGGCCGGCGCTCGGCACCTGGCAGGGCATCTATCTCTTCGAGCACCGCACCCGCCCGCATCGGCGCGAGGTGATCCTGCATGCGATCGGCGAGTAGGGTTTACGGCGGCGGGTTGTCGGGAACCCGGACCAGCGATTCCTTGTAGCAGCGGGCCTTGAGGAAGCCGATCTTCTCCGAGCCCCGGCAGGTCTGCAGCGCCACGTTCAGGCACAGGATGGCCCAGTTCTCGCGCTCGGGCGTCAGGCGGGCCAAATCCTCGCGGGTCAGGCAGCGGCAACCGCGATCGAACCATTCGATCTGCTCGCGCATCGGCGAGCGGTTGAAGGTGTCGCAGGATTCGGCGTTGTCGCGCCCGGTGCGGTCGCGCAGATAATCGCGCATGTAGTCGCCGAAGCGCGGATCGAGCAGCAAATGCTTCTCGGGATCGTCGTCGGCGCCAGCCGGCAGCGGCCCGCCCAGCACTCCGATCAGCAGAAGGACGGCGATCCGCGCGCGCATGAGGCCCTCGGGGACGTTCCCAAAACTATAGCCGAATCCGAGGCTTCGGGAAAGGCAGGGGTCGGCCATGCCCAAAATGGGGGGCGGCCAAGCCGGCCCGGCAATGGTTCCCCCGCCCGCCCGGCGCTACACTGAAGCCGAGTGGGGACCATCGTGGATGGAGGAATCCCATGCTCGCCAACAAACGGACCATCTGGGCCGTGGTGGCCGACGGTGCCCGCGCCCACATTCTCGAACATGTCGAGGGCCAGACGGGGTGGCGTGCCGTGTTCGCCCATGATTTCGCCGCCCCCGCCCGCGCCCACACCAGCCAGGCGATGAGCGATCGCCAAGGCCGCGCCTTCGACAGTACGGGGAGCGCCCGCCATGCGCTGCAGCCGCGCACCGACTGGCAGCGCCAGACCAAGCGCGTCTTCGCCAGCCAGGTCGCCGAAGCCTTGAACGAGGCGGCGCGCGACGAGGCCTTCCAGGATCTGGTGCTGGTGGCGCCGGCCAAGGCGCTGGGCGATCTGCGCGCCCAGTTGGGCAAGGCGGCCAAGGCCAAGCTGGTGCTCGAGCGGACCGGCGAATTCACCCATCTGGCCGAGCACGCCCTGTCGGCGGAGCTGGACCGGATCGTCACCCCGGCTTGAAGCCCTGGGCGACCACGTAGGTTTCGGCCGAATCGGTGCGGCTGGCCGGCGGCTTGGCGTGGCGTACGCTTTGGAAGCGCAGCTTCAGCGCCGCCAGCAAGGTTCGTTCGCTGCCGCCCTGAAAGACCTTGGCGACGAAGGCGCCGCCGGGCGCCAGGACCTGGGTGGCAAACTCGAACGCCGCCTCGGCCAGGGCCATGATCTTCAAATGATCGGTGGCGGCATGGCCGGTGGTGGGCGCCGCCATGTCGGAAAGCACCAGATCAGCCGGGCCGCCCAGCGCCCGCATCAGGCGTTCGGGCGCCTGGGGATCGAGGAAATCGAGGGTGATGAGGGTGGCGCCGGGCACCGAATCCATCGCCTGGATGTCGAGCGCCACCACCAGGCCGCCGCCCTTGCCTTGGGCCTGCACCGCCTTGGCCGCCACCTGGCTCCAGCCGCCAGGCGCGGCGCCCAGATCGACGACGCGCAGGCCGGGCTTCAAGAGATGGAATTTCTTGTCAAGCTCGACCAGCTTGAAGGCGGCGCGCGAGCGGTAGCCTTCCTTCTTGGCCGCCTGGACGTAGGGATCGTTCAATTGGCGCTCGAGCCAGCGGCGCTGGGACAGCGTACGCTTCTTCTTCGATTCAAGCTTGATCCTCATCGCCCGCCTCCCTCTTAGGCGGCCCGGGCGCGGCGCGCCTGATCGGCCAGGCCGTGCAGCAGGCCTTCGCGCAGGCCGCGATCGGCGACCCGCAAGCCGGGCAGCGTCCAGACCGCCCGCATCGCCTCAAGGAGGCCGATGCCGGCCATCACCAGATCGGCCCGCTCGGGCCCGATGCAGGGATTGGCCGCCCGCTCCTCGGGACTCATCGCCTTCAAACGCCGGCAGGCATCGTCGAGTTCCTCGCCGGTCAGCCGCAACCCATCGACCCGGCGGCGCTCGTAGCGATCCAAGCCCAGATGGATCGCACCCAGCGTCGTCACCGTGCCCGAGGTGCCCAAGGCCTGCGCCTGGCCCTTGGCGAAGCGGGCGCCGATGCCCAGGCGGGAATCGAAGGCGCCGAAACGGGCGCGCGCCTCGGCCAGAAGCCCGTCGCGCTTTGCCGCGCCGGCCTCGGTGAGCGTCACCACCCCCATCGGCAGCGAGAGATAATCGATCAGCCGGGGCGGTCCGCCGTTGCGCCGCTCGAGCCAGATCGCCTCGGTCGAACCGCCGCCGATGTCGAAGACCAAAGCGTGGCGGCGCTTGCGGTCGAGCAGCGGCACGCAGCCCAGCATGGCCAGCCTTGCCTCCTCGGCCGCCGAGATGATTTCCAGCTCGAGCCCGGTGGCGTCCTTGACCCGGGCGAGGAAGAGATCGGCGTTGGCGGCGCGCCGACAGGCGGCGGTGGCGATCAGCCGGCGATGCCGTGCCGGCCGGCGGGCCAGGATGGCGGCGCACTCAGCCAACGCGGCCAGCGTGCGCGCCATCGCCGCCTCGGATAGGTGGCCGCTGGCTTCCAGCCCCTCGCCCAGCCGGGTGATGCGGGAAAAGGATTCGACGATGCGAAAGCCGTTGGTCGGTCCCGCCTTGGCGACCAGCAGGCGGCAATTGTTGGTGCCGAGATCGAGCGCCGCCAGAATCGCCGGTCGGGTGGAGGGGTCGTCGGCGCTCATGCCAAGGGGGGAAGGCCGGCGGTGGTCGAATGCTCGAAATGAAGGGCCTGGCCGGGCCGGGCATGGGCAAAGGCGGCGTGCGCCGCCGTCGTCGCCTCGGCGAAGCCCGACAGAATCAGCCGCAGCTTGCCCGGGTAGGTGGCGATGTCGCCCACCGCGAAGATGCCGGGACGATTGGTGGCGAAGCTGGCGCGATCGACCTCGATGCGGCCCTCGGCCAGCGCCAGACCCCATTGGCCGATCGGCCCCAGATCGCCCGCCATGCCGTAGAAGGGCAAGAGCGTATCGGCTTCGAGCCGGCGCGTTCCCCCGTCGAGATCGGCCACCACCACCGCGTCGAGCCGGCCGTCGGCGCCCTCGAGCGCGTGGAGCTGATAGGGAATCACCAGTTCGACTTTTCCCGCCTGGGCCAGGGTTTCGAGCTTGGCGATGTTGTCGGGCGCGGCGCGGAATTTGGCGCGGCGATGCACGACGCTCACCTTGGCCGCCAGACCGGCCAGCAGCACCGCCCAATCGACCGCCGAATCGCCGCCGCCGGCAATCACCACCTTCTTGCCCGCCAGATCGGCCGGGCGCTTGACCATGTAGAAGACCGAACGGCCTTCGTAGGATTCGAGATCGGCCAACGGCGGCCGGTTGGGGCCGAAGGCGCCGGCGCCGGCGGCGACGATCACCGTCTTGGCGTGAAAGACCGTGCCGGCGCTGGTGGCGATCCGCCAGCCGCCCTTAGGCCCCGCCTCCATCGTCTGGGCGGTCTGGCCCAGATGAAAGACGGGCCGAAAGGGCTTGGCCTGCTCGAGCAGCCGATCGACCAGATCGGCGGCCAGGATCGACGGCTGGGCGGGAATGTCGTAGATCGGCTTTTCCGGATAGAGCGCCATGCATTGGCCGCCCGGCTCGCCAAGCGAATCGACGACGTGACAGCGCATCCCCACCCGGCCCAGCGCGAAAATCGCAAACAGCCCCACCGGGCCGGCGCCAATCACCAGAGCTTCGGTTTCGATCGGCGATGCGTTCACGTCGGCCACTCCGAGTCCCGTCGGCGCTCGCGATTGCGCCGCTTGCGTTCTTCGAATTCCTTGCGGTCGATCCGGCGATAGGCATAGGTATAGAGAAGGCCCAAGACGATCAACGGTCCGAAGACGATGGCCGATTTGGTGCCCCACTCGACGAACTTGTCGCGCTGCTCGGCGATCAGGATCGAGGATTTGCAATCGTAGCGCTTGGCGACGTTGCCCTGACAGTTGGCCAGCTTTTGCTGCAGGCGGGCCGCCTTCAGGCTTTCCTCGTAGCTGTCGAAGGTGAGGAACTCCTGCCAGCCAGCGATCAGCATCCACATCACCCCGACGGCGATCGACAGCCAGCGGATTTGGCGGCGCTTGCGGTTGGCGTTTTGGCTTTCCTCGTCCATGCGCAAAGGATAACGCGAAGAGGTAAGAAAAGCGAGGCGCGCTTGCCCGCGCCAAGCGGCGGCGCTACAACCGGATCATGAGCAATTCCAAAACGATTCCCCTAAGCGATCCCGCCCGCACCGAGGCCCTGGCGGCGCGCCTGGCCCGCCTGGCCGAAAAGGGCGACGTCATCGCCCTTTCGGGCGATCTGGGCGCCGGCAAGACCCTGTTGGCCCGCGCCTTCATCCGCGCCTACACCGGTCTGGCCGACGAGGAGGTTCCCAGCCCCACCTTCACCCTGGCCCAGGTCTATGAGGGCGGGCGCTGGCTCATCTGGCATTTCGATCTCTATCGGCTGGAAAAGCCCGAGCACGCCCTGGAACTGGGTCTCGAGGAGGCGATCGACCAGGGCGTGGTGCTGATCGAATGGCCGGAAAGGCTGGGCGCCGAACGACCCCGCCAGGGTCTGTCGCTTACCCTTGATTTCGTGGCCGATCCCCAGGCCCGCCTGGCAAGGCTCGAGGATCGGGGCGGCTGGGCCCAGCGCCTGGAGCGGATCGGCGATGAGTAAGGTCGGCAGCCGGGAGGCCGAACTCGACACCTTCCTCAAGGCGGCGGGCTGGGGCCATGCCAAGCGCCAAGCGCTGCCGGGCGACGCCTCGTTTCGGCGCTATCACCGGCTTAAGGACGGCAGCCGGCGCGCCCTGGCGATGGACGCCCCGCCACCCAAGGAGGATGTCCGCCCGTTCCTGACCATCGCGCGGCATCTGCGCGGGCTGGGCTTGAGCGCGCCCGCCATTTATGCCGAGGATGTCCGGCACGGCTTTTTGCTGCTCGAGGATTTCGGCGACGCCACCTTCACCCGCCTCCTGGCCCAGGGCGGCGACGAGCGGGCGCTCTACGAGATGGCGCTGGACACGCTGGTCGCCCTGCATCGGCATCCCGACGCCATCCCGCCGGGCCTTGCCCCCTATGACGACGAGCGCCTGTTGGCCGAGGCGGCGCTGCTGCCCGATTGGTACATGCCCGAAATTCTGGGCCGCCCGACGCCCGATGCCGTTCGCACCGACTATCTCGCACGCTGGCGGGCGCTCTTTCCCTTGGCCCGCGCGGTGCCCGAGACCTTGGTACTGCGCGACTATCACGTCGACAATCTGATGCGGATCGAGGGCCGCGCCGGTCTGGCCGCCTGCGGGCTGCTCGATTTCCAAGACGCGGTCGTCGGCCCCGTCACCTACGATCTGATGTCGCTCATCGAGGACGCCAGGCGCGACATCGACCCCGAGCTTGCCCGCCATCTGCGCGCCCGCTACCGGCAGGCCTTTCCCGCCCTCGATCCCCAGGCCTTCGACGCCTCGATGGCGATCCTGGGCGCCCAGCGCCATTGCAAGGTGATCGGCATCTTCACCCGCCTGATGCGCCGCGACGGCAAGCAAGGCTATCTCGTCCATATCCCGCGTCTGTGGCGGCTTCTCGATCAGGCGCTCGCCCATCCGGCGCTGGCGCCGATCGCCGACTGGCTGGCCCGCCACCTGCCGCCCGACCAGCGGGACCGGCCCGGATGAGACCGATCCGCCGCGCCATGGCGCTGGCGGCGGGGCTGGGGCTGCGCCTGCGTCCGATCACCGATTCCTTGCCCAAGCCGCTGGTCAAAGTGGGCGGCAAGGCGATGCTCGATCACGCGCTCGATCGGCTGGCGGCGGCGGGGGTGGCGGAGTGCGTGATCAATCTGCACCATCTGGGCGCAATGATCCGCGATCATCTGGCCACCCGAACCCAGCCGCGCATCGTCTTTTCCGACGAGACGGATCAATTGCTGGAAACCGGCGGCGGCGTCGCCAAGGCCTTGCCGCGACTCGGACCCGATCCCTTCTTCGTCGTCAACGCCGACATCGTCTGGTTCGACGGGCCCGCCGGTTCGGCGCTCGATCGCCTGGCCCGGGCCTGGGACGGCGCGCGCCTGGACGCGCTCCTGCTGCTCATGCCCCGCCAAGACGCCTTTGGCTATGAGGGGCCGGGCGATTTCGCACTCGACGCCCAATCCCGGCCGCGTCGCCGGGGCGATGCCCCCCAGGCGCCTTACGTGTTCGCCGGGGTGCAGATTCTTGCGCCTCGCCTGTTCGCCCGGGCGCCCACGGGCCCCTTCTCGCTCAATCTCCTTTACGACCAGGCACTGGCCGAAGAAAGGCTGGGTGCCGTGATCCATGACGGGCGCTGGTTCCATGTCGGCACGCCCGATGCGCTTTTGGCCGCCAACGCCCGGCTGGCCAAGCCGCCATGAGCGTCTTCACCATCGCTCCCGGCCTTTCCTTCGTCGACGAGCTGGCGGCGGGATTGCTCGACCGCCTGGACGGCGCCGATCCCCTGGCGCTCGCCGCCGCCACCATCCTGGTGCCGACCCGGCGCGCCGAGCGCGCCCTGGCCGACGCCTTCCTGCGCCAAGGCGCGGGCAAGCCCTTGCTGCTGCCCCGCTTCCAGCCGCTGGGCGATCTCGACGCCGAGGAAATGGCCTTTGCCGAGGAGGCCGATCTCGAATCGGACCTGCCGCCCGCCATCCACCCGCTGCGCCGCCAGCTTCGTCTGGCCAAGCTGGTGCGCGCCTTCAAGCCCGGCATCGGCTGGGATCAGGCGGCGCGGCTGGCCTTGGAACTGGCCCGCTTCCTCGATCAGGTGCAGACCGAAGGCCTGGCGCTCGACGGCCTGAAAACGCTGGTGCCCGCCGATTACGCCGAACATTGGCAGGAGGTGCTGGCCTTCCTCGACATCCTGGCCACCCACTGGCCGAAGGCCCTGGCCGAAGAGGGCGCCCTCGATCCGGCGATGCGACGCAACCGCCGGCTCGACTGGCAGGCCGAGCATTGGCGCCGCCAGCCCCCTGCCGGGCCGGTGATCGTCGCCGGTTCGACCGGCAGCCTGCCCGCCACCGCCCGGCTGATCGCAGCGGTGAACGCCCTTCCCCAAGGCTGGGTGGTGCTGCCCGGGCTCGACGCGCTTCTCGACGAGGCAAGCTGGCGGGCGATCGACGAGGACCATCCCCAATTCGCCATGAAGCATCTGCTCGAAAGGCTGGGGGTGGCGCGCGAAGCGGTCAAGGATTGGCGGCCAAGCGCCCGCGCCGCCACGCCCAAGGCCCGCCTCGCCCTGCTCTCCCAGGCCCTCAAGCCGGCGCCGACCACCGCAAGCTGGCGCGACTCGCCCTCGCTCGACCGTTCGGCCATCGAGGGCGTGCTGTGCCTGGAAGCGCCCGGCCCGCGCGAGGAGGCGGGCGCCATCGCCCTGCTCATGCGCCAGACCCTGGAAGAGGAAGGCGCCACCGCCGCCCTGGTCACCCCGGACCGCGCTTTGGCCCGGCGGGTGGCGGCCGAACTCGAGCGCTGGGCGATCGCCATCGACGATTCGGCCGGCCGGCCGCTGGCCGACACCCCGCCCGGCCTGTTCTTCCGCCTGCTGGCGCGCGCCGTCGCCGGCCGCTTCGCGCCTTTGGATCTGCTGGCGCTTCTCAAGCATCCCCTGGCGGCGCTGGGCCTGGCGCCCGCCGAGCTGCGCCGCCGGGTGCGCGGCCTTGAGCTGGCGAAGCTTCGCGGCCCCCGTCCGGCGCCCGGGCTGGCCGCTCTTCGCGATGGCGTCCAGGATGTCTGGCTGGAGCGGCTCGACGAGGCCCAGGCGCCCTTGGCCCGGCTGATCGCCGCGCCCGAGGCGCCGATCGATCGGCTGCTCGCCGCCCAGGTCGCCCTGGCCGAGGCGGTGGCGGCCAGCGACGCCCTGACCGGAGCGGCCCGCCTATGGATGGGCGAGGATGGCGAGGCCCTGGCCCATTTCGTGGCCGAGCTGGCCGGCGCCGCCCGCGATCTCGACTCGATCGAAGGCGCCGCCTGGCCGACCCTTTTGGAAACCCTGATGGAGAACGCGGCGGTCCGCCCCGCCTATGGCCGCCATCCCCGCCTGCATATCTGGGGCCCCTTGGAAGCGCGCCTGCAACAGGCCGACCGGATGATCCTGGGCGGCCTCAACGAGGGAGTCTGGCCGGCACCGCCGCCCGCCGATCCCTGGCTGTCGCGGCCGATGCGCAAGGCCTTCGGCCTGCCCTCGCCCGAGCGCCGGATCGGGCTGGCCGCCCATGATTTCGTCCAAGGGGCGGCGGCGCCCCGGCTGGTGCTGACCCGGTCGCGGCGCGTTCAGGGCACGCCCACCCAGGCCTCGCGCTGGCTGTTGCGTCTGGAGGCCGCGATGCGGGCGCTGGGCCTGGCCCAGCCCGATCGCCGCGCGCCTTGGGCCGACGACACCCCGCTTCATTGGGAAGCCGGGCTCGATCAAGGACCCTGGCAAGGACCCCGGCGGCCTCCCGCGCAGGCGCCCAGGCCCTGTCCGCCGGTTGCGGCAAGACCGCGTCGTCTTTCGGTGACCGAGATCGAAACCTGGATGCGCGATCCCTATGCGCTTTACGCAAGGCGCATCTTGAATCTCAAGCCGCTCGAACCCTTGGACGCCCTGCCCGGCGACGCCGATTTTGGCAATCTGGTCCATGGCCTTCTCGACGCCTTCCTGAAGCTCTACCCCGAAGACCTGCCCGGCGATCCCCAAAAGGTGCTGGTCGATCTGGCGGCCAAGCGGATCGAGGATTTCCAGGCCTTCCCGGGTCTTGCCGCCTATTGGTGGCCGCGCCTTCGCCGCATCGCTGGCTGGGTCGCCGAAGCGGAAGCGGCCCGCCGCCAAGGCAAGCCGCGCTGCTGGAGCGAGATTGAAGGCCGCCTGGCCTTCGAGGCGCCGGGCGGCACCTTCACCCTGTCGGCCAAGGCGGACCGCATCGAGCGACTGGGCGACGGAAGCCTGGCGCTGCTCGATTACAAGACCGGCGCCCTGCCCAGCCAAAAGGAAGTCAAAGCCGGCTTCGCGCCGCAATTGCCGCTGGAAGCCGCGATCGCCCGCCAGGGCGGTTTCGCCGATCTGCCGGCGGCGCCGATCGCCCAGCTCGTCTATTGGCGGCTGTCCGGCGACCGATCGGGCGGCCGGGAATGGCCGATCACCGAGACCCCGGCCAGCGAACTGGCCGACCAGGCCCTGGCCCGCCTCAAGGAGCTGGTGGCCCGCTTCGACCGGCCCGAAACGCCCTATCTCGCCCAGCCGGTTCCCGGCCGGGCCAACCGGCGCTCGGAAGATTACGCCCATCTGGCAAGGCTCGCCGAATGGCAGGCGGCGCCCGAGGAGGACGGGGCCGAGGAGAGCGAGGAGGCCGAGCCGTGAGCGTCCTGGCCGACGAAGCCGCCCTCGACCAGCGCCGGGCCGCCGATCCCCAATGTTCGGTCTGGGTGTCGGCCTCGGCCGGCTCGGGCAAGACCAAGGTGCTGGTCGACCGGCTGCTCAATTTGCTGCTGGCCGGCGTGGCGCCCGCGCGCATCCTCTGCCTCACCTTCACCAAGGCCGCCGCCGCCGAGATGGCGAACCGGCTGGCCGATCTGCTGGCGCTGTGGGCGATCGCCGACGACGAGGCGCTGGACCACCACTTGACCAAGCTGACCGGCCAGCCGCCCGACGCCCCGATGCGGACCCGGGCGCGCCGGCTGTTCGCCCAAGTGCTCGACGCGCCGGGCGGGCTGGCGATCCAGACGCTCCACGCCTTCTGCCAGTCGGTGCTGGCCCGCTTTCCCCTGGAGGCCGGGGTGGCGCCGCATTTCGCGGTGCTCGACGAGCGCGACGCTGCCGAACTCTTGGCCCAGGCCGAGCGCAACGTCTTGGCCCGCGCCAGGCCCACGATCGATCCGGCGCTCGCCCAGGCGCTCGACATCGTCACCGGCCGGCTGCACGCCCGCAACTTCCCCGATCTTTTGGGCGAGTTGGCCCGCCAAAGCGGGCGGCTGGCCCGCCTGATCGAACGCCATCATGGCCTTGACGGGCTGATGGGCGCCATCGAGCGTCGGCTTGGGCTCGATCCCGGCGAGACGCCCGAGGCCATGATCGCGGCCGGCTGCGCCGAGGCGCGCTTCGCCGCCGCCGCTTTACGCCAAGCGGTAGCGGCGCTGGAACGGGGAAGCGCGAAGGACAAAGACAAGGGCCGGGCCATCGCCGCCTGGCTGGCCGCCGATCCCGAGGCAAGGGCGGCGCGCTTCGCCGACTATCAGGGCGCCTTCCTGACCAAGAGCGGCCAGCCCTTCGCCCGCCCCGCCACCAAGGAGGCCATCAAGGCCTGGGACGGTCTGGAGGCGGCGCTGCAAACCGAGGCCGACCGGCTGGCCCAACTGCGCGAGCGCGAGAAGGCGGCGCTTACCCGCCAGGCGACCGCCGCCCTGCTCACCCTGGGCGGCGCCATTCTTGAGGATTACCGCCGGGCCAAGGCCGGCCTGGCGCGGCTCGATTACGACGATCTCATCTTGGCGGCCAGGCGGCTGATCGAAGAGGGCGCCGCCTGGGTTCTCTACAAGCTCGATGGCGGCATCGACCACATCCTGATCGACGAGGCCCAGGACACCAATCCCGACCAGTGGGCGGTGGCCCGCGCCCTGGTCGCCGAGATGTTCGCCGGCCAAGGGGCTGAGCGGCCGACCCGCACCATCTTCGCGGTCGGCGACGTCAAGCAATCGATCTACGGTTTCCAGGGCGCCGATCCCCAGGAATTCGAATCGATGCGCCTAATGTTGGAGGACCGGCTGCCCAAGGCCGGCCATGGCTGGCGCACCGTGGGGCTGGCGGTGAGCTTCCGCGCCGCCCCGGCGCTCTTGCAGGCGGTCGATGCGGTGTTTGACGATCCCAAGGCGCGCGACGGCCTCGATCTCGGCCAGGGCTATCCGCGTCATCTTGCCCATCGCCAGACGGCGGGCGGACGGGTCGAGCTTTGGCCGCCGATCCAACCCAAGGACGCCGATCAGCCCGAGCCCTGGAAGCCGCCGGTCGAGCGGGTGGCGGGCGATTCGCCCCGCGCCCGTCTGGCCGGACTGCTGGCGCGCCATATCAAGGCGATGATCGGCCGCGAGCCTCTGCCATCCTGCCGGCGCGCCGCCCGGCCCGGCGACATTCTGGTGCTGGTGCGCCGGCGCAACGCCTTCGTCGTCGATCTGGTGCGCGAATTGAAGGCGCTTGAGGTGCCGGTGGCCGGCGTCGACCGGCTGGTGCTGACCGAGGCGATGGCGGTGATGGATTTGATGGCGCTGGGCCGGGTCGCCCTTTTGCCCGAGGACGATCTGGCGCTGGCCGCGGTTCTGAAATCGCCCCTGGTGGGGCTTGGCGAGGACGATCTGTTCGATCTGGCGCATGGGCGCGAGGGCCGCTTGTGGGCCGCCCTCGAGGACGCCAAGGATCGCCCGCCTTTCGGCGATGCCTTGGCAAGCCTGGCGGGCTTCCTGGCCGAGGCCGATTGGCGCTCGCCCCACGATCTCTACGCCAGGCTCCTGGGGCCGGGCGGCGGACGGAAAAGGCTGTTGGCGGCGCTGGGGCCGGAAGCCGGCGAGCCGATCGACGAATTCCTCAACCTGGCGCTGGCCTTCGAAGCCCGCCACCCGGCCAGCCTGCAGGGCTTCCTGGCCTGGCTGGAGGGCGGCGCCACCGAAATCAAGCGCGATCCGGAAACCGGCGAGGCCGACGCGGTGCGCATCATGACCGTGCATGGCGCCAAGGGGTTGGAGGCGCCGATCGTTATCTTGCCCGACACAAGGGGCCAGATGGGTCAGGGTTCCGCCCTGGTGTGGAGCGGTGCGGGCGAGGCGGCTCTGCCTCTGTGGGCCCCCGCCGCGACCTGGCGCGACCGGCAAAGTCAGGCGGCCCGCGACCAGGCCAAGGCCGCCGATGGGCGGGAAGCCAACCGTCTGCTCTATGTCGCCATGACCCGGGCGGCCGACCGGCTGATCGTCTGCGGCTGGGATACCAACCGGCGGGCCCCCGACGGCAATTGGCACGACCGCGTCCGCCTGGGGCTGGAACGGATCGGCCGCGCCGTCGAAAGCCCGGAGCTGGCCGCCGATCGGGCCTGGCCGGGCGGCCCGATCTGGGTGGTCGAGGGCGCGCGCCCGGAGGGCGAAATGCCCCTCGGGCCGCCGGCTCCGCCGCCGCCGCCCGCCCTGCCCGCCTGGGCCGACCGGCCGGCGCCGCCCGAGCCCAAACCGGCCAAGCCCCTGATCCCCTCGCGGCCCGCTTTGGCGGCGCCGCCGCCCCTCTCGCCGCTGGCGCCCGAGGGCAGCGCCCGCTACCGGCGCGGCCAGCTTATCCATCGCCTGTTGCAGACCCTGCCCGATCGGGCGCCCGCCGACCGCGCCCGGCTGGGCCGACGCTTTCTTGACCGCCAGGCCGGCGATCTCGACGCCGCGGCCCGCACGGAAATGTTGGAGGCGGCGCTGGCGGTGTTGGACCATCCCGATTGGGCACCCCTGTTCGGACCCCGCTCGCAGGCCGAGGCGCCGATCGTCGGCCAGGTGGGCGAGCGGGTGATCCGCGGCCGGATCGACCGCCTGGCCGTTCTGCCCGATGCGGTCTGGATCGCCGATTACAAGACCGACCGCCTTCCGCCCCGAGCCGAGGACGCGATCCCCGAAGCCTATCGTCACCAGCTTCAGGCCTATCGCGCCTTGGCGGCCGGAATTTGGCCCGAGCGGCCGATCCGAACTTTTCTTATTTGGACCGAAGGACCGGTATTGACCGAAATCAAATAGTGGTCATGGTGATTTCTTGATGATTAACCGATGAATTCCCAAGGGGCCTTCACCCGGTTCGGCGGTTTTTTCCAAGATTTGATGGCCGAGTTCGACAACGGAACGCGGCACGTTTTTCAAAGGCTCTTCACCCTTCAAGCGGACTTCGAGAATTTCCCCGGCACCAATTTTTTCAATTTGTAATTTTGTTTTGACAAAGGTCATCGGGCAGACCTCGCCGGTGATGTCGATGAAGTATTGAGCACTTGGCTTCATTCGCTTTCCTTTTGGGCAATCCTGATTTCGGTTGTTGCCATTGTAACTAAAAAGAACTATAGAATAGTCGAAAGGCGTGGAGAGACGCTGACCGTGAACATTCGCATAAGGGGATAGCATATAATGGCCGATTCGACGTCTTCCAACGACGTTCTGGCTTTGACCGCCCAGATCGTCGCCGCCCATCTTGGCAACAATTCGGTCGCCCCGGGCGACGTGCCGCACCTCATCCAGGAAGTCTATCGGAGTCTGACCAATCTCGGCAACGCCCCGTCGCAGCCCGAACGGCCCGAACCGGCGGTGTCGGTGAAGAAGTCGGTGACGCCCGACTATATCGTCTGCCTTGAAGACGGCAAGAAGCTCAAGATGCTGAAGCGCCATCTGATGACCTCGTACGGCCTGACGCCCGAGGATTACCGCGAGCGCTGGGGCCTGCCCGCCGACTATCCGATGGTCGCGCCCAATTACGCCGCCCACCGCAGCCATTTGGCCAAGAAGATCGGGCTGGGCACCAAGCCGCGCAAGCGCGGCCGCCGGTAGCACGCCCTCCAGAGTTTGCCCGGGCGTCGGCGCTCTGCCGACGCCCTTTCGTTTTGCTTCCGAAGAACCTATATTGATTATCGATTTCAAGGCCAATCGACGAGGCACGGATGCGATCGCGGATCGAGGAGCGTTGTGTCGAACGCGGCATGAAGATGACCGGACAGCGCCGGGTGATCGCCCAGGTGCTGTCCGAGGCGCGCGACCATCCCGATGTCGAAGAGGTCTATCGCCGCGCCAGCGCCATTGATCCGAAGATCAGCATCGCCACCGTCTATCGCACCGTGCGCCTCTTCGAGGAATCGAACATTCTCGAGCGCCACGATTTCGGCGACGGCCGCGCCCGCTACGAAAAGCAGCCCAATCAGCATCACGACCATCTGATCGACACCAGCACCGGCAAGGTCATCGAGTTCCGCTCCGAGGAGATCGAGGCGCTGCAGCGCGCCATCGCCAAGCGCCACGGCTTCCGCCTGACCGGACACCGGCTGGAGCTTTACGGCGTGCCGCTCGACGAACCGGACAAAGGCTGAGGCCCGCATCACCGTGGCCCGCACGCTCTTCATCAAGACCTATGGCTGTCAGATGAACGTCTATGACAGCGCCCGCATGGCCGACGTGCTGGCGCCGCTCGGCTATGGCCCGGTCGAGGCGGCCGACGAGGCCGATCTCGTCATCCTCAACACCTGCCACATCCGCGAGAAGGCGGCCGAGAAGGTCTTTTCCGAACTGGGACGCCTGAAGGCGCTCAAAGACGCCCGCGCCCGCCAGGGCCGGCCGCTTTTTCTGGCCGTCGGCGGTTGCGTCGCCCAGGCCGAGGGCGAGGAGATCCTGGCCCGCGCCCCCCAGGTCGATCTGGTCTTCGGACCGCAAACCTATCACCGCCTGCCCGAGATGGTGGCCAAGCTCGAACGCGGCCAGGGCCGTTTGCTCGACACCGATTTCCCGCCCGAACCCAAATTCGATCATCTGCCCGCCCAGGGCGCGCAGGGCCCCTCGGCCTTCCTGGCGATCCAGGAGGGCTGCGACAAATTCTGCACCTACTGCGTCGTGCCCTACACAAGAGGCGCCGAATACGCCCGCCCGGCCCAGGTGATTCTGGACGAGGCCCGCCGGCTGGTCGATCAAGGGGCGCGCGAGATCACGCTCTTGGGCCAGAACGTCAACGCCTGGCAGGCCGAAGGCTGGAGCCTGGCTAGGCTGCTGGACGCCCTGGCCGAGATCGAGGGGCTGGAGCGGCTGCGCTACACCACCTCGCATCCGGGTGCCATGAGCGACGATCTGATCGGCGCGCACCGCGACAATCCCAAGCTGATGCCCTTCTTGCATCTGCCGGTGCAATCGGGCTCGGACGCCATTTTGCGGGCGATGAATCGCGGCCATGACGCCGATGATTATCGCCGTCTGGTCGATCGGCTGCGCGCCGTCCGCCC
Organism: Rhodospirillales bacterium; assembly: GCA_016214125.1. Lineage (GTDB taxonomy): Bacteria > Pseudomonadota > Alphaproteobacteria > Rhodospirillales > WMHbin7 > JACRPC01. The sequence goes on along the minus strand of JACRPC010000031.1, from coordinate 8,971 downwards.
CGATCTGGCGCTGTCCTCGGATTTCATCGTCGGCTTTCCCGGCGAAAGCGAAGCCGATTTCCAGGCCAGCCTCGATCTGATCGCCAGCGTCGGTTTCGCCCAATCCTTCTCCTTCAAATACAGCCCCAGGCCCGGCACTCCGGCCGCCCAATTGCCCCATCCGGTGCCCGAGGCGGTAAAGGCCCAGCGGCTGGATCGTTTGCAGGCCCTGATCGATTCCCAGGCCCGCGCCCATCTCGAGTCCTGCGTCGGGTGCGTCCTGCCGGTGCTTCTCGACCGGCCGGGCCGCCACCCCGGCCAGCTTGCCGGGCGCGGTCCCACCATGCAGCCCGTGCATCTGGCGGCGCCGCCAAGCCTGTTCGGCCAGGTGGTGGCGGTGCGCATCCGCGAAAGCCACGCCAACAGCCTGGCCGGCGAATTGGCGGCATGACCGGCATGAAGACCGTCACCGCGCACCGCGATTTCGCCGACAACGTCCGCCTGCGCGCGCTCGCCGGCCCGCACAACATCCATCTCGAACGGCTGGGCCGCAAGCTGGGCGTCGAATTCGCGCTCAAGGGCGGAACGATGAACCTCACCGGCCAGCGCCACGCCGTCGAGACCGCCAAGGCGGCGCTCGAGCGGCTGTGGGAACGCGCCCTGCACGGCGCGCCCCTGGAATCGGCCGACATCGATTCCGCCATTCGTTTGGCCGAAGCCGGCGACGAGGCCGACGATCTGCTCCAGCGCACCCGCAAGCGCACCATCGGTCCGCGCAGCCCCGGCCAGGCCGATTATCTGCGCGCGCTCGTCACCCACGATCTGGTGTTCGGGTTGGGCCCGGCCGGCACCGGCAAGACCTATCTGGCGGTGGCCCGTGCGGTGAGCCTGCTCGTCAAGGGCCAGGTCGACCGCATCGTGCTGTCGCGCCCGGCGGTCGAGGCGGGCGAGCGGCTGGGCTTCCTGCCCGGCGATCTCAAGGAGAAGATCGATCCCTATCTGCGGCCGCTCTACGACGCCCTTTACGACATGCTGCCCTCCGATCAGGTCGCCAAGCGCCTGGAGAGCGGCGAGATCGAGGTGGCGCCCCTGGCTTTCATGCGCGGCCGCACGCTGGCCAACGCCTTCGTCATCGTCGACGAGGCCCAGAACACCACGCCGATGCAGATGAAGATGCTGCTCACCAGGCTGGGCGAGAACGCCCGCATGGCGGTGACCGGCGATCCCAGCCAGGTCGATCTGCCCAAGGGCCAGCGCTCGGGTCTGACCGACGCGCTGGCGATCGTCGGTGGGCTCGAAGGGGTGGCGGTGGTGCATTTGACCGACCGCGACGTGGTCCGCCACGAACTGGTCACCCGCATCGTGCGCGCCTATGCGGCGCGCGAGGCCAAATCGCGCAAAGGCGCCGATCATGGCTGAGCGGCTGCGGGTCGAGCTTAACCAGTCGGCGGCCTGGAAGACGGCGCTGCCCGGCGCCGCTGCCCTATGCCGCCGGGCGGCCAAGGCCGCCTTCCGCGCCGCGGCCGCGCAAAACGATCCCACCCGCGGCCGGGCGGAAATCGAAGTGGCGCTTCTGCTGGCCGACGATGACGCCATCCGGCGCCTCAACCATGATTTCCGCGGCCAGGACAAGCCGACCAACGTGCTGGCCTTCCCGGCGATCGAGGATGAGGCGACGGCCCCGGGCGAGCCGCTTCATCTGGGCGATGTCGCTCTGGCCTTGGAAACCTGCCGGGCCGAGGCCAAGGAGCAGGGCAAGAGCTTGGCCGATCATCTGGCCCATCTGGTCGTGCATGGGGTGCTGCACCTGATGGGCTTCGAGCATGACCGGCCCGCCGACGCCCGGCGGATGGAGGCGTTGGAAGTGGCGGTGCTGGGTGATCTCGGCATCGCCGACCCCTATCGCGGGGGACGGGCGTGAACGAGACCAAGCCGCCGCTGGCCGACGCGCTGCGCGACTGGCTCAAGGGTCTGGTCAAGGCCAAGAGTGTCGAGCCTTCGGCCCTGGAGACCCTGGAAGAGCTGATCGAGGAGCGCCAGGAAAGCGAAACCCCGATCGATCCGCACGAGCGCGCCCTTCTGGGCAATGTGCTTCGCCTGCGCGACGTCTCGGCCGCCGACGTCATGGTGCCCCGGGCCGACATCGTCGCCGTGCCCGCCTCGATCGGTCTTGACGAGCTTTTAGCCTGCTTCACCCGCGAGGGTCATTCGCGCATGCCGGTCTATCGCGGCACGCTCGACGACGTCATCGGCATGGTCCACATCAAGGATCTGTTGGTCTGGGTGAAATCGGGCCAACCCTTCCAGATGAACCGCATCCTGCGCAAGGTGCTGTTCGTCGCCCCCTCGGCCCGGGTGCTCGATCTTCTGATGGAGATGCGCCAGAAGCGCACCCATCTGGCCGTGGTGGTCGACGAATATGGCGGCATCGACGGGCTGATGACCATCGAGGACGTGGTCGAACAGATCGTGGGCGAGATCGAGGACGAACACGATCTCGATTCCGAGCCCGAAATCCGCCGCCTCGACGAGCGGACCCTGGAGGCCGATGCCCGCGCCCCGGTCGAGAATCTGGAAACCATGCTCGACCGCGTTCTGCTCTCCGACGAGGAGCGCGAAGACATCGACACCCTGGGCGGGCTGGTCACCCAGCTTGCCGGACGGGTGCCCGGACGGGGCGAGATCATCACCCACGGCGCCGGCATCGAATTCGAAATCCTCGAGGCCGATCCAAGACGGGTGCGCCGCCTGCGTCTGCGCCTGCCCCCGGATTCGGGCGCGGAAGCCGGGGCATGAATCCCTCCGCCTGGGCCTGGCCCCGGGCCCTGGCCGAAGCCAAGGGCTGGAAGCGGCGGGGGCTGCTGATTCTTTTCGGCCTGGCGGCCGCCGGCGCGCTGCCGCCGCTTCATCTGGTGGCCCTGCTGGTGCCGGCCTTTGCCGGGCTGGTCCTCATGCTCGACCGGCCGCTCTGCCGCGCGGGCGCCTTCTTCACCGGCTGGTGGTGGGGCTTCGGCTATTTCACCGCCGGGCTTTATTGGATCGCCAACGCGCTGTTCGTCGACATCGCCAAATTCGGCTGGCTGGTGCCCTTTGCGGTCTTCGGCCTCTCGGCCGGTTTCGCCATCTTTCCCGGCCTGGCGACGCTTCTGGTGCGCGACGCCAAGAGCCAAGGCCCGGCCCGCCTTCTCGTGTTGGCCGGCGCCTGGACCCTGGTCGAATGGCTGCGCGGCTGGGTGCTGACCGGCTTTCCCTGGAACCTGATCGGCACCGTCTGGACCTTTTCCGACGTCATGATCCAGCCCGCCTCGGCGATCGGCGCCCATGGTCTGGGCTTCATCACCGTTTTCCTGGCCGCCCTTCCCGTCCTGCTGGTCGAGCGCCAACCCGGCCCCCGCGTTCGGCTGGCGTTGGCGGGCGGCCTGGCGCTGGCGATCCTTTGGGTCGGTTTCGGCTGGGCGCGTCTGGCCGGGGCGAGCGACGCGATGGTGCCGGGCGTGCGGCTTCGTCTGGTGCAGGCCAACATCGACCAGAAGGAGAAGTGGCGCCAGGAGCGCCGCGCCGACCATGTCGCCAAGCATCTCGATCTGAGCCGCCGCCCCCCCGATCCGCCCAGCGATCCGCCGCCCACCCACATCCTTTGGCCGGAAACGGCGGTGCCCTTCCTGGTCGAGCGCGATCCGATGGCCTTGTCGGTTCTGGCCCAGGCGGTGCCGCCGGGCGGCCTGCTCATCACCGGCGTGCCTCGGGCGAGCGCACCCGCGGTCGAGCCCTTCGAGGTTTGGAACAGCCTGGTGGCGATCGACGGCCAAGGCCGGGTGGTGGGCGCTTATGACAAAGTCCATCTGGTGCCTTTTGGCGAATACGTGCCCCTGCGCGGTCTCCTGCCCATCGAACGCATCGTGCCCAGCAAGGCCGATTTCTCGACCGGGCCGGGTCCGGTATCGCTGGCTCTGCCGGGTCTGCCGCCGGCCAGCCCGCTCATTTGCTACGAAGTGATCTTCCCCGGTGCGGTGACCGATCCCGCCAACCGCCCGGCCTGGCTGTTGAACGTCACCAATGACGGTTGGTTCGGGATGTCCTCGGGCCCCTATCAGCATCTGGCCGCCGCCATTTTGCGGGCGGTCGAGGAGGGTCTGCCCCTTGTACGCGCCGCCAATACGGGAATATCCGTAGTCGTTAATCCATATGGCCGAACGGTCAGTCACCTTAAACTTGGTCAGACCGGATTCCTCGATTCCCCCTTACCAAAGCCGACCCCCCTCCCCACCTACTACTCGCGGTTTCGCGATACGCCCTTCCTTTTCATTGCCCTTGTTAGCGTGCTGCTATTTCGGCGATTTCGTGGATATTAAGGACTACATGAGTTTTTTGTAACTCTATGCGACGATCTGTTGACTCGCCTAATCTTGTATGGGTACTGTTCGACCTTAGGATGAATTCGGTTTCATGTATTTGATCTGACCCTCTGTTCAACCTTTCGAGAGCGACGAACCCCATGGCAGCAGCCCCGCGCACCCCAAGAAAACCCGTTTCCCGCAAATCCAGCCGAGGCCGCACCGCCTCGGGCAAGCCCAATCCGATCGACGTCCATGTCGGCAACCGGGTGCGGCTGCGCCGCACGCTCCTCGGCATGAGCCAGGAGAAGCTGGGCGAGGCCATCGGCCTCACCTTCCAACAGGTGCAAAAGTACGAGCGCGGCGCCAACCGCATCGGCTCGAGTCGGCTTTACGATCTTTCGAACGTGCTCGACGTGCCGGTCTCCTACTTCTTCGACGACATGGCCGACGAAGTGACGCGCCAAAGCCCGCGCCAGATCATCGGCCTGTCCGAAGATCCGCCGGAAGTGTTCGAGCACGACCCGCTCACCAAGCGCGAAACGCTCGAGCTGGTGCGGGCCTATTACAAGATCGCCGATCCGCATGTGCGCAAGCGCATCTTCGAGCTGGCCAAGGCCCTGGGGGGCAGCGGCCGCGGCGACGATTCCGACGACTGAAACCCCTTGACCTAGGGGCGAAAGACTGCAACAACGGCGCGCGCCGGGAACCCGTTTCCCGGCGCGTTTCATTTGTCCCGCCCGCCCACCCATTCGGAAGGAGACGATCGTGTCCAAGGCCGATTATCTGTTCACCAGCGAATCCGTATCCGAAGGCCATCCCGACAAGGTCTGCGACCGCATTTCCGACGCCGTGGTCGACGCCTTCCTGTCGGCCGATCCCTACGCCCGGGTGGCCTGCGAGACGCTGTGCACCACCAACCGCGTCGTGCTGGCCGGCGAGGTGCGCGGCCCCAAATCGGTGACCAGCGCGCTGATCGAGGAAACCACAAGGCGCTGCATCCGTGACATCGGTTACGAGCAGGCCGGCTTCCATTGGAAGAACGCCAAGGTCGAGATCCTGCTGCACGCCCAGTCGGCCGACATCGCCCAGGGCGTCGACGCCGCCGGCAACAAGGACGAGGGCGCCGGCGACCAGGGCATCATGTTCGGCTACGCCTGCGACGAAACCCCCGATCTGATGCCGGCGCCCATCCATTTCGCCCACGGCATCTTGAAATCGCTGGCCGAGGCCCGCCATTCCGGCGCGCTCACCAAGCTTGGCCCCGACGCCAAGAGCCAGGTGACGCTGCGCTATGCGGGCGGCAAGCCGGTGGGCGCCACCTCGGTGGTGGTCTCCACCCAGCATCATGAAAGCGCCAGCCAGGAAGAGGTGCGCGAGATCGTGCGCCCGCACGTGCTGAACGTGCTGCCCAAGGGCTGGATGTGCCCCGAGGAAAGCTTCTACGTCAACCCGACCGGCCGCTTCGTCATCGGCGGTCCCGACGGCGACGCCGGGCTGACCGGCCGCAAGATCATCGTCGACACCTATGGCGGTGCGGCGCCGCATGGCGGCGGCGCCTTTTCGGGCAAGGACCCGACCAAGGTCGACCGCTCGGCCGCCTACGCGGCCCGCTATCTGGCCAAGAACGTGGTCGCCGCCGGTCTGGCGACGAAGTGTCTGATCCAGCTTTCCTACGCGATCGGCGTTTCCAAGCCGCTGTCGGTCTATATCGACACCGCCGGCACCAGCCAGGTCGACGAAGACAAGCTTTCCAAGGTGCTGCAGGAGCTGATGAACCTTAGTCCACGCGGCATCCGCGAGCATCTGGGCCTGAACAGGCCGATCTACGCCCGCACCGCCTCCTACGGCCATTTCGGCCGTGCGCCCGATGCCGATGGCGGTTTCTCGTGGGAGAGGGCCGATCTGGTCGGCCCGCTGAAAAAGGCGTTTGGGGCCTGAGCCGGCCCCTCCCCGCTTCTACGGCCGGCGCAAGGGACGCCCCTTGCGCGCCGGCCAGCGGGACTTGCTGCTTGGCCTTCTGCCCCGCCTGACCGTCGCCCTGCCGCCCGAAGGCCAGGCGCTCGATCCCGCCGCCCTGTTCGATCCCCGGCCGCGTTCGGTGTGGCTGGAAATCGGCTTCGGCGCCGGCGAGCACACGGCCGCCCAGGCCAAGGCCAATCCCCAGGTGGGGCTGATCGGCTGCGAGGTTTTCGCCAACGGGCTGGGCGGGCTCTTGACCCTGATCGAGGCCGAGGCGATCGCCAACATCCGCATCTTCCCCGAGGATGCCAGGCGCCTTCTGCCCTGCCTGCCCGAGGCGTCGATCGATGGCGCCTTCCTGCTCTTTCCCGATCCCTGGCCGAAGAAGCGCCACGCCCGACGCCGCTTCATCGGTCCCGACAATCTGGCGCAACTGGCCCGCATCCTGGCCGACGGCGCGCCGCTGCGCCTTGCTTCGGACCATCCGGTCTATGTCGATTGGGCGATCCGCCATCTGGCGGCCAGCCCCGACTTCACCCTGACCCGCCATCCGGATCGGCCCGTTGACTGGCCGCCCACCCGCTATGAATCGAAAGCCCGCCAGGCGGGCGCGGCTTGCGCCTATCTTACGGCGTTAAGGCGGCCAAGACCGAAAGTCTGACATAAACATTAGAAGAACATAACATAAATTTATGCTTGGCACGCCACACCCGCAGCGGTAGCGTGTTTGGCGAATACGCCCTTATTGCGCCCGGAGCCTGGCGTGGTTGGTTTCCTCTGCCTTTTCCGCCTCCCCGCTTTTTCGCGTTTCGGCCTGGCGCTGATGCTCGCGTTGGCGATGGCGTTTGGCTTGGCGGCCGGCGAGGCGAAGGCGCAAGCGCCGGACACCAAAAAGCCCGCGCCCTTTCCGCCCTATCCCGATCTTTGGCAGCGGACCATTCCCATGGCCGAATGGGTGGTCGATGATAGCAGCCTCGATGTTGAGATGGCCGAGGATGGCGACGTCGTGATCCGGTTCGGCGGCGGCGGCCGCACCGGCTGGATTAAATTCTTCTCGGGCGAAAGCTTCGTCACCACCGATCCGGCCCAGCAGGCGGACAAGCGCAAGCATTATTCCCAGTGGGGGCGGAGTGGTCGAATTGAATTCCCCAACGGCGATTCCCTCAATTACATAACCGCCGCCTTGGATGAAGAAGATTGGTATCGCGGCTTCTTTCCTCATCTGACTTTCTTTCGCAAACTTTCGCCGGAAGAGACGCGCGCCCAGGGCATGGGGGTGGATCGGACGTGGAAAAAATATTGGCTGGCCTATCTCGACAAACCGCGCCGGCCACTCCACAACAGCGATTACCCGGGCGAATCCTTCGAGGAATGGGTCTTTGCCCTGCCCTTTGCGATGATCCGGCTTGAGGACGGCACGCTCCTTGCCGCCTCGCCCGATCTTGGCGAGGCCTTCCGGCTCAACCCCGACATGACTTCGCCGGCGATCGATAACCGGCGCCTCTTTCTGGTCGATGAGGATGCACTCGATAAGGTGCTTCACCCTATCGGACGGCTTACCGCCAACTTGAAACCCAAACACGATGCCGTGCGCGCCTATCTTGACGCGTTGCGCGATCACCACGAGCGCAAGAAAAACTTCTGACGCTAACCAAAACCGGCAATCCTGCCGGTAACCGAGGGCCAAGGGAACCATCCCTTGGCCCTTTTTTTGCCCAACCCAACAAACAGGAGATCACCATGAAGCCGTCTAGGTCGACGCCGGCACAATGACGAATATATTAAGAACATACCATAAATTTATGCTTGACACACCTCGCCCGCAGCGGTAGCGTGCTTGGCGAATACGCCCTTATTGCGCCCGGAGCCTGGCGTGGTTCGTTTCCTCCGCCCTTTCCGCCTTCGCCCTTTTTCGCGTGTCGGCCTGGCGCTGATGCTCGCCCTGGTGATGGCGTTGGTTTGCGCCGCCGGCGAGGCGGTGGCGAAGGTCAAACGGGTCAAGCGCGAGCCGATCGGTAACGAGGATTACGAAGCCTATCGATCGGAAAAACTTAGCGACGAAGACATCCGGCTGCTCGAATACGGCAAGCCCGTCATCACGAATAAGGAGAAAAGCTGGGTTCTCGAACCCTGCCGTGACGACATCTATGGCACCTGGTATGAAATGTCAGGACCCAAACGGGCCGGCGAGTTGCTGGTGGCCGCCGATTTCATGATTTTTTCGATTGCCGGGCGCTTTCAATACCGGACCCTGGCCAAGGAGGAATATCTTTACGACCACGTCATCAAACGCGGCGGCGGAACCCGTTATCTGTTCGAACTGGAATCGCCCATTTCCGTCTGGGGCAACAAACCCTTCGGTCCCTATATGGTGTTCGTCAATCCGCCGATGACGAACGAAAAGCATAGTTCACGCGGCGGCGATTGGACCATGCGCTGCGTGCCCGACGTCGCGGTTTGTGACGATTTCCAATCCGCACGGCGGATCATGAACGATTTCGAATTTGACACGGGCAAAGGCTGCCAAGGCATCGTTTTGGCACCATATTAACTCTCTAACAGGCTGCGGAAAAACCCTTCCCTCTGGGGCGCCGTCGTGATTCGATTCACCGGCGGCATTCAAGGGGGGGGCGCGATGCGCGGCGGCGATGTTCGGACGGAAGGGCTGTTTTCGTATGTGAGCTGCGAAGCTCGGG
>JACRPC010000002.1 GCA_016214125.1 Rhodospirillales bacterium | reverse complement strand
CGCCCAGGCCACCGACCTCGATGCCCTGGCCCGCCGCCGCGCCGGCCTGCGCACCCAGCTTGCCGCCTCGCCCCTCTTGGACGGACCCGCCTTCGCCCGCCAGCTCGAAGCCGCCTTCCACGCTATCTGGGGCGCGTGGTGTGCGCCGTCGCCAACGCCCCCAAATCGGCGGCGACCCGGTTGATCACCGTCTCCCAATCGTTCGGGCGCTCCTGGCGGTAAAGGGTCATCGTCGGATACCAGGGCGTGCGGGTGGCGCCGGGCGGCCAGCGCCAATCGGGATTGAACCGCACCAGGGTCCAGACCGGCCGGCCCAGCGCCCCGGCCAAATGCGCCACCGCGCTGTCGACGGCGATGACGAGGTCGAGATGGGCGATCGCCGCCGCCGTGTCGGCAAGATCGGACAAATCGGGGCCGAGATCGTCTCGCGGAACGTCGGCGATCCCTTCCCGCCCCGCCCCTTTTTGTAGACCGAACAGGCTGATGCCCGGCAGGGCGGCAAGCGGCCGCAGGCGATCGAGCGGAACCGACCGTTTGGCATCGGCCTTCATCGCCGGATTGCCCTGCCAGGCCAGTCCGACCTTGAAGCCCTCGCCGCCGATCCGCTTCCGCCAGGCCGCCACCAGGGCGGGATCGGCGTGAAGGTCCGAGGCCGGGATGGTGGCGGGCGTCACGCCGAACAGGCGGGGCAGCGACAGAAGCGGCGCCTGGCAATCGCAAGGCGGCGGAACGTCGTTCCAGCCGATCGCCGCTTGAACGCCCTCGATGCCCGACACCAGACGGCGCAGACCCTCTTGACCGGAGAAGATCACCTGGCCGCCGCGCTTGGCCACCAGGGGCAGGAAACGCAGGAACTGGATCGTATCGCCAAGCCCCTGCTCGGCATGGATGAGAATCCGCGCCCCGGCCAGCGGCGCGCCCGACCAGACGGGCAGACCCACCTGGCGCATCGCCGCCCGCGTGGCCGAGCCGGCCAGCCGGGCCTCGAAGGCCGGCCAGCCGCGCTCGAAATCCCCGGCCATCAAGAGGGCGCCCCCTAGATTGGCACGCAGGCTTTCCTCGCCGGGCGCCCGCGCCACCGCCTGGGCAAACAGGGCCACCGCCTCGTCCATCCGGCCGAGATCTTGTTTGACCAGAGCCAGGTTGCTAAGCGCGCGAGGGTCGTCGGGCTCCAGGGCAACGGCCTGGGTGGTGGCGGCCAGAGCCTCGGCGAAACGGCCCAGCCCGCGCAGCGCGTTGGCGCGGTTGATGAGGACCGCCGCCGTTGCCGGCAAGCCTTCGAGGCAGGCCAGCCCCTCGGCCGGACGGTCGAGATCGTTGAGCGCGGCGGCCAGATTGATGCGCGGGCCGCCTAGATCCGGACGGTCGGCGAGCAGGCTCCGATAGAGTTCGACCGCTTCGCCCAACCGTCCGGCCTCGTGCGCCGCCAAGGCGCGCGCGAAAAGAGCGGCGGGATCGGCGGGTTCATCGGTCATGGACTCTCTCGGCCTCGGGCTTCATGATCGCATCATGACCGATTTTTTCGCCCTGGGCATCCGATGAGCGCACCCCTTCTGGTCGCCACCAGCCTGGCGCCGGGCAAGCGGGCCGACGTGCAGGCGGCGGCCGTGGCTTCCTGGCGGAAATTGGGCTGCGCCATCTGGTCGTTCAACGCGGCCGACGAAATCGCCCAATTGGCGCCCGCCTATCCGGGCGTCGTCTTCGTCGAGCCGCCGCGCACCGCTCGGATCGCGGCCGGGCGCCCCCTGGTCTATGTCTCCGACATGCTCGATCGGCTGAAGGACTCGGGAGCGGCGGCGATCGGGCTGATCAATTCCGATATCCTGATCGAAGGCCCGCCCGATCTGGGGGAACGGATCGCCGGGGCCGCCCAGGCGTCGCTGTTGGTCGCCACCCGGATCGAGATCGATTCCCTGGGGGCGCGCCAGGGCGAGCGCAATCTGTCCGGCTTCGACGCTTTTTTTCTTGATCCGGCTTTGGTGCCGCTGTTCGTCGATCACGGCTTTTGCCTGGGCATGCCCTATTGGGATTATTGGCTGCCTTTGACGGTCGCCCTGAACCGCCTGCCCTTGAAACGGATCGAGGACGACATCGTCTTTCATCCGCGCCACGAGGAAAGCTGGGGCGAAAGCCGGACCATCTACAGCCAGAAACTGTTGGAAACCGTCAAGGCCGAACTCGCCCGCGCCCAGGCCGCCCGGGGTTCCGAGACCTTACCCCTGGTCGAATTTCTTGAGGGGTTTCTTGCGCTCTATACCGGCAAGATCGTGGCCCGTGCCCAGGATCGGGCCCAAGACGGCCTGCCCGCGCATGAGCGCTTCCACGTCGCTGCGCAACTGGTCGAATTCCTCGACGCCCTGCACGAAACCACCTTTCTTTACCTGCGCCACGCGGCAACGCCGGAGCGGCTGGCTTAACCCTTGGATGGGCGATGCTTGGCGTGCCGAGCGAGATCGGCCTGAATGGCGGCCAAAAAGCTGCGGGGCCGCCCGGGATCGGGGGCGCGAAGATGGGAATCGGCGGCCGGCAGAGGACCATGGCCTGCTTGCTGATGGCCGATATCGGTCGCCGCCTCGCGGAAATAGCCGATCGCCAGCACCCGCATGGCCGAGGATCGCCCCGATGGACCGCGCTGGGCATCGATCGCCCCGCAAAGACGATGCAGGGTCGCCTTTTCGCGCAGACAGATTTCATCCAAGGCCAGCCAGATTTCCCGCTCAAGCCGAACGCTGGTTCGCCGCCCGCCGATCATCACATTGCGGCTTTCCAAATTCCGCCCGTCGCCGTCCCGCTTCATGCCCCTCAATCCGCCAAAGATTCTGACCAAATCTCCTGGCGACTTTAGCCAAGGAATGAGCGGTTGCAATCAAAAAATGCGTCGATTTCGGAAAAAATGATTACTGGTTGCACTAACCGGTTATGCAGTTGTTTTTCAACCATTCCTTGCCCGTAAGGGCGGTGACGGACAAGGCGTGCAAACCCTCGGCACGCAGAGGATCGAGCAGGGAATTGATCCGGCGATGGCGATCGACCCGGTTTTGGCCCTCAAAGACCTCGCTGACCACCACCAGGCGAACATGAGTGCCGCCGCCCGGTTTCCAGCCGCCATGGCCGCGGTGGCGTTCGGATTCGTCGATGATTTCCAGATGTTGGGGATCAAGCGAGGCTTGCAGAAGGGCACGAATGGCATCGATTCGGGACATGGGCCGCACCTCGGAGATTGGGGATGAAACAGGTCAAGTCTGGACAGGGTCTACGCGCCTTCTCATATTAGAGGGGTCATGCGCTATTACCAGCCACGCCAGGACGCCTTCGTCGAGACCGAGGCCGGGGTTCGCTCCCGGCCCTGCGACCACACAGGTTGCGCGGCCGAGGGGCTTTATCGCGCGCCGCGCTCGCGCGACGAACCGGCAGGCCATTTCTGGTTCTGCCTCGATCACGTTCGGGCCTACAACGAGGCCTGGGATTTCTGCGCCGGCATGAATATTGACGACATCGAGCGGATGATCCGCGCCGATACCATCTGGCAGCGCCCGACCTGGCCCCTGGGCCGCAACGGCCTGGCGCCGGAACAGGCCATCCACGATCCCTTCGATCTCGAGATCAAGGCCAAGCGGAAGCCCGATCACGTCCCGCCGCCCCTGGCGCCGCCGCTTCGCCGGGCGCTTTCCCTGTTCGGGCTGGAACCGCCTTTGGAAAAGGCCGAGATCAAGCGCCGCTACAAGGAGCTGGTGAAGCGCCATCATCCCGACGCCAATCCGGGCGATGACGCCGCCGCCGAGCGTTTCAAGGCGATCGCCGCCGCCTACAAAATCCTGCTCGACAGCCTCGCCAAATAGGTATTTCCTCCCCCCGATCCCAACCGGCTATCCGGAGTTTCTTGCCATGACCGCGTCCTTGCCGCCCGCCACCAGCGCCGATCGGCCCGATATCACGGTCGTGGTTCGCCAGACCTTTGGCATCAACAGCGACATGGTGGTGCCGGCCTTCAGCCAGAAGACCGAGCACGTCCCCGAGATCGACAACGCCTACCGCTTCGATCCGGACACCACGCTGGCGATCCTAGCCGGCTTCGCCCATAACCGCCGGGTCATGGTCCAGGGCTATCACGGTACCGGCAAATCGACCCATATCGAGCAGGTGGCGGCCAGGCTCAACTGGCCCTGCATCCGGGTCAATCTCGACAGCCATGTCAGCCGCATCGATCTGGTCGGGCGCGACGCCATCGTGCTCAAGGACGGCCAACAGGTGACCGAATTCCGCGAGGGCATCCTGCCCTGGGCGCTTCAGCATCCGACGGCCTTGGTGTTCGACGAATACGACGCCGGCCGCCCCGATGTGATGTTCGTCATCCAACGCGTGCTGGAAGTCGAAGGCAAGCTCACCCTGCTCGATCAGAACCGGGTCATCCGGCCGCACCCGGCCTTCCGCCTATTCGCCACCACCAACACAGTGGGGCTGGGCGACACCACCGGCCTCTATCACGGCACCCAGCAGATCAACCAGGGCCAGATGGACCGCTGGAACATCGTGGCCACCCTCAACTATCTCGAACACGACGCCGAGGTCGAGATCGTGCTGTCCAAGGTGCCCGACTACAACACCGCCGAGGGCAAGAACCGCATCGCCGCCATGGTCACCATGGCCGATCTGACCCGCCAGGGCTTCATCGCCGGCGACATCTCGACCGTCATGAGCCCGCGCACGGTGATCACCTGGGCCGAGAACGCCAGCATCTTCAACGATCTCGCCTTCGCCTTCCGCGTCACCTTCTTGAACAAATGCGACGAGACCGAACGCCCGGTGATCGCCGAATACTATCAGCGCTGCTTCGGCACCGAGCTTTCCGATTCGCCCGCCAAGGGCTTGCTGACGTAGGACCCGATGGCCGAGGACAAGGACGGTCCGGTCGAAATCTTCAAGCGCGCCACCGCCGCCGCCTTGAAGGCGGTGGCCGAGCGGGGCGAGGTGACGGTGAGCTTCGCGCCGGGTGCGCCCTCGCTGTCGGTCACCCGGCCCAACACGCCCGGCGCCAAGCCCATTCCCACCGCCCGCCTGCCGCTGCCCACCAAGCGGCTGGGCGTCGAGGATGTGATTCGCCTGCGCGGCGCCGCCGACGCGCTCGCCTTGAAGCTGCGCCATCACGACGACCGGCTGCACACCCGCCAGATGCCCGAGGAGCCGCAGGCCCGCGACATCTACAACGTAGTCGAGCAGGCAAGGGTCGAGGCCTTGGGCGGGCGGCGCCTGGCCGGTTGCAGCCAGAACATCGCCCAATCGCTCGAGTTCCGCTGCAAGGCCGAGGGCTACGACCGGGCGCTTCGGCGCGAGGAAATCCCCTTGACCGAGGCGATGCGCCTGATCGCCCGCGAGCGCTTCACCGGCGCCAAACCCCTGCCCGCCACCGCGCACGCCCTGGAACTGTGGCGGCCCTGGGTAGAAAGCAAGGCCGGCCGCGCGCTTACCCGGCTCTCGGAATGCCTGGACGATCAGGCGCTGTTTTCGCGCCGCCTGCGCGAGCTTCTGAAATCGCTCGATCTGGTGGGCGACGCCAGCGATTCCGACCAGGAAAGCGACAGTTCCGAGCAGGCCAGCACCGGCTCGGGCGAAGATGGCCAGCAGAATCCGCAGCAAAGCCAGGGCGGCTCGTCGGGGCCGACCCCGCCGATGGAAATGGGCGAGGGCGATTCCGCCGAGGGCGGCGAGGATTCGGCCGAGGGCGCCACCGAGATGATGATGCCCGGCCACGGCACCGAGGAGCCGGGCGGCCCCACTCGCGGCCGGCGCGGCCGCAACGAACCGGGCGGCAGCGGCGAAGGGGCCTATCGCGTCTACGCCACCCGCTTCGATCAGGTGGTCGAGGCGCCCCAACTGTGCGACGCCGACGAACTCGACCGCCTGCGCCACCAGCTCGACCAGCAGCTCTCCAGCCTGACCGGCGTGGTCAGCCGCCTGGCCAACCGCCTCCAGCGCAAGCTGTTGGCCAAGCAGACGCGGGCCTGGCAGTTCGATCTGGAAGAGGGCCTGCTCGATTCCAGCCGCCTGGCCCGCATCGTCGCCAACCCAGTGCACGCCCTGTCGTTCAAGCGCGAAACCGACACCGATTTCCGCGACACCGTGGTTTCGCTCTTGATCGACAATTCCGGTTCGATGCGCGGCCGGCCGATCTCGGTGGCGGCGATGAGCGCCGACATCCTGGCCCGCACGCTCGAGCGCTGCGGCGTCAAGGTCGAGATCCTGGGCTTCACCACCAAGGCCTGGAAGGGCGGTCAGGCGCGCGAGGCCTGGGTGGCCGAGGGCAAGCCCGCCAATCCCGGGCGCCTGAACGATCTGCGCCACATCGTCTACAAGGCGGCCGACATGCCCTGGCGCCGCGCCCGCAAGAGCCTGGGCCTGATGCTGCGCGAAGGCATCTTGAAGGAGAACATCGACGGCGAGGCGCTCTTGTGGGCGCATCAGCGCCTGATCGGCCGGGCCGAGCAGCGGCGGATCTTGATGGTGATTTCGGATGGCGCGCCGGTCGACGATTCCACGCTGTCCGTCAATCCCGGCAACTATCTGGAAAAGCATCTGCGCGAAGTCATCGAATGGATCGAGGCGACCGGCTTGGTCGAACTGGTGGCGATCGGCATCGGCCACGACGTCACCCGCTATTACCGGCGCGCCGTCACCATCATGGATGCCGAGGAGCTGGGCGGCACCATGCTCAAGGCGCTCACCGCCCTGTTCGACGAGGATGAAGGCCGGACACCGAAGAAATCCGCGCGTCCGGCGGCCTGATATTCAACCTTCGCATCTGCGAAAGAGTCCTGTTTTTTAGCCAAAATCGGCGTATAATTGGTCGTTCGAAAAGAGTCCTTTCCAAAGGATCACCCCCATGACCGCCCCAAGCCGCCCCGCTGGGAGGAACCGCGCCGCCCCCGAGCGTGCCGCGCCCCAGCCGGCCACCCGCGCGCCCGCCCAGGCGGGGCCCGCGCCCGCTCTTGCGCCCATGCCGCCACCGGCCGCCGCGCTTGATGCGCCTTCCTACGGCCGGATGACCCAAAGCACGGACCGCATGGTCCGCGCCCTCCAAGGCCGTTTCACCCTGGGTCTATCGCCCGCCTCGCTTCTGATCGCCTATCTCGACTGGCTGGTGCATTTCTCGAACTCGCTGGGCAAGATCGGCGAGTTGAACCAGAACGCAGCCGGCAAGACCATCGCCTTTCTCATCCATCAGGCGCGCCAAGCCGGTCTCAACGGCCAAACCGCCGATCCATCGCAACCCTTCATTTCGCCCTTGCCGCAGGATCGGCGCTTTTCCGGCCCGGAATGGCAGAAATGGCCGTTCAACCTTTATGCCCAGTCCTTCCTGCTGGCCGAACAATGGTGGCACTACGCCACCACCGACGTGCGCGGCGTCGCCAAGCATCACGAGGCGATGGTGTCGTTCGGCGCCCGCCAATTCCTCGACATGCTGGCGCCGTCGAATTTCCTGGCCACCAATCCCGACGTCATCAAGGCCACCATCGAGCAAGGCGGCCAGAATCTGGTGCGCGGCTTCCAATATTTCCTGGACGATGTCGAGCGCGCCATCTCGGCCAAGCGGCCGCAACCGGCGCAGGCCTATGTGGTCGGCCAGAATGTCGGCGCGACCCCAGGCAAGGTGGTGCTGCGCAACGAGCTGATCGAGCTGATCCAATACGCGCCCGCCACCGATGCGGTGATGGCCGAGCCGGTGCTGATCGTGCCCGCCTGGATCATGAAATACTACATTCTCGATCTGTCGGCGCACAATTCGCTGGTCCGCTATCTGGTCGAGAAGGGCCACACGGTCTTCATGATCTCGTGGAAGAACCCCGGCCCCGCCGACCGCGAGATCGGGCTCGACGACTACCGCCGCCTGGGCGTGATGGCGGCGCTCGATGCCGTCGAGGCCATCATCCCCAAGCGCAAGGTGCATGGCGTCGGCTATTGCCTGGGCGGCACCGACATGGCGATCGCCGCCGCCACCATGGCCCGCGACGGCGACGACCGCCTGGCCAGCATGACCCTTCTTGCCGCCCAGGTCGATTTCGAGGATGCCGGCGAAATCATGCTGTTCATCGACGAATCGCAGGTGACCTACCTCGAAGACCTGATGTGGGACACCGGGGTGCTCGACACCAAGCAGATGGCCGGCGCCTTCCAGCTTCTGCGCTCGAACGACCTCATCTGGTCGCGCCTGATCAGCCACTATCTCTTGGGCGAACCCGACACCATGAACGATCTCATGGCCTGGAACTCGGATGCCACGCGCATGCCCTACCGCATGCATTCGGAATATCTGCGCGAGCTGTTCCTCGACAACAAGCTGGCCAAGGGCCGCTATCTGGTCGAAGGCCGGCCGGTGGCGCTCACCGACATCCGGGTGCCGATCTTCGCCGTCGGCACCGCCACCGACCATGTCGCGCCCTGGAAATCGGTCTACAAGATCGGCCTTTTGTCCGACGCCGACGTCACCTTCCTGCTCACCTCGGGCGGCCACAACGCCGGCATCGTGAGCGAACCGGGCAAGAAGGGAAGGCGCTTCCAGATGACCAGCCGCGCCGCCACCGACAAGTTCATCGACGCCGAGACCTGGAAGGCGACCACGCCCAGCACCGACGGGTCCTGGTGGCCGGCCTGGCAGAGCTGGCTCGCCCAGCGCTCGACGCCGGGCGCGGCCCCGCCGTCGATGGGCAACGCCAAAGCCGGCTACGCGCCGCTCTACGACGCGCCCGGCCAGTATGTTCAGCAGCCGTAATTGAGACGCCAAAGGGGGATGGGGACGATGGCGGGGATGGATGACTTCGTAAGCGCCGTCAACGACGCGGCGCTGGCTTTTCCGGAAAACAAGCTTTGCCGGCGGGTGGTGGCGGGCCAGATTGGCTTGCCCGACTATCACGCCGTCCTTCAATTGCTCTTCCACATCACCTATGAGGGCGCCGCCGTTTCGGCCCTG
This sequence comes from Rhodospirillales bacterium, assembly GCA_016214125.1. GTDB lineage: Bacteria > Pseudomonadota > Alphaproteobacteria > Rhodospirillales > WMHbin7 > JACRPC01. The sequence goes on along the minus strand of JACRPC010000002.1, from coordinate 60,812 downwards.
GCCGCCGCGCAGTGCCCGCCGGACCGCGAGGCGGTGCGCGCCTATCTTCTCCATCAGGCCGACCAGGTGAAGGACCATTGGCGCTGGGTGCTCAACGATCTTGAAGCGACCGGCTTCACCGGCACCGACCCGCGCCAAGGCTTCCCGTCGCCGGCCTGCCAATCCTACATCGCCTATAACTATTACGTGGCGCTACGGGCGCCGGTGGCGCGGCTGGCGGTCATCGCGGTGATGAACGCCATCGCTGGCAGCTTCAGCCAGAATTACAGCGCCAAGCTGTTCCAGATCCTGAAGCTCAAGCCCAGTCAGGCCAGCTTCTTTTTCCGTTCCAGCGGCGCCGACGACGAGCTGATGGCGGTCATCCGCGCCACGCCGATGGACGGACGCGACTGGCTGTGGATGGCAAACGCGGCACGCACCGCCTCGACGCTCTATCGGGCCGTCTACGACACTGCGATGGCCTGAGCGTCGCATGGCCGCCACCACCCTCGACAAGGCCCGGAAAAACCGGGACCGCTTCCTGGCTTTGGCTTTGGCCGGGGCCGAAGTGTTGCTCGAGGTGGACGAACGCAACATCGTCGTCTTCGCCGTCGGCACGGTGGTCAACCTCCTCGGGCGCGGCGCCCGCGCCGTCGAGGGCCGGCCGGTCAATGAAATCATCGTTGATACCGACTGGCCGGTGGCCGAGACCGCCTTGGCGCGGATGCGGGAAGGCCGCCGCGTCGCCGACATCGCCCTCCAGGTGGCCAAGCCGAACGGCGAGCGCGTCCGGATCAATCTGTCCGGCCACGGCATGCAGGAACTGAACAACCGCCTCTTCCTGGCCTTGAGCCACCAATACGAACGGCCGCAAGTGACGCCGCCGCCCTCGCCCGACCATATGGCCGTGCTGCCCGACCGCGAGACCTTCGCCGCCATCGCCCGCGCCCGCCTGGAAGAGGCGGCGCGCGGCGGGCTGGGCTACACGCTCACGCTTCTCGACATGCCCGAACTGGCCCGCCTGCGTCAGGCCGCCGGACCCGAAGCCGCCCAGGATTTCGTCACCCGGGTGGGCGATTATCTGCTTCAGGCCTCGGTGGGCGGCGATTCCGCCGGCCGCCTCGACGCCAACAAATACGGCGTCGTGCACAGCGAGGCGGTCGATCCCGAGGTGATTAAACAGCAGATCGCCAAAATGGCGGCGGAAACGGCGCCCAAGGCGCCGGCGATGACGGTGCACTCGTCGGTCGTCACGCTCGACGCCCAGGACATCAGCGAGGAAGAGGCGGTTCAGGCGCTGGTCTACACCATCAACCAATTCTCGAAACGCGAAGGCGCGGCGCTCACCGTGCGCGGCCTCGACAAGGGCATTTCGGTTGAACTGTCCTCGACCGTTAAGGAAATGAGCCGGGTCAAGACGATCGTCGAAAAGGGCGGTTTTGACGTCGTCTTCCAGCCGGTGATCAGCTTGACCGACCACGCCGTCCATCATTTCGAATGCCTGTCGCGCATCCATGGCGAGGGCGGCGGCTCGCCCTTCAAGCTGGTGACCTTCGCCGAGGACACCGGCCTCATCACCCAGCTCGACCGCGTCATCTTGGAGCGGGTGGCCAGCCTTCTGCACAAGAATTTCATGGGCGACCGGACCATCCGCCTCGCGGTCAACCTGTCGGGCCGTTCGCTCACCGATGGCCCCTTCATCCGCGAACTGCGGGCGATCCTGGCCAACTATCCGCCTTTCGGCCCCCGCCTGCTGTTCGAGATGACCGAATCGGCCGAGGTCAAGGATTTCGAGCAGGTGAACGCCATCATCCAGGAGCTGCGCCAGCTCGGCCATCCGGTCTGCCTCGACGATTTCGGCGCCGGCGCCGCCGCCTTCCATTATCTGCGCCGCTTGACCGTCGATTTCGTCAAGATCGACGGCAGCTACATCCTAAAGGCGCTCACCGACCGCTCGAACATCCCGTTTCTCAAGGCGATCGCCTCGCTTTGCCGCGACCTCAAGATCGCCATGATCGGCGAGATGATCGAAGACAAGCCGACCGCCGATCTGCTGCGCGAATTGGGCGTGCAGTTCGGCCAGGGCTATTATTTCGGCCGCCCGTCGGGCTCGCCCCTGCAAGGCGCGGGCGGTACCAAGGGCAAACCGGTTCCCGACGCCTTCATCCGCCGGGACGGTCGCCTCTACTGGGCGGGCTGACCGCCGTCAGTGCTTGTGGGAATGACCGCCATGGTCGTCGGCGCTCTTGGCGCCCACGCCATGCACCAGGACGGTGACGGTGGCCGAGCCGCTCTTTTCGAACACCAGGGTGAGCGGAAACTCGCTGCCTTCCTTCAAAGGGGCGGCCAGGCCGATGAACATCACATGCAGGCCGCCCGGCGCCAGGGTCACCGTCTTGCCGTTCGGCAGCTCGATGGCGTCGACGCGGCGCATCCGCATCACCTCGCCGTCGCGGACGTGGTTGTGCAGCTCGACCGATTTCGACAGCTTGGCCTCGACACGGATCAAGCGGTCGGGCGGGCCGTCATTGTCCAAGGTGAGGAAGGCGGCGCCGGTGGTCGCCTGGCCGGCGGAGGCGCGCGCCCAGGCCTTGCTGATTCGGACATGGCCGGCGTTGGCCTGTTCGGCGGCGCCGGCCGGCAGCGCCAGCACCAAAGCCAGCAGCAGCATCGCGCGGGAAGGCAAGCTTGTCATCTCGTCGCCTCATGTTCGGTTGGTCGTTGACGGAAAGGCGTGGCCGGGCGTGGCCGTTCTCAGGCGTGGCCGGCATCGGAGGAGAGCAGCGACAAATCGATGTGCAGCCGGGCCAGGGCTTTCTCCCAGGTGTGGGCGATGTCGCCGGCGAACAGCAGCTCTTCGTCGGCCGGCGCGGTGAGCCAGACATTGTCGCGCATTTCGGTGTCGAGCTGGCCCGGCCCCCAGCCGGCATAACCCAGGGCCAGAAGATTGCGCCGGGGCCCGGCGCCCTTGGCGATGTCCTTCAAGACATCGATGGTGGCGGTCAGCGCAAACTGGCTATCGACCTTGAGCGTGCCGTCGAGTTCGTAATCCGAGGAATGCAGCACGAAGCCGCGCCCGGTTTCCACCGGGCCGCCGAAATGAACGCGGATGTGCTGGCAGGCCGGCGTCGCGGGAATGTTGAGCTGATCGAGCAGATCGGTGAACTGGAAGGTGTCGATCAGGCGGTTGACGACCAGCCCCATGGCGCCATCGGCCGAATGGGCGCACAGATAGACGACCGCGCGCTCGAAGCGCGGGTCCTGCATCTGCGGCATGGCGATCAGAACCTGACCGGCCAGAAATTCGGGGGCGGAATTGATGCTCGACTTACTCATGGCCTCGCCCTAACGTTTCGCCCAGGCAAACCCGGACACCGACTATTATATAATAACCATGCGCGCCCTTGCCTCAATTTTCGCCGTGATCCTCGCCCTGGCGGGCGGATCGGCCCAGGCCCAGACCGGCTGGCAGAACACCGACCAGGGCCAGGTCCGGCTGATCGCCGCCCAAACGGCGGTCGGCGACGGCGCCGACATCCGGCTTGGCCTGCATTTCAAGATGGTCAAGGGCTGGAAGATCTACTGGCGTTCGCCGGGCGACGCCGGCTATCCCCCCAAACTCGATTGGAAGGGCTCCGACAATCTGGCCGAAGCGCGAATGCTGTGGCCGATTCCCACCCGCTTCACCGTGCTGGGCCTGCAGACCATCGGCTACAAGGACGAGGTGGTGCTGCCGATCCTGGTCCGGCCCGAAAATCCCGCACAGCCTTTGCGGCTTAAGCTGGCCGTCGACTATCTGGTCTGCGACCAGATCTGCATTCCGGTCAACCTGACGTTCGGCCTCGATCTGGCGGCCGGGCCGGCGGCGCCCGATCCCGAGGCCCACCGCATCGATCAGTTCGTCAATCGGGTCCCCGGCGCCGGAACGGCGCAAGGCCTGAGCTTGCTTGAAGCGCGTTTGGCCGGGACCGAGCGGCTGATCGCCCGCTTTCGCGCCGATCCGCCCTTGAAGGCGCCCGACCTGTTCGTCGAGGGGCCGGAGGGCGCCGCCTTCGATGCCCCCAAAATTCGCCTCCAAGAAGGCGGCGGCGAGGCCCTGCTGGCGCTCGACATCACCGGCCAGCCGAAGGGCGGCCTGGGCGGCGCGCCGCTGGTGCTCACTTTGGTCGATGGGGCGCGGGCGCTGGAGGTTCGCGCCACGCCCACCCAGGGCCCGCCCGAGCCACCGCTCGACTCCCCGCCGATCTCCCTGCTCGCCATGGTGGGCTTCGCGCTCTTGGGGGGCCTGATCCTCAATCTCATGCCCTGCGTGCTGCCGGTCCTCTCGATCAAGGTGATGAGCCTGGTCGGTCATGGCGGCGCCGGCCGGCGCTCGGTGCGCCAAGCTTTCCTTGCCACCGCGGCCGGCATCCTGGTCTCGTTCCTGGCGCTTGCCCTGACGGCGATCGCCGTCAAGGCGGCCGGTCAGGCGGTGGGCTGGGGCATTCAATTCCAGCAACCGCTGTTCCTGATCGCGCTGGCCCTGATCGTCACCTTGTTCGCCGCCAATCTCTGGGGCCTGTTCGAAATTCCGCTGCCCGCTTGGCTGGGCGGGATCGGCAAGGGCTACGGTCATCCGCACAGCTTGGCCGGTCATTTCGCCGCCGGCCTGTTCGCCACCTTGCTCGCCACGCCCTGCACGGCGCCTTTCTTGGGCACCGCCGTCGGCTTCGCCCTTTCGCACGGACCGGCCGCTAATCTGGCGATCTTCGCCCTTTTGGGTCTGGGCATGGCCACACCCTATCTGGCGATCGCGCTGTGGCCGGGCTTCGCCACCCGCCTGCCCCGACCCGGGCCTTGGATGATCACCCTGCGCCGCGTCCTGGGCGTGGCGCTGGCGGGCACCGCCGCCTGGCTGGTCTCGGTGCTGGTCGGCCAGATCGGTCTTTCGCCGGCCATTCTCATTGCCCTTCTGCTCGCCCTGATGATCGGGCTTCTGGCTGGGCGGAACCGGCTGGAGACGCGCCGACGCGGTCTGGCGACCATCGGCCTTGCCGGTCTGGCGATCCTGGTCTTCCTGGTCCCCGGCCTGACGCAATCCGATCGGACGCCGACGGCCAAGGCCGATGCGCTTTGGCGTCCCTTCGACACGGCGGCGATTGGTGACTTGGTCGCCGAGGGCAAAACGGTGCTGGTCGACGTCACCGCCGATTGGTGCATCACCTGTCAGGTTAACAAGGCCGCGGTGCTGAACCGGGGCGAGACCGCCAAGCGCCTTGCCGCCGGAGCGGTGGTGGCGATGCGCGCCGATTGGACCCGTCCCGATCCGGCGATCGCCGCCTTTCTGGCCCGCCACGGGCGCTACGGCATACCCTTCAACATCGTCTATGGGCCGGGCGCGCCGGACGGCCTCGTGCTTCCCGAACTGCTCACCGAGGGCGCGGTGATCGACGCCCTCGACCGCGCCTCACGTCGCCGTTAGGGTCTTGATGGCGGCGCGCGCCAGGGCATCGGCGCGCTCGTTCTCGGGATGGCCGGCATGGCCCTTGACCCAGTGCCAACGGACCCGATGGCGCGCCGCCGCCGCGTCCAGTTCCTGCCACAGATCGATGTTCTTGACCGGCTTCTTGTCGGCGGTGCGCCAGCCGCGCGCCTTCCAACCGGCCAGCCATTCGACGATTCCCTTGTGAACATATTGACTGTCGGTATGGACCGCCACCCGGCAGGGCCGTTTCAAGCTGTTGAGCCCCTCGATGACCGCCTTCAGCTCCATGCGGTTGTTGGTGGTCAGAGTCTCGGCGCCGGAAAGCTCGCGCTCGACCCCCTTCCAGCGCAAGAGCACCCCCCAGCCGCCGGGGCCGGGATTGCCCGAACAGGCGCCGTCGGAAAACAGCTCGACCGTTTCGGCCTCGCTCATGCCACGCCGTAAGCGGCGGGGCTGGACAGGCCGCGATGGAAGCGCAGGCGCTTCCAATATTCGAGCGGGTCCTTGCGCTTGACCAAGGCGCCGGCCGGCGTGTTCAGCCAATCGTAAAGACGGGTGAGCAGGAACCGCATGGCGGCGCCGCGCGCCAAGAGCGGCAGGGCCGCCAGCTCCTGGGCGCCCAAGGGCCGGACGCGCTGATAGCCGCCGATGAGTTGGCGGGCCTTGGTGGCGTTGAAGGCAAGGTCGGGCTCGAAGCACCAGGCGTTCAGGCAGACGGCAATGTCGTAGGCCAGGAAGTCGGTGCAGGCGAAATAGAAATCGATCAGGCCGGACACCGAGTCGCCCAGGAAGAAAACGTTGTCGGGAAAGAGATCGGCATGAATGACGCCCGCCGGAAGATTCTGCGGCCAATCGGCCTCGAGACGGGCCAGTTCGGAATCGATGTCGGCCGCGAGGCCCGTCAGCACCTCGTCGGCTCGGGGGCGCGCCGATTCGAACAGCGGCCGCCAGCCGGCCACCGACAGGGCGTTGGGACGGTGGGACGCAAAATCGGCGCCCGCCCGATGCAACCCCGCCAAAGCGGCGCCGACGGCGGCGCAATGGCCGGCGGTGATGCGCTTGGGCGAGATGCCGTCGAGAAAGCTGACCAACGCCGCCGGCCGCCCGGCCAAATGGCGCAGCGCCAAGCCGTCGCGGGCGTGGATGGGCGTCGGGCAGGCGATTCCCTTGGCCGCCAGATGATCCATCAGGCCAAGGAAAAAGGGCAAATCCTCGGCGCGGGTCCGCTTTTCGTACAGGGTGAGGATGTAGCGCCCCGTCTCGGTCTGAAGCAGGTAGTTGGAATTCTCCACCCCTTCGGCAATACCCTTCAAGGCCCGCACCGCACCCAGATCGTACTGGGCCAGGAAGGCGTCCAACTCCTCGTCGCTGACTTCGGTATAGACGGCCATCCTCGCCAACCTCGAACGTCCAATTTTCGGAACCAGACTGTTTCCGCCGGACGCCCCTGCCTCCCCTTGTGCCGCTCCGGGGGCTCCACTACAGTTCCCCTCGTCGAGCATTAGCAGATTCACGAAAGGGAACCAAGATGAACGCGCCGATCGCCACCCAGAAATCGCCCTACGCCGTCGACGTCAAGGCGGGCGAGACCTATTACTGGTGCGCTTGCGGCAAGAGCAGCAAGCAGCCCCTGTGCGATGGAACCCACAAGGGGTCGAGCTTCTCGCCCGTCGCCCATGTCGCGGAAAAGAACGAGACCGTCTATTTCTGCGGTTGCCGCCACTCCAAGAAGGGCGCATTCTGCGACGGTACCCACAAGAGTCTCTAACTCGCCCTTCATGTTTCCAGGCCTACGGCCCCTTGTCGTTTTGATCGCGCTTCTGGCAGCCACCGGCTGCCAGGAGACGATTGACCGCGTCCGCGGCAAGGAGCCGCCGCCCTGTCCGCGCATCGCCATCCTGAGCGACGCCGCCCAATACACCCAATTCCGCCCGGGCGCCGGCCGCGACATCACCGACATCGCCTACGAGGCGGAAATCGTCGGCTATGAAGGCTACTGCACCCATCACGAAAAGAACGCCAGCATCGAGGTGGTGCTGAAGCTGATGATCGACGTCACGCGCGGCCCGGCCGGTTCGGACGGGGCGAGCGAGATCCGCTATTTTTTCGCGGTGCCCGATCGGGCGAAGCAGGTTTTTGCCAGTCCCTTCAAGTTCGAGAGGGGTACGCCCAAGATCCGCATGATCGAAGACGAGATCGTGGTCAACATTCCGATGCGCTCGGGCGACAGCGTTCACAACGCCGACATCTGGGTCGGGTTCCAATTGAGCCCGGATCAGCTCGAACTCAACCGCAAGCGCAAGCGCTGATTGTTTGCGCTCGCAAATACCGGGGTTGACCGGCGCGCCCGACCGGGCGAGGATGGCCCCCCGCGTTCCCGATCAGGCCATCCCCCTTGCGGCGTTATCTGCTTTCCCCTTACCTGATTTTGCTCGGGCCGCCGATTTTCTGGGCGGTGAACGCGGTGGTGTCGCGCGCCTTCATCTCCGATGCGCTGCCGCCGCTGGCGCTGTCCTTCTGGCGCTGGGCGTCGGCCTTTCTCCTGTTGCTGCCGTTCACCTACCGGGACCTGATCCGCCATGCCGGCGAAATCCGCCGGCAATGGCGCTATCTGACGGCGTTGGCGCTGCTGAGCATCTCCACCTACAACAGCTTCTTCTATCTCGCCCTGGAAACCACCCCGGCGATCAACGCCGTGCTGGTTGCGGCCTCGATGCCGATCCTCATCGTTCTCATCGCCTGGGCCTGGGGCGGCGGTCGTCCCCGGGGTTTGGAGCTGATCGGCGTTGTTCTCTCCTTCGTCGGTTTGCTGCTGGTGGTCGGGCGCGGCGATTTGGCGATCTTCCTCGGCCTGCGCCTGCATGTGGGCGACCTCTACGTGCTCATCGCCAACCTGACCTGGGCGATCTATTCGGTCTGGCTGCGCCACCGGCCGGTCAAGCTGCCGCCCCTGACCTTCCTGGCCGTGCTCTGCGGCATCGGCTTTCCCTTCATCCTGCCCTTCTATGTCTGGGAAATGGCCGAAGGGCGCTTCGTCGATCCGTCGTGGGTCAATTTCTTGGTGATCCTGTTCACCGCCATCTTCCCGGCCATTCTGGCGGTGGTGGCCTGGAACCGGGGCGTCGCCCAGGTGGGGCCGGCGGTGGCCGGCCAGTTTTCCTATCTGACGCCGGTGTTCGCCACCGTGCTCGCCGTCAGTTTTCTGGGCGAAATCCTGCGCTGGTACCACATCGCCGGCATGGCGCTGATTTTCGCCGGCATCGCGCTGGCCACCACCCGGATGATCGGCCGCCCTCAGCCGTCCGATTCCGCCGGCAAGTCGGGCAGAACGTAAGCCGTCTGGTGATCGACCACCTGCTGGATCAGGAGCCCGCCCTTGGGACGGTCGATCTCGCCTCTTTCGAAGATGAAGGCGAAGACCTCGTCGGCCTTTTCGGCCGGAATCGTCACGCTGACCATGGCGATCTCGTCCCACACGCCGAGGACCCGGTGCTTGGCGGTGCCGATGCCACGCGCCGTCGATTGGATGGCGGTGGTGATGCCCAACTCGCGGCGCAACGCCTGAACCACGACCGAGGCCTTGGCGACCGGCAGAAAGCCGGTGATCAGGCGCCAGGAACCCGAGGCCATGTCGAGGGTCACTTGCGCCCTCCCCCTTCCAGGCGGCGCAGGACATCGAGCGGAATGTGGGTCGCCGCCTTTTCCAGGCGGGTGACGTACATGATGCCCATGCCGGGCGTGTCGAGCTTGCCGGCCAGATACATGCGCTCGAAAACGTCGTCGACCTGCTCGGTCGAGACGACGATGTTGATCACTTCCTTTTCGACGTTGACGGCGATGCCGAGTACGCCCAGCCTTTCGCGCACCCCGGTGCCCTTGGCGAAATGGACGGTGGCGCCCTTGGCGCCGGCGTCGCGCGCCGCCTCGATGATGGCGTCGGCCATTTCGCGCTGCACGATGCAGGTGATCAGGGCCACGTCGGTAAGGACGACGATGTCGCGGGTGGTCATGACTGAACCGCCTCCAATTCCTCTTTCTGCTTGGCGCTTTCCTGGCGCCGCTGCTGGTACCGTATCCACAGCCCGACCACGAGAACGGTGAGGATCGGGCAAATCGACGCCATGGCAAGAATGCCGAAGCCCTCGACGACGCGAATGGCCTCGCCGAAGCCAAGCCCCATCGCCAGAACCAGCGGCACGGTGACCGGGCCGGTGGTGACGCCGGCGCTGTCCCAGGCGACGTTGACGAATTCCTCGCTGGAAATAAGGCTCAGCCCCAACGCCACGGCGTAGAAACCGATCAGCATCGGCGCCAGCGGAACGTTGAAGACGATCTTGACTACCCCAAGGGCAATGCCGATGCCGACGCCCAACGACACCGCCCCGATCAGCAGGCGCCGGGGCAGGGCGCCGTTGGTCAGGTTCTCGACCGTGAGCCCCATGGCGTTCAAGGCCGGTTCGGCGATGGTGGCGCCGAACCCCAGGGCCCAGGCGAAAATCAACACCAGGGCCATGCCGAGGCCGGTGGCGTAAAGAGGTGACCCTTGAACGGCGGCGGTGGCGGTGAAGGCCGCCGGCGTGACGGCGCCGGTCTGGCCGCCCAACTTGGCCAGACCGTAGGTGAGGCCAAGATTGAAGACGATCATCCCGACCAGACAAAAGACCAAGCCGGTGACGACGAACTTCGCCTGGCTCACCTTTTCCCGGATCAGCAAGGTCAGCACCGCATAGAGAAAAAGGACCAGGGGCACGATGGCGCGCAGCCCGCTTACGATTTCCACCGCCGGGCTTTGCTCGTACCAAGCGGGCACCGCCGTCGACAGGCCGCTGGCGGCAGCGACGATCTCGTCGGGCGTGCTGACCATCGAGACGATCAGCGCCAGCACCATCACCCCCAGAACCGGGATCAGCGACGCCAAGGTCACCACCCCGAAGCCCGACAGCGCCGAATCGTCGCGCCCGGCGGCGGCGGTGATGCCGATCCCCAGGGCGAGAACGATCGGCACCGTCACCGGCCCAGTGGTGATCGCTCCCGAATCCCAGGCCAGACCCAACACCGGCGCCAGATCGGGACGGTTCATCATGTAGGCGGTCAGGGCCAAGGCCGGCAGCAGCGTGCCGATGATCAACGGCTTCAGGCTCCAGCCATAGAGAAAGCGCATCGTTCCCAGGACGGCGGCCAGGCCGACGCCGACCCCGATCACCAGCACCAGCGCCCCCGACCAGGCGTTGAGCATCGCGTAGAGATAGGGGGCCTGGCGGGGATCGACCGTCGAGCCGGCCGCCTGCAACGCGCCGACCGCCGGCTCGGCCAGGGTGACGCCGATGCCCAGGATGAAGGCGATCAACAGAACGACCCGCCGACGCGAGCGCTTGGGCAGATAAAGACCGATCAGCTCGGCGAACGGCATCATGCCCAGCTTCAGGCCCTCGATGAACAGCATCAGGCCCAGCATCACCGCCACCATGCCGGCGGCGATCAGGCCGCCCTCGCTCACATTCTGGCGCAGGATGATGACCTGGAAGAGCACGAGATAGGCGGCCAGCGGCAGCACGGCGCGCAACTGGTCCTTCATCCGTATCCCGAGATAGGGGGTGAGCAGGCGATGGACGTCGATCGGGCGCAGCCGAATGGTCTCCTCGGCGGCGGCGGGACCGGCGGCGGGAGCGGAAAGCTGGTTGGCGCTGACCCGGCGCTGGTTGCCGGCAACCTCGCGCACGAACTCGCCATAACGAAAGCGCCGCAAACCCGACATCCTTCCTCCCCCTACCGGTTCGCCCGGGTGACCCAAGACCGCAGAATATGGGCAGGACGCAAAGGGCGGCATCCGGATATCTACGAATATCGCGGCCAAAGCCATCGATACTAATCGTCTTCCGCAGATCAATCGCTGCATCCATCGGTACGGTTATTGGGTGATTGGCGCAGCTTAAGGCCGGCGGATTTGGGCTTGCCGCGCTTGCCAGTTGTCCGCTTCGTCCGCTATCGTTCGGTCACGGAAGGCGAACGCGAAGGCGGCATGACTAATTCCGCGCGCTATCAAATGTGGCGAATTCTCGAGGGAACGGCCGGACGATGGGGGCGGCTCATCAACGGCGCCCTGGGGGTGTTGATCCTCGTTAACGTCACCGCCGAAATCATCGCCACCGTTCCCGGCATCGACGAGGCTTATCACGCGCAGTTTTTCCTTTTCGAAATCATATCGGTCGGAATCTTCTCGCTCGAATATCTGGCGCGCCTGTGGGTATGCGTCGACGACCCGCGCGATCGCTTTCACCATCCGATAAAGGGCCGGCTGCGCTATATGGCGACGCCGATGGCGATCGTCGATCTCGTTGCGGTGCTGCCCCTGCTCCTGGGTGTCATCGCCGCAGTCGATTTGCGCTTTCTTCGGCTGGCGCGGCTGCTTAAGCTGTTGCGCTACTCCTCGGCCCTCGACCTTCTGTTTCACGCCATCCGCTCCGAGCGGCGCACGCTCACCACCGCCGGCGTCGTCATGCTCGTCCTGTTGGTAACCTTGTCCTCGATCGTCTACCTGATCGAGCGCGACGTGCAGCCCGCCGCCTTTGGCAGCATTCCGGCCGCCATGTGGTGGGGTGTGGTGACCCTGACCACCGTCGGCTACGGCGACGTGGTGCCGCAGACGGCACTGGGCAAATTGGTGGGCGCGCTCACCACCATGCTGGGCTTCGGCATGTTTGCGCTGCCCGCCGGCATCTTGGCTTCGGCCTTCGCCCAAGAGGTGAAGCGGCGCGACTTCGTCATCACCTGGACCATGGTCGCCAAGGTGCCGCTGTTCGCCCAGCTCAACGCCGCCCGGATCGCCGACATCGTCGATCTCCTGAAGCCGCGGATCGCCGTGCCGGGCGAGCGCCTGGTGCGCAAGGACGATCTGGCCGACGCGATGTACTTCATCCTGTCGGGCGAGGTTGAAGTCGAACTTCCCAAGGGCGCCGTACGGCTCAAGGCCGGCGATTTCTTCGGCGAGATCGCCTTGATTGCCCGCCGCCGGCGCACCGCCACCGTGCGCGCCGTCTCGTCGTGCCAGTTCTTGGAACTCGATGCCAGCGTGTTCGCCCACATGCTGGCCGAACATCCAGAATTGCAAGGGACCGTCAACGACGTGGCCAAGCAACGCTTGGCCGAACTGGAGGCCTCGGACGAAAAGACCGAAGGATAAGTCCGGGCTATTCGGCCCGAATCACCAGATTGCGGCCCGAGTGTTTGGCGGCGAAAAGGGCCTGATCGGCGCGCTCGATCAGGCGGCCCAAATCGACCGCCGTGCCCCGGGCGCCCGCCACCCCCAGGCTGGCGGTGAAATAAAGCGGCCCCCTCTCGGTCGGCACCTCGGTTTCGCTGATCGCCAGGCGCAGCCGCTCGGCCACCGAGACGGCGTTGTCCTCGTCGGTTTCCGGAAGCAGAATGGCGAACTCTTCGCCGCCATAGCGGGCCAGGATGTCGACCGTGCGCAAACTCGCCCGCGCCGTGTCGGCCAGGGCTTTCAGCACCCGATCGCCGGTGACGTGGCCGAAATTGTCGTTGATGCTCTTGAAGCGGTCGGCATCCATCATCAGGAAGGAGACCGGGCAATCGTAGCGGCGCGAGCGACTGATCTCGATCGAGGCGAGATCGAAAAAGCGCCGGCGGTTGCACACGCCGGTCAATTCGTCGGTCGAGGCCATTTCGTGCAGGCGGTTCTCCAGGCGCTTGCGCACCGTGATGTCGGCGTAGATGGTGACGAAGCCGCCACCCGGCAACGGATTGCCGCGCACCTCGATCACCGAGCCGTCGGGCCGCGTGCGTTCGAAGGAATGGGCCTCGAAGCGCCGCGCCAGCTCCAGGCGCTGGCGGACCTGCTCGTCGGGATCGCCGGGGCCGTATTCGCCCCTTAAGGCGTTGAAACGGAACAGCTCGCCAATCGACACCCCAATCCGCACCAAGTCAGGCGGAAAATTGAGGGTCTCGACGAATTTGCGATTGAAGAGGACCAGCTCGAGATCGCCATTGAAGACGCTGATCCCCTCGTTCAGATGCTGAAGGCTGTCTTGGATCAGTTCCCAATTGTCCTTGGCCGTTCGAACCTGTTCGGACTCGCCCGCCGTCGTTACGTCACCCTTCATCGGGTCGCCTCCCCAATGCGTCGGATCGCTTGATCCCGCGGATGGTGTTCTCGTTCCCACCATCATACACAGGCGTTGATCGCCCGACCAGCCCCGGCGGGCCGCCCGGGATGCTTTAGCGCGATTGCGCCTGGCACCAGCGGCGCCAGCAGGCGCGATAGAGCGCTTCCAGATTGCGGGCAAAACCGTTTGCGTCACACAAAGAAGAGTTCAAAAGGGCTTGGCGCAAGGCCGGTCGCAAGGAGCCGGATTCCGCCAACTTCGCCGCGAGATCGCAATAGGTTTCGGCGCTGGATGCGATCCAATCGGGGCGGCCCAGAGCGGTAAGCAGGCTGGCCGAATGGCGACCGGCGATCGAATCGGCGGGCCAGGTCACCACCGGCACCCCCATCAGCAGGGATTCGAGGGTGATGATCGAGCCCGACCAGGGAAAGCTGTCGAGCGCCACGTCGACCCGGCCATAGGCTTCGAGCACGGCGCGATGCGGGAGCGCGCCCAAGAGATCGAGCCTTGCCGCCTCGACGCCCTGGGCGGCGAAGCGCGCCCGGATGCGGGCCTGCTGGGCCACGTCGTCGAAGGAACGGTCCTGGAGAACCAGCCTGGCCTTTGGGCAGTCCCGCAGCAGCCGGCCCCACAGCGCCACCACCCTGTCGTTGATCTTGGCGATGCGGTTGAAGCATCCGAAGGTGGGAAAGCCGTTGGCGGCGCGGGGCGGCGGCGCCACCGGCGGCAAGTCGTCGGGCGGTCGGTAGCAGACATAGCAGCCCGGCAGGTAAAGCGGCGTTTCGCTCAAGGGCGGCGGATGGTCGGGCGGCACCGCGATCCGGTCGGTAATCAAACCGTCGATGGCGTCCAGCCCAGTGCCGTTCCAGTAGGCGGCGCCCCAATGCAGTTGGATCGGCGCCGGCCGGTGCGCCACCACGCCCAAGCGATGATCGCGGGTGTGACCGGCCAGATCGACCAGAATGTCGATGCCGTCGGCGCGAATGTGCTGGGCCGCCTGATCGTCGGAAAGGGAGGAAAGATCGCGCCAGCCGGCGGCGTGGGGCCTCAGGCGGGCTTCGGCCGCGTCGCCCCGGTTGTTGACATAGACGAACAGGGCGACGGCGCCGGGATCGTGGTTGCTCAGCGCCGCCTCGCTTAAAAAACCCACCGGATGGTCGCGGTAATAGGCGGCTAGGTAACCGACGCGCAGCCGGCGCTCGGGATCGGGCGGATTGGAAAAGGATTGGGCGGCAAAGCGGCCGTGCCGATCGTTCCATTCCCGGTGGGCGGCGAAGATGGTCTCGGGCCGGGCGTCGGGAAGGTAATGGAGGTTCATCAGATGGCTCGAGCGCGCCTGGGGAAAATCGGGCTTCAGGGCCAGGGCGCGCCGGTAGGCGGCATCGGCCTCCTCGACCCGCCCGGTCTCCTGCAACAGATTGCCCAGATTGTGCCAGGCCGGCGCGAAATCGGGCGCCAAGGCAAGCGCTTGGCGGTAGGCGGCCTCACCTTCGTCGTAGCGGCGCGCCCGTTCCAACGCGGTGCCGAGATTGAACTGGATGGCGGCGTGACCAGGCGCCAGCGTCGCGGCGCGGCGATGATGCTCGAGGCCCAAAGCGAACTCGCCCAAGCCGTCGAGAACCAGGGCGAGGTTGGCCGGAGCCTCGACCCGGTCGGGAGCCATCGCCAAGGCCGCTTCCAAATGCCGCCGCGCCTCGGCAAGCCGCCCCAGATCGGCCAGGGCGTTGCCGAGATTGTTGCGGATTTCCGGGCTGGTCGGAAACTGGGCGGCCAGACGCTCCAGGATCGCCGCCGCCTCGGCCGCGCGGCCGGCGCCGCGCAGGCGGACGGCCTCGTCGAGATCGGCCAGAAGACGCGGATCGGCCTGGTTCATGGACACAACGATAATCGAGCCCGCCCCGGGCGAACAGGCGGGACTTGCGCCGCAAGCCCGCTCGCGCCATCCTCTTGATACCAAGGAAAGGAAGGACGGCCATGGCCCCCACCATGTGGGACGAACGGTTTTCCAAACCGGAATATTATTACGGCACCGAGCCCAACGCCTTCGTCGCCTCCCAGAAGGCGCGCCTGAAGCCCGGCTGGCAGGCCCTGTGCCCCGGCGATGGCGAGGGCCGCAACGGCGTCTGGTTGGCCGGCCAGGGGCTTTCCGTGCTGTCGGTCGACGCGTCGGAAGCGGGCCTGCGCAAGACCGAAGAGCTGGCGAAGGCCAAGGGCGTGCCGATCGCCACCCATTGCGCCGATCTGCTCACCTGGGAATGGCCGCAGGCGCGGTTCGATCTGGTGGTGGCGGTCTTCCTGCACGTCAATCCCGAGATGCGGCCCGGTCTGCATCAGGCGATGCTGGCGGCCTTGAAGCCGGGCGGGCTGTTGGTCCTGGAAGGCTTCCGCAAGGCCCAGGTCAATTACGGCACCGGCGGCCCGCGCGATCCCGAGATGCTGTTCTCGGCCGAGGCCCTGGCCTCCGACTTCGCCGAAGCGGAAGTCTTGGAACTGAACGAGGTGCTGCGCGAACTCGCCGAAGGCGCCATTCACCAGGGCACGGCGGCGCTGGTCAATCTGGTGGCAAGGCGGCCGCTCACTTAGCCGTCGGTCCGGCGCGGCGATAGCCCTTGCCGAGCATGCAATCGGCGATGGCGCGTTCGACCAGGGACCGCACCCGGATCGGATCGCCCTGGCGAATGGGCGAACCCGAGGGCGTGCGCTCGTTGACGTCGTCATAACCCACCTTGCGCGCCACCTCGAGATCGGCCTCCTTGCGGCACAGCGACAGGTCGCGGGAGGCCAATTCCGGCGCCAATTCGGGATGAATCCACTGCGCCGAGGCCGATGGCCGCTCGCAGGCGGCAACCAGCGGCAGCAGGAGGCCCAGGATCGAAAGGGAACGAAGATTCATGACCCCATCCTCGCCGGATTCGTGCCCGGGTCAATCCCTCGATGAGCGGGTGGCGGCGGCCCGGGCCTGCCGGCTCTGCCCATTGCCGCATCCGCACCGGCCCATTCTTCGGGTTTCGCCTACCGCCACCCTGCTGATCGTCGGCCAAGCGCCCGGCACGCGGGTCCAGGAAACCGGCATCCCCTGGAACGATCGCTCGGGCGATCGGCTGCGCGATTGGCTTGGGCTCGATCGCCCGCGGTTCTACGATCCGGAGCGCATCGCCATCCTGCCGATCGGGCTTTGCTTTCCCGGCCAGGACGCCAAGGGCGCCGATCTTCCGCCCCGGCCCGAATGCGCGCCGCTTTGGCATCCGCCGATTCGGGCCGAACTCAAGCGGGTGCGCCTGACTTTGTTGGTCGGGCTCTACGCCCAGGCCCATTATCTGGGAGCCCGCCGCAAGCCGAGCCTGACCGAGACCGTGCGGGCTTTCGCCGAATACGGCCCCGACTTCTTTCCCCTGCCCCATCCGAGCTGGCGCAACACCGGCTGGCTTGCCCGCCATCCCTGGTTCGAGGCCCTGCTGATTCCGGAATTGCGCCGGCGAATTGCCCAGACGCTGGGCGACCGCGTCCCTACTTGACCAGCACCACCGAGCAGCCGAGATCGTCCAGCAACGATTCGGCGCCGCCTTCGGCCAGGGCCGGCATGCCGACGCCCGCCACCAGCACCCCGCCCGGCACCAGCCCGACGGCGCGGCGAATCAAGGCCGCATCGGCCTTCGGCAGCATCTGATAGCGCCCGGAAAGCCCAGCCTCGGACATGCGGGATTCGACGGACCGTTCCAATTCCGTCGCCCGGCGTGGCGTTTCGGCCAAGAGCAGCACCGCCACTTCGCCGCCATCGCGCCTGGCCAGCGTCATCGCCACCGCCAAGGCGCGCTCGGCCGTCTCGCTGCCGTCATAAAGCAACATCACCGGCCCGCCCTCGGCCAGATCGCGCTGGAGCACCAGCACCGAAGCCCGCGCGTCGCGCGCCACCGCACGGGCCACCGATCCGGCCCGGCTGCGCGCCGGCACGATCGCCCGCCCGGTCCAGCCGATGACCAGCAGATCGGCCTCCTCGGCGGCCGCCAGCACTTCGGCCTCGACCCGGCCTTGGCGCTGGCTGAACCGGGCCGTCACCCGCGCTCGGGCAGCGGCTTCGTCGAGCGCCCGGCGCGCCGCCGCGCCTTGCAGCCTAAGCGCTCTCGTCAGAATGTCGTCGTCGCCCACCGGCCGACCGGGCGGGCAGGCCAGACTGAAGGTGGTGGCGCAGGGGTGCGCAGCCAGCCGGATCAGATTGATGTCCTCGACGTACAGCCCCAGCAGTTCCGCCTCGAGGCGGCGC
This sequence comes from Rhodospirillales bacterium, assembly GCA_016214125.1. GTDB lineage: Bacteria > Pseudomonadota > Alphaproteobacteria > Rhodospirillales > WMHbin7 > JACRPC01. The sequence continues at coordinate 42,985 of JACRPC010000002.1, read as the reverse complement.
GCCAGACCGCACGCCGCCTCGAGCGCCGCCAGGCTGTGCGGCGAGGCGTCGAGCGCCACCAGGATGCGGCGGATGTCGCTCACCGCTCGCGCCCCTTGCGGTCGCGCCCGCCGGAAAGCTCCTGTACCTTGGCGGCCAGCGCCGCCAGCCGGTTGGCAACCCGGCGATTGACCGAGCCCAGCGGATACTCGCCCTTGGCGTCGGCTTCGCCGGCTTCGATCCCGGTCAGAATCGCGATGCCCTCGTCGATGCTGGCGACCGGATGGATGGCGAATTGGCCCGCCCGGCAGGCCTCGACGACATCGGGGCGCAACATCAGATGCGTGACGTTGGCGGCGGGAATGAGCACGCCCTGCTCGCCGGTCAGGCCGCGCGCCTTGCAGACATCGAAGAAGCCCTCGATCTTCTCGTTGACGCCGCCGATCGCCTGCACTTCGCCCATCTGGTTGACCGAGCCGGTCACCGCCAGGGATTGGCGGATCGGCGTCTCGGCCAGGGCCGAGAGCAGCGCGTAAAGCTCGGTCGACGAGGCGGAATCGCCGTCGACGCCGCCATAGGACTGCTCGAACACCAGACTGGCCGACAGCGACAGGGGCGAATCCTTGGCGAAGCGCGACGACAGGAAGGCCGAAAGGATCAACACGCCCTTGGAATGCAAGGGGCCGCCGAGATCGACCTCACGCTCGATGTCGATCACTTCGCCCTTGCCCAATCGCACCCGGCAGGTGATGCGCGAGGGCTTGCCGAAGGCGAAGCGGCCCAGTTGGAACACCGCCAGCCCGTTCACCTGGCCCACCTTGGCGCCGGCCACGTCGATCATCAGTGTGCCGCGCTTGATGTCTTCTTGGATGTGCTCGCGCACCCGGTCCGAGCGGTATTCGTGCTCGCCGATCGCCTTCTCGACGTCGGCGCGCGTCGCCAAGGTGCGGCCAGCGCCACGCGCCCAATGGGCGCTTTCGCGGACCAGATCGGCAATCGCCGCCAGATGGGTGGTGAGCTTCTCGGCGTCGCCGGAAAGACGGGCGCCATGCTCGACGACCCGGGCCACCGCGTCGCGCTCGAAATGGGGCAGGCCTTCCCGTCTTGCCAAGGTGGCGATCAGTTGGGCGTAGCCCAGAACGGCCGGCGCGTCGCGGCCTTGCCGGTAATCAAAATCGGCCGCCACCTTGAAGAGTTCGGAAAATTCCGGATCGTAATGCGACAAGAGGTAATAGAGCATCGGATCGCCGATCAGCACCACCTTGACCGCCAGCGGAATCGGCTCGGGCTCCAAGGTGGTGGTCGAGATCAACCCCCAGGCCTGGCCGGGCGCCTCGATGCGGATCTGGTGCGAGCGCATGGCGCGCTTCAAATCCTCCCAGGCGAAGGGCTGCATCAGAAGCTTGCGGGCCTCGATGACCAGATAGCCGCCATTGGCGCGGTGCAGCGCGCCCGACTTGATCAGGGTGAAATCGGTGAGCAGGGCGCCGAACTGCGACATGTGCTCGATCCGCCCGATCAGGTTGGGCTGGGTCGGGTGGCTTTCGAACACCACCGGCGCGCCCCGCGCCTCGGCCTGATGGACCAGCGCGTTCACCTGATAGCGGCGGAAGGGATTGGCCCCCGGCCGGCGCATGGGAATGGGCAGCGGGCTTTCGCCCTCGCCGTCGCCTTCGCCGCCGGCGGGGTTGAGGAAGCGCTCGACATTGTCGATCACATCTTCGCGCACCGCTTCCAGATGGTCGAGCACCGGCTGGATGCCGGCGTAATGCTTTTCAAGTTCCTCGATCAGGTGGCCGACGGCGTGGGCGGTGACCTCGCGGTTGAGGTCGCGCAGCTTGGCGCGCTGCTCCTTTTCCCAGCGCGGCATCTGCTTCAGGGTGGCTTCCATCTCGGCCTGAAGCTCTTCCATCACCTTCTTGAAGGCGGCCTGCTCCTCGTCGGGCAGGGCCTTGAAATCCTCGGGCGACAGCACCTCGCCGTCCTTCATCGGCGCCAGGGCGAGACCCACCGGCGTGCGCATCAGCGCCACATGGCTTTGCTCGGCCTTCTTCTGCACCAGGCCAAAGGCTTCCTCGCTTTTTTCCTTGAACTGGTCCTCGATCACCTGCTTGCGGGTGCGGTATTCGTCGCCCTCGAAGGCCGCCACGATGGCCAGGCGCAGATCGTCGATCAGCGTCTGCATGGCCTTGACGAAGCCCGGCCCCTGACCGGGCGGCAGGCGCAGCGCCTTCGGCTTGTGCGGGTCCTTGAAATTGTTGACGTAGCACCAATCGTCGGGCGCCGGCCGCTTGGCGGCTTCCTCGTCGAGCAGGCGGCGCACCACCGCCGTCTTGCCGGTGCCCTCGGGGCCCAGCGCAAACAGATTGAAGCCTTCGCTGTCGATGCCGATGCCGAAGGACAGGGCGGCGATCGCCCGGTCCTGGCCGATCGGATGCTCGATGTCGGGCAGGCTTTCCGTGGTGGCAAAGGGAAGCAGCGTCGGATCGCAGGCGCGGTAGAGCTGTTCGGGCGGCAGGGCGGTGCGGGTCATGCGATCCTTCCCGGGTCAATCCTCGTCGGCGACGGATTCCTCGATGCGCGCCATCGCCTCGTCGGAAAAGCCGAAATGATGGCCGATCTCGTGAATGAGAACATGGCGCAGGATGGCCGACAAGTCTTCTCCGCTCTCGCACCAGTAATCGAGGATCGGCCGGCGATAGAGAAAGATCATGTCGAGGCTGGGCAAAGGGTCGGAGACGCTCTTGTGCAGAAGATCGACGCCGCGATAGAGGCCGAGAAGATCGAACGGGCTTTCCAGCTCCATCTCCTCCTCGGTTTCGCGGTCGGGAAAATCCTCGATCCGGATCACCACGCCCCGGGCGGGACGGGCCAGCACCTCGGGCAGCCGCTCGAATTCCTGACGGGCCAGGCGATCGAGATCGGCCAGGCTGGGCGAACGGAAGGCCGCCCCGCTCATCCCTTTCCCCCGACATAATATTGATAGCCGAAATGGCGCCAGCGCCCGCCTCCGGCCGGCTGGGTGCAGGTGAAGCGGCTGCGCCCCTTGGGCAAGCCCGCCGACGCCTTGGCCGTCACGCTGCGCCCCTCGATCGCCAGCGCGTGCGCGTTGCCGGCGGCGTCGTAGCAGGTGAGGCCCTTGACCGGTCCCTCGCCCTCGAGCCGGAAGCGGAACAGGGTTTCGCCGCCCTTCACGGTGGGATCGGCGGGATCGAGATCGCGCACCGGCAGGGCCAGCGCATCGACGGCGCGGCGGAATCGTTCGAGATCACCATATTTCTCGTTGAAGGGGAAGCGCGCCCAGTAATAGGGATTGTGTTTGGCCCAAGCGACGCCCGAATGCTGGCCGAAGGCGGCCGCGAAGCCGGCCGCCTTCGCCGCGGCGAGATCGCGGGCGCTGGCCTCGCCATAGGGATAGGCGAACAGCGCCGGCGGCTTGCCCAATTCCTCGGTGAAGCGGCGGTTGGCGCGGGCGATTTCCGCCTGCACCTCGGCGGGCGCCAGATCGGGCAGATGCGGATGGCTGGCGGTGTGGCTGCCGACGCTCATGCCCTGGGCGGCCATTTCGCGAATCTGATCCCAGGAAAGATGGTCCTTGAGCTTGGCGTCGACCTCGTCGGTGGCCAGAAACAGGGTGAAGGGAAAGCCCTTGGCCTTGAGGCGCGGCCAGGCATGGCGGTAGATCGACAGATAGGCGTCGTCCATGGTGATCGCCACCGTGCGGTCGGGCAGCTCGCGGCCGTCCTTGAGCGCCGCCACGATCTCCTCGAGGGGCTTGACCGCATAGGGCCCCTTGGCGAGATGGTCGAGATGGGCTTCGAACTGGTCGAGGCGGATGTTGGTGCTCGGGAACGCCGTCTCGCCGAAGCGGTGATACATCAAGATCACCGCCGAATCGGCCGCCCAGCCCAAACCGGGCAGGCCCGCCAGAACGATCAGGGCAAGAAGAGCCGCGCGCATGGCCCAAGTGTAGGAAGACCGCCCGGTCATGGCTATGGGGATTTGCGGCCCCGGTCCTCGGCAAAGGTTGTCCTTGATCGCGGCCCTCCTATATCATGCCCTTGTGTTCGATGGCGCGGACGAGGCGAGGGGCAGGGTCTGCCCTTTGGCAGGGTCGGTCGCCGGTAAGAAATTCGGTGTCAGCGGTTAGGGCGAGCGATCCGAGATTGGCAATGCGTCCCAAGAAAAATCCGAAATCCCAAACCGTGGGCGCCGATGAACGGCTGCTCACCGACATCGCCTACGCCCGGATCGAGGAGATGATCGTCACCATGAAGCTGCGGCCGGGCACCGTGGTGTCCGAATCGTCGCTGGGCAACGATCTGGGGATCGGACGCACGCCGGTGCGCGAGGCGCTTCAGCGTCTGGCGCGCGAGCAGTTGGTTCGCGTTCTGCCAAGGCGGGGCGTGATCGTTTCGGAAATCGACGTCAAGAGCCAGTTGCGCCTTTTGGAGGTGCGCAAGGAGCTTGAGCGCTACACCGCGCGCAGCGCCGCCCGGCGCGCCACTGACGCCGAACGCCAGCGTTTCGCCGAGTTGGCCGACATTTTCTTTGCCTGCGCCCGCACGAACGACGACGCCACCTTCATCAAGGCCGATCGTGAGTTCAACGATCTCAACGCCGCGGCGGCGCGCAACGAATTCGCCTCGACGGCGCTTCTCAACATGCAGTCGCTGTCGCGGCGTTTCTGGTATCTGCATTACCGCCAGGCCGCCGATCTTCCGGAAACCGCCATCCGCCACGCCGAGGTCGCCCAGGCCATCGCCCAGGGCGACGAGGAGGCCGCCGCCAAGGCCTCGGATCGGCTAATCGATCTCATGGCGGAATTCACCCGCACCACGGTCTCGACTGAGTTCTGAAACCCAGCCCTTGGCGCACGGGATTCGTTGCGGGCTTCCTAATATCCACGTAATATGTCAGGGAACGGGCGGAGATCAGACCGCCCGACGCGAAACCTTGGGCGAGGAAGCGATGTCACAACACATTGATGCCATTAAGGATTTTGTCATCCGCGGCAAGAAGAACGACGCCGCCGAGGCGGTGCGCCAGGCGCTGGCCGCCGGCACCGATGCCGGCCTGATCATGAAGGACGCCTTGGTGGCCGCGATGGCCATCGTCGGCCAGAAATATTCGAGCGGCGAATACTTCCTGCCGCAGATGATGATCGCGGCCCGCGCCATGACCGAGGTCATCCCCTTGATCAAGCCGCATCTGATCGGCGTCGCCGCCGAGAAGAAGGGCAAGGCGGTGATCGGCACCGTGCAGGGCGATTTCCACGACATCGGCAAGAACATCGTGCGCATGATGATGGAAGGCGCCGGCTACGAGGTGGTCGATCTCGGCGTCGATGTCCAGCCGGAAAAATTCGTCGAGGCGGTGACCAAGGAATCGCCCAAATTCCTGCTGATGAGCGCGCTCATCACGCTGACCATGGAAAGCATGCGCCGCACCATCGAGCTGCTCAACGCGGGGGGGCTGCGCTCGAAGGTGGTGGTCGGGGTCGGCGGCGCGCCCTTGAGCCAGAAGTTCGCCGACGAGATCGGCGCCGACTTCTTCGGCGAGGACGCCTATGTCTGCGTCCAGTCCTGCAACCAGCGCCTCGCTTGAGCGCATCGAACAGACCGACGAGGCAGCTATGACCAAGAGCATGACCCCCCGCGAACGCGTCCTTACCGCCCTGAAGCGCGGCCAGCCCGATCGGGTGCCGTGGATCGAGAACGAGGTCGAGGAAGTCATCCAGGTGAAGCTGATGGGCGGCCGCACCGATTACACGCCGGGCGAGCTGTGCCGCGCCTTGGGCATGGACGGCTTCGGCTATCACTTCCCGGCCGGCAAGGCGGCCAGCGACAGCCAATCGATCCAGACCACCGGCACCACCGGCAAGGAGGCCTGGTACTACCCCAACCGCATCACCTTCGATTTCGTGCCGCCCTGGATCGCCGAGATGGGTCACGATCCAGTGAGCGGCCGCACCTACGTCAAGAAAGGCCTGCTCACCAGCCGCGAATCGCTGGAGCTGTTCGACCGCTTCCTGCCCGATCCCGACCATCCGGCGCGCTACGAGCAGGTGGCGGAGTGGATTTCCAAATACAAGGAGGACTTCGCCGTCTACGCACGCATCCGGCTGGGCGGCGCCAGCACCTTCGAGAGCATGGGGCTCGAGGAATTCTCGGTCCTGATGTACGACGATCCCGATCTGGTGAAGGAAATCCACCGTCGCTTTTCGGAATGGTCGGCGCGGGTGGTGCAGCATCTCAACAAGCTCGATTTCGACTTCTTCTGGGTGAACGACGACCACGCCGACACCAAGATGCCCTGGGTGTCGACCGAGATGTGGGAAGAGTTCATGAAGCCCTATCAGAAGCTGGTGGCCGACGAGATCAGGAAGCCCTGGATCTTCCACAGCGACGGCAATCTCTTCCCGCTGCTCGACGGCCTGTTGACGCTGGGCATGGACGCCATCCATCCGGTCCAGCCCTCGGCGATGGACATCAACACGCTGAAGGCCAAGTATGGCGATCGGGTCTGCATCGTCGGCAACATCGATCTCGACTACACGCTGCCGCGCGGCACCGAGGCCGAGGTCGAGGCCGAAGTGCGCGACCGCATCGAGAAGGTCGGCAAGGGCGGCGGCTACATGATCTCCAGCGCCAACAGCATCACCGACTATTGCAAGGTCGAGAACATCTGGGCGATGTCGCGGGCGATCAAGAAATACGCGCCCTACCGCTGAGCCGGCCGTCCTGGCGCCGACGGCCGGTCCGATGCCCAAGGTCACCTTCCTGCCCGACGAGCGGACGGTCGAGGTCCGGGCCGGCGAAACGGCCCTGACCGCCGCCTGGAAGGCCGGGGTCGGCATCAAATCGGTGTGCGGCGGGCGCGGCACCTGCGGCAGTTGCCTGGTGACGCTGGCCTCGGCCGAGCGTAGGGCGGTCAACCCGCCCACCTTGCTCGAGCGCGAAGGCCTGCTGCCCGAGGGCGAGGACCGCCATTACCGCCTGGCCTGCCAGTGCGAGATCCTGGGCGCGGTGACGCTGTCGGTGCCGCCGGAAAGCGAGGCGGTCAAGAGCGCGCCGCGCAAACCCTTCACCCACCTGCCGATCGCCGCAAGGCCCTTGGCCACCCGCATCGCGATCGACGTGGACGGCCCGAACGCCCCGCCGCCCCGCGCCTTGGCCGAACGCGTCAAGGACGCGGTGATGCGGACAAGCGGCCGGCGGCGGATCGCCCTGGGAGCGGCGGTGATCGCCGATTTTTCCCGCCAGCCTTCCTTTGACGCGGCGCAGACGGTCACCGCCACGCTGTACCGCGAGCGGACGATCATCCAAGTGCGCCCCGGTCGGCATGAACGCCTTTTTGGTCTGGCGATCGATATTGGCACCACCTCGATCGTGGTGTTTCTTTGCGATTTGCTGGAAGGGGCGATCTTGGCCTCGCGGGCGGCGGGCAACCCCCAGGCCATGTTCGGCGAGGATGTCATCTCGCGCATGACCCACATCCAGAAGGACATCGCGGCCCTTGGGGCGATGCAGGGCGCGCTCGTCGAAGCCGTGAACCAGTTGACGGGGGATATGTGCGCCGAAACCGGCGTCGAGCCCCACGACATCGTCGATGCGGTTCTGGTCGGCAACCCGACCATGCAGCACATCCTGTTGGGCATCAATCCCGAGCCGCTGGGGCGCGGTCCCTATCTGCCGGTTTGGTCGGAGGGCGTCGAGGCGGAAGCCCAGTCGCTCGGTCTGGCCATCGCGCCGCGCGCCCGCCTGTTCGTCTTTCCCATGCTGTCGGGCTATATCGGCGGCGACATCCTGGCCGCCGTTCTCACCCGCGGGCGCGATTTCTATCGCGGCACCCAGCTTCTGATCGATGTCGGCACCAACGGCGAGGTCGTGCTGGCCCATGACGGCGCCCTGATGGCGACGTCATGCGCCACCGGCCCGGTCTATGAAGGCGCCCATATTCGCTGCGGGGTGCGCGCCCAACCGGGCGCCATCGAGCGGGTCTGGGTCGACCCGACCGGCGCGCTTCGCCTGGCGACCATTCCCGACCCAGGCCGCGACAAGGAGCCGCGCCCCATCGGGCTGTGCGGCTCGGGCGTCATTTCCAGCGTCGCCGCCCTGATCGGCGCCGGGTTGATCACCCCGGAAGGCAGCCTGGCCGAGCCCGGGCGTCATCCGGCCTTGCGCGCCGGGCCGAGCGGGCGGGCCGAAGACATCGTGCTGGCGCCGGCTTCGCGCTCGCAGACCGGGCGCGACATCGTGCTCACCCAGAAGGACGTGCGCGGCGTGCAACTCGGCAAATCCTCGCTGCGTTCGGGCATCGAAATTCTCATGGGCGTCTGCGGCGCCAGTACGATCGACCGCATCCATCTGGCCGGAACCTTCGGCAACCATCTCGAGCCCGAGGATATCCTGAAGATCGGCCTGGTGCCCCGCGTGCCGGTGGCGCGCATCCACTCGATCGGCAACGCCGCCGGCGACGGCGCCCGCCTGGCCCTCTTCAACCGCCATCAGCGGAACCGGGCGCTTTCCCTGGCCAAGCGGATGACGGTGTTGGAATTGTCGGGCCGGGCCGATTTCCACGAGCTGTTCATCGCCCACACCGAGCTGGCGCCCGAGCCGCTGGCGCCGCCCCAAGCCACGAGAGGCCCATGAGCCAACGGCCGCTCGTTGCCCTGGCCTGCACGGTCCTGAACGACCTTCTCGGCTCGCGCCTGCCCAAATCGATGCCGGTCGATTGGATGGACATCAGCCTGCACAACACGCCCAAAAAGATGGCGGCGGCGCTGCAGGAGCGCCTGGACGCGCTTGCCACGCCCAGCACGGTGCTAATCGGCTACGGGCTGTGCGGCAACGGGCTGGTCGGATTGAAATCGGGCCCGCACACCCTGGTCATTCCGCGCACCCACGATTGCGTGGCGATCTTTCTGGGGTCGCATCAGCGCTATGTGCAGCGCTTTTTCGCCAACCCCAACACCTATTACCTGACCAAGGGTTGGATCGACGCCAAGGACGAGCCGCTCACCGATTATCGTGACTACGTCGCCCAGTTCGACGAGGAGACCGCCGATTATCTGGTCGAGATGAAATACAAGCATTACCGCAAGCTTTGCCTGGTCGGCTTTTCCCAAGAGGAGATCGAGTCCGTGCGCCCGGCAGCGATGGAGATCGCCCGCTTCTGCCACGAGCGCTTCGGCATGGTCTATGAGGAAACGATCGGCACCACCGAATTGATCGACGCCCTGGTCGCCATGCCGGCCGATGTGGCGCAAGCCCCCAGCGACGCCTTCCTGGTTCTGGCCCCGGGCAGCGAGGTGACGGCCGCGATGTTCCATTGGACCGGCGACGCCCCGCCGCAGCCGATGGCGCGCAAGGAAAACTCTTAAGCCGCGCCGCTGATCACCCGCATCACCGCCGGATCGCGCTTGGCCTCGCCGGGCGTGCCGGCGAAGATGATCTCGCCCCGCTCCATCACATAAAGCCGGTCGGCGTCGTCGGGAATGTGATGCACGTTCGATTCCGCCATCAGCACGCTTTGGCCCAATTTGCGGATCGAGGCGATGCCGTCGCTGATGGTGGGGATGATCGCCGGGGATAGGCCCTCGAAGGGCTCGTCGAGCAGCAGAAGCTTGGGATCGAGCGCCAGGGCCCGAGCGATCGACACCATCTTGCGCTCGCCCCCGGAAAGCTGGGTGCCGCCGCGCTTCATGTATTGGCGCAGTTTGGGAAAGATCTGGTAGGCCAGCGCGATGCGCTCCGCCGCCGGGCGGCCCTCGGGGCAGGTCCAGGTCGGCAGCTCGATGTTTTCGGCCACCGTGAGATCGCCATAGACCTCGCTTTCCTCGGGCGCGTAGCCGATGCCCAGGCGCACGATGGCGTGGGTGGGCAGATCGGTAAGCGATCGGCCCAGGAAGGCGATGGTGCCGGCGTTGGGACGGCGATAGCCCATGATGCTGCGCAAGGTGGTGGTCTTGCCGGCGCCGTTGCGCCCGATCAGGCAGACCAGCTCGCCTTGGCCGACCTTAAGGGTGACGCCCCTCAGGATATGGCTGTTCTGGATGTCGACCGACAGGGCGCCGAGATCAAGCATGGCGGACCGGTTTCATGCCGACCACGGCGGCGACGATCGCCGGATCGGCAAAGAATTGGGTGGGCGGAAGGTCGGCCAGAATGCGGCCTTCTTGAAGCGCGATGATGCGGTCGGAATATTCGGCCACCAGATCCATGTCGTGCTCGACCAGGATGATCGCCTTGACGTTGGCGGTTCGGGCGGCCTCGACCAGGGTTTTCATGATGCCGTGCTTGTCGCCGGTCGAGATGCCGCTGGTCGGTTCGTCGAGCAGGATCACTTCGGGGGCGAGCGCAAAGGCGCTGGCGATGTCGAGCAACTTCTTGTCGCCTTGTGAAAGCACGCGCGCCGGCCGGTCAAGCTTGGTGTCGAGGCCGAAGATCGCCGCCACCTCGCGCACCCGGGCGTGAATGGCGTCGTCGCCCCGGACCGAAGCCCACAGCCGGCCCGCCTTGCCGGCGCGGGCGATCTCCGCCACCGCGATGGTTTCCTCGACCGTCAGCTCCGGGAAGATGTGCACAAGCTGGAAGCTGCGCGCCATGCCGAGCCGGGCCAGGCGAACCGGACCGATGCCGGCGATGTCGTGCCCTTTGAAGAGCACCTGGCCGGTCGTCGTTCGCAGCAACCCGGTGAGAACGTTGACCAGCGTGGTCTTGCCGGCGCCGTTCGGGCCGACGATCGACACCATTTCGCCCGCCTTCAGGGTAATCGTGATGTCGGCCAAGGCCACGAAGGGGCCGTAATGCTTGCTCACCCCTCTGGTCTCGATCATCACCGTTCCTGAATCGGCGCTCTGGCGGAGCAGGCGCCCGTCCTCGGTCCGCTTGGTGGGCTCGCCGGGGCCGTTCATGAACGGCCCCGCGAAAAGCGCGCCATCAGGGATTCCAAGATGCCCATCAGACCGCGCGGGAACAGAATGACGATCAGGGCCAGCACGACGCCCAGGAAGAAGCGCCAATATTGGGTGGCCGACATCAATTGGTCTTGCAGCAAGATAAAGGAGAAGGCGCCCAGGATCGGCCCGAAGAAGTTGGTGAAGCCGCCCAAGAGCGTCATGAAGATCAGATTGCCCGAATGCGTCCAATAGGCCAGTTCCGGATCGGCGATGCCGGTCGGCACCGCCAGGATCACGCCGCCGATCGAACAATAGATGGCCGAGATGACGAAGGCGGCCAAGCGGAAGCGGCGCACGGTGACGCCCAGATATTCGGCCTTGCGGGCGTTTTCGCGCAGCGCCTTCAAGTGCAGGCCGAAGGGCGAATGGACGATGCGCAGCATCACCAGACCCAGGATCACCAGAAGCGCCAGCACGTACAGAAAGAAGGGGCCAGTCAGGAAGGCAATCTTGTCCAGCTCTTGGGTGTCTTGGCCCAAGAGCGTCGGGCGCACCACCCGCATGCCGGAATCGCCGCCGGTCAGGTGATAGAACTTGAACAGGAAGGAATGGAAGAGCATGCCGAAGGCGAGCGTCAGCATGCCGAAGAAGATGCGGACATAGCGCACGGTCAAGAGGCCGATCGGTATGGCGAAAAGGGCCGCCGCAACCGCCGACGCCACCAGCACCAGCTCGAAACTGCGGATGCCCAGCTTGCTGGTGAAGACCGCCGTGGTGTAGGCGCCGATGCCGACGAACATGGCGTGACCGAAGGACAGCAGCCCGGCATAGCCGAACAGCAGGTTGAGGCCCAAGAGCGCGATGCCATAGGCCATGGCCGGGATCATCAAGGTAATGTGGTAAGGCGTCGCCCAAAGGGGCGCGCTGCCCACCAGGGCCACCAGGCCAACGATCACCAGGGTCGTCAGGCGCGGCGTCATTCCGCCGGTTTCCCGAACAGGCCCGATGGGCGCAGGATGAGCACCAGGATGACGACCAGATAGATCGACAGCAATTCCAACTCGGCGTAAAGCGCGATCGCCGCCGCCCGCATCAGGCCCACCACCAAAGCGCCGGCCAAGGCGCCGCGCATGCTGCCCAAGCCGCCGATCACCACCACGGCGAAGGCCTCGACGACCAGCTCGACCGCCATGTCGAGCGAGGCGGCGCTGGTCGGCACCACGAAGGCACCGCCCACCGTGCCCAACACGGTGCCCAGGGTGAAGACGACGACGTTGATGCGCCGGACGTCGACGCCCAGCGCCTCGGTCATCGCCCGGTTCTCGGCGGTGGCGCGCAGGATGCGTCCGTAGCGGGTGCGTTGGAGAAAGCCGCCCAGGATAAGCGCAATCGCGATGCTGCCGGCGATCACCAAGACGTTGTAGACCGGCAGATCGACGCCGCCGGCGCCGACCTTGCCATAGACCATCACCAGATTGCCCAATTGCTGGGGATTGGCGCCCCAGAAATAGCGCATGATGTCCTGGAACATCAGCACCAGGGCGAAGGTGAGCAAGAGTTGGAAGCTTTCGTCGCGGTCATAGACGGTGCGGAGCAGCCGCTCGATCACCGGACCGATCACCGCCAGAACGACGCCCGACGCGATCAAGACTGGCAGGAACAGAAAGGGCGGCAGCCCGGCCTTCAAGGCCCAGGTCACCGTGGTGACGCCGAAATAGGCGCCCAGCGCATAGAACGAGCCGCAGGCCAGATTGACGATCTTCTGGACGCCGAAGACAATCTGCAGCCCGGCGGCGACCAAGAACAGCACGGCCGCATGGAAGACGCCGCCCAACAGAATGTTTATGAACGCGGCCATGGGCCCCTTTGCGCCTCGCCCCCCCGGCAACCGACCGCGACCGAACGCTCAAGCGTCCGGCCGCGGCCTTTCACGATTGCCAACACGCCAACCAAGAAATGGACCCCGATCCCGCCCTAGAGTTTGATTTGGGCGGTCTCGATCCATTTCCAGAAATTGGCGCCCGGCGGCTTTTGCAATTGATCGGAATACATGGTGTCGACCACGCCGAGCGTCGGGAAATCATACTTGTTCTTGTGGGTGGTGATGCCCTGATAGAAGGTCTGCTCGGCGATGTGGTCCTCGCGCATCCGCCCGGGGCCGCCCAACGAATCGACCTTGACGCCTTCCATGGCGGCGGCGATCTCCTCGATGGAGGGCCAGGCGTTCTTCGCCTTCTGGGCCTTTTCGACGCCGGCTTTGTAGGCCTGCATGGCGAAATAGGCGCGGTCGGCCTCCCAGTGCGGATAGTCCTTGGTCTTGTTGTGATAGTAGGCCACGAATTCCTTCTGCAAGGCGTTGGCCTGCGGATGATCGAAATAGAGCGTGTTGTGGCCGAAAATCATGCCTTCCGGCGTGAACTCCTTCTTGAGCGCCGTGTGCTGGAAGCCGGCTGCCGGGAAGGCGAAGCGCGTTCCCTCCATCAGACCGGCCGAGTGGGCGGTGCGCATGAACACCGGCAGATCGGCGAACAGGAGCGACGAGAAGATCATGTCCGGCTTGGCGGCCTTCAAGGCCGCGACGTGCGAGGTGAGGTCGAGCGTGCCCACCTTTGGCCACTGCTCGGCGACCACGGTGAATTCGATGCCAAACTTCTTGAGCAGCGCCTGGAAGGCCGCCCAGTTGTTGCGGCCGTAGGAATAGTCGGGATTGATGCCGGCGATGGTCTTGAACTTGCCCTTCCAGTGCTTGACGACCAGAAGCGAGGCCATCACCGCCTCGCACTCGTTGTCGGTGCTGCGGAAGACGTAGCGCGGCTTGGCCATCGTCTCGTCGACGCCGTCCTGGGTGGTGCCGTCCCAATAGATGGTGAGCGCCTTCATCTCCTCGGCCGCCGGACCCATGGCCAGGCTGACGCCCGACGACACGATGCCCTGCACGCAATCGACCTTGTCTTGCAAGACCAGCTTGCGCAACCGTTCGATCGAATCCTTGGGGTTGGTCTCTTCCTCGATCACCAGCTCGACCATGCGCCCGGCGATGCCGCCGGCGGCGTTGATCTTCTCCACCGCGAACAGCGTGCCCTGCAGACCGCATTCGCCGATCGTGCCGGCGATGCCGGCTTTGGGAGCGATGATGCCGACCCGCAAGGGACGGTTCTGGGCAATCGCCGGGAAGCCGAGAATGGGCAAGGTGGCCGCAACAACGCCCGCCGTGCCGATCGTTTTGATCGCTTTACGTCTGCCGAGATCCATGTGTTCCTCCCTGAAGGATTTTATTGTCGTCGGTTCGCTTCACGACGGCAGCGGTGAGAGAATTGGAATCGCTCCGCGTTGTGGCGTTTGATTGGCGTGATATATTAGTTATATGTTTGTTTGCGTGTCAACGTTGATTGGGCGCCCGATTTTCTTTGGAATCACTGGGGCACGCGCCCTATCGTGAAGGTGCCGACGGCGGTTGGCCACGGCCCTCGCCTCGTGCCATCGTCGCCACCACCCATCAACAGGGAGTCTCGCGTGTCCATTCCCGGCCTTCGCATCATCGGCGAGCGCATCAATCCCGGCTTCCGCTCGACCAAGGCGCTGTTCGACCACGACGACTTCGCCGGCATCCAGGCCCTGGCGGTGCGTCAGACCGAGGCCGGCGCCAGCTACCTCAACGTCAACGCCGGCACCAAGGCGCTGTCCGATCCCGCCTTTCTGATCGAGATGATTCGGCGCATCCAAGCGGTCGTCGATCTGCCCTTGTCGCTCGATTGTCCGGACGCCGCCATTTTGACGCGGGCGCTCGAAACCTACGACGACGCCAAGGCCAAAGGCCAAAAGCCGATCATCAATTCGATCGCCGAATCGCGCTGGGCGCTCCACGAGGCGCTGGCGGTGCGGCCCTGCAAGGTGGTGCTGATGTCGTCGGAGCGGCTGGGCGATGCGGGCGTCACGCCCAACCGGACCGGCGCCGAGGTGCATGGCTCGGCCTGCAGCATGGTCGAACGGCTCCGGCGCGCCTATCCGCAGATGAGCAACGACGATTTCCTGATCGACGTCTCGGTGGCCACCTTGGCCGCCGACGCCGAGGGTCTGATCAAGATGGCGCTCGACGGCATTCGTCTGGTCGGCGCCGATCCGGCGCTGAAGGGCGTCCACATCATGGGCGGCCTTTCCAACCTTTCCCAGCATCTGCCGGATAAGGCCCTCGACGGGTCCGATCTCAAGCACCAGCTCGAATGCGCCTTCCTCACCGTGGCGATGCCCTTGGGCTTCGACACCGTGCTGGGCACGCCCTGGCGCGGCTACCAGCTCTTGCCCAAGGACAATTTCGTCCTTCAGCAATTCTGTCGGATCGTCGAACTCGAAGGCAGCGACGCCTTGGCCGCCGTCGTCGGCCTCTTCATGGAGGATGCCTAGCGCTCGGCGATGGCCGCGACCGTCGGGTCAATCGGTTGGCGAACGGGGACGGTCGGGGGCTGGCTGGGGCGCTAGGATTCGAACCTAGGAATGGCGGTACCAAAAACCGCTGCCTTACCACTTGGCTACGCCCCAATCGGCCATGCGGGCCGCACCATAAATCCAATCGCGCCGGATCGCAACCGCCCGAATTGGGGCGTTTTAGGGAAAGCGCAGCGGCCGACCGATGGGCGGACCTTCCAACCGGCCGTCGCGCATCGCCACCTGGCCGCGAATGACGGTAGCGATCGGCCAGCCGGTGGCCTCGAAGCCGTCGAAAGGCGTCCAGCCGCAGCGGCTGGCGATCTGGGAATTCTCGATGCGGCGCTTCGCCTTGAGATCGACCAGGGTGAAATCGGCGTCATAGCCCCTGGCGATCCGCCCCTTGCCCAGGATGCCGAACAGCCGGGCCGGCCCCGCCGCCATCAGATCGACGAAGCGGGCCAGGCTCAATCGCCCCGCCGCGACATGGGTCAGCATCACCGGCACCAGGGTCTGAACGCCGGTCATGCCGGAAGGGCTTAGGGGATAGGGCCTGTCTTTTTCCGCGCGCAGATGCGGCGCGTGATCGGAACCCAGGCAGTCGACGACGCCTTCGCGCACCGCCCGCCACAGCGCCTCTTGATGGCGGGCCTCGCGGATCGGCGGGTTCATCTGGGCGTAGGTGCCCAGGCGCTCGTAGCATTCGGGCGCCGCCAAGGTGAGATGCTGGGGCGTCACCTCGACGCTGGCCAGATCGCGGTTCTCGGCCAGGAACTCGATTTCCTCGGCGGTGGTGATGTGCAGCACATGCACCGGACGCCCCGTGCTCCTGGCCAAGGTCAACAGGCGCCGCGTGGCCCGAAGCGCCGTCTCCACGTCGCGCCATTCCGGATGCAGGCCGACGCTGGCGCCCGGCGCCTCGGCCAGCGGCCGGCGTTCCTTGAGGCGCGATTCGTCCTCGGCATGCACGGCGATCCGCCGCCGCCCGTTTTCCAGCACCGTTCTCAGAACCGGTTCGTCATCGACCAGAAGCGTGCCGGTCGAGGAGCCCATGAACAGCTTGACCCCGCAGCAGCCGGGCATGGTCTCCCAGACATCGAGCTGGCCGGCGTTCTCGGCGCTGGCGCCGAGATAGAAGGCGTGATCGACCCAGGCCCGCCCTTTGGCGCGGGCCAGCTTGTCGGCCAGCAGATCAGGCGTCGTGGTGGCCGGCTTGGTGTTGGGCATCTCGAAGACCGCCGTGATGCCGCCCAGGGCGGCGCCGGCGGTGCCGGTGGCCAGATCCTCCTTGGCCTCCAGGCCCGGCTCGCGGAAATGTACCTGGGTGTCGATCAGGCCGGGCAACACATGCAGGCCCTTGGCGTCGATCACCGCCGCCGCTTGGCCGGCGTCGAGCGTGCCCAAAGCGGCGATGCGCCCTTGAGCAACGCCGATGTCGGCGGGCTCGATGCCGTTGGGGGTGACGGCGGTGCCGTTCTTGATGATCAGATCGAACATGCGCCCTCGCGATTGGCCTCCAGGGTTTCCAGAACATCGTCCCCCACCGGCCGGTCCAGGATATGCCGTCCGTGCCAGAGAGCATAGAAAAGAAGGGTCCAGGCGGCGAAGCCATGGCGGCGATCGGCGAACAGCCGTTCGACCGCGCCCGGCCGGCACAGCGCCTGAATCGCGGGCTGGGCGGCGACCAGTTCGCCCAACACCGGGGCCTTGGTGAAGATCCATTCCCCCACCGGTACGGTGAAGCCCCGCTTGCGCGAATAGGCATCGGCAAACGGCGCCACCTTGTCCAGCCAACGGCGCAGCAGCCATTTGCCCAGCCCGCCCTTGACCTTCAGGCGGTCGGGCAGGCGGAAGGCGAAGGCGGCCACCGCCGGATCGAGAAACGGCACTCGGCCTTCCACCCCATGCGCCATCAGACAACGATCGAGCTTGGTCAAGAGGTCGTTGGGCAGCCAGTCGGCGCAATCGACCGCCTGGGCGATTTGCAGGCGGCTGCGGCCGGGCTTGGCTTCCGCCCGCTCGGCCGTCGCAATTCCCTGGCGCCAGGCCGCAGCCGGCTCGCGCAGAAGGTCGAGGCCGTCGAAAATGGCGCGCCGGCGCATCGGCCTGGAAAAGGGCCAGGGCCGCATGGCGGCGCGGTAGCGGCCATAACCGGCGAACAATTCGTCGCCCCCCTCGCCCGACAAGATCACCTTCACATGCCGGCGCGCCTCGGCGGCCAGCTTGAAGGTGGGCAGGCAGGCGTAATCGGCGGCGGGATCGTCCATCGCCGCCGCCACCTGGGGCAGCAAGGTCCAGAAATCCTGTTCGGTGAAGGCCACTTCGACATGGCGGGCGCCCAGGGCTTGCGCCACCGCCTGGCCCTGGGCGCGCTCGTCGGCAGCCTGGGTGCCGGGAAAGCCGGCGGTGAAGGCCAGCACCGGACGCTCGTTCAGCCGCGCCATCAGGGCCAAGAGCGCGGAACTGTCGATGCCGCCCGAGAGGAACATGCCGTAGGGCACATCGGAACGCTGATGCAGGCCGACGCTTTCCGCCAGCACCTCGTCCAGACGATAGGCCAGCGTCTCGACGTCGCCGCCCAAAGGGCCATCGGAGGGCAGGGCGTCGAGCCGGCGGCGCTCGACGATGCGGCCGCGCTCGACCGCCACCGTCTCGCCCGGCAGCAGGCGGGTGATGCCTTGAAAGATCGTCTCGGCGCCGGTGGTGAATTGCAGCCCCAACAGCTCGTCGCGCTTGGCCGTATCCTCGCGCCGTTCAACCAGCCCGGCCGCCAAAAGCGCCTGCGGCTCCGAGGCGAAGGCGAAACCCCGCGCCGTCTCGGCGTAATAGAGAGGCTTGATGCCGAAAGGATCGCGCGCCAGCACCAGCCGGTCGGTCTTGGGGTCGTGAACCGCCAGGGCGTACATGCCGCGCAGTCGGGTGGCGAAGGCCAGGCCGGCCTGGCGCCACAGATGCAAAGGCGGCTCGCAATCCGAGCGGGTGGCGAAGGCCACCTCCGGCAGATCGGCGGTCAGCTCGAGGTAATTGTAGACCTCGCCATTGCCGACCAAGGCGGCGCCACCCGGTTCATGGATCGGCTGATCGCCGGTTACCAGATCGATGATCGCCAGCCGGGTCTGAACCAGACCGGTTCCGCCGGCAACATGGCGGCCCTGGCCGTCCGGGCCGCGATGCGCCAGCGCCTTGGCCAACGTGTCGAGCGCGCCCGGATCGGGCGGCCGCCCATCGCGGGTTACGAGGCCGGCGATGCCGCACATTCCGCCACCACCTTCTCGAAGAAGGCGAGATACTGATCGACCACCGCGCCTTCGGTGAAGCGGGCCTCGAAGGCGGCGCGGCCCGCCTCGGCCAGCTTGGCCGCGTAGGCGCGATCCTGCAAAAGCCACTTGATGGCGCCCGCCATCGAACCGGGATCGTCGATGGGCACCAAGAGCCCGTTCCTTTCGTGCTGAATGAGGGTGCCCGGGCCCAAACTGTCGGCGGCGACCACCGGCTTGCCCTGCGCCCAGGCCTCGAGCACCACATTGCCGAGCGGTTCGTGGCGCGACGGACAGACGAACAGATCGGCGGCCGCAAAGAGGGCCGGGATGTCGTCGCGCCAACCTAGAAAACGCACCCGGGGCTTGATGCCCACCTGCTGCGCCAGGGCCTCCAACTCGGCCTTCAAGGGGCCATCGCCGGCCAGCCACAGATAGGCGTCGGGCACTTGGGCCATCGCCCTGAACAGCACGTCGAAGGCCTTGTTGGCGTGCAGCCGGCCCAGCGCCAGCACCAGCGGCGCGCCGGGCGGGGTGAAGAGCGGCTTGCGATCGACGGCCGGCATGATCGCCTGGATGACGAAATTGGGCAGGTAGTGGGCGCGCTCGGCCGGCCAACCCTCGCGCACCAGATAATCGACGATGTCCTGGGTGTTGCCGATCAGATGGCGGCAGCGCCGGTAGTATTTGAGATCGTAATAGCCGCCCAGGCGGCCGACATGGACGAACGGCCCCTCGGGGCACAGGCGGGTGGCGCGGTTCATCCAGGTGAGCGCCAGATCGGGCTTGAACTCGTTCACCGCCTTGCGGAAGCCCAAGGGCGTGCGCCAATCGAGCCGACCGCCGAAGGGCAGCTCGACGACGTCAAGGCCGGCGGCGCGCAAGGTGGCGGCGCGCTTGGGATGGGCGCGGATCACCAGCCGCTGGTCGAGCCCCCGCCCATAGAGGGCGATCGCCAGACGCACGAAGAAGGCCTCGGCGCCGCCGAACTCGGCTCCCGCCATCGCTTGCAACACCCGCACCATGCCCACCCGTTCTCCTTATGCCTTATGCCGGCACGAATTGTTCGAAGGCCTGGGCGGCATCGGGCCAGCCCCAACGCCGCTGACGCGCCAGCGCCCCCGCATGCAATGTCGACCACAGCGCGTCGTCGGCCAGGATGCGCACCGCGGCTTCGGAAAAGCGAGCGTCATCGGGCGCGATGAAGCCGGTCTCGCCCTCGACCACCCGTTCGACCACCGAGCCGATCGGCTGAACGATCGCCGGCACTCCCATCGCCTGGGCCTCGCCCACCGCCAGGCAGAAGGTTTCGTTGATGTCGCCCTTGTAGAGCAGCAGGCGGGCCTGACGGAATTCCTCGACCAGGCGCGCCTTGGGCACCGGCCCGCGCAGCACCACGCCGACGCCGGCCAATTCCTCGGCCCGCGCCAGCACCTCGCGCATCGCCTGGGCCTTGGCGTCGCCGACCGCGCCGTAAGTGGCGGCGCCCGAGAAGACATGCAGTTCGGCGCCCGGCACCTTGGGGCGAATCTCCTTGGCCCAGCGCTCCAAGAGCCAATCGAGCGAGCGCAGCGGGTTCGAGGTGAACACCGCCCGGGGCGCCGGCACGCCCTGACCCGGCTGGGCCTTGCGGAAAAGATCGGGGATGCCGTAGGGGATCACCACCCGCCTGCCGCCCGGCGCCCAGGCCGGATAGGTGGTGGCGTGGTAGGTGCCGATGAAAACGATGTCGGGGCGAGCCACCGTCAGCTTCCACAGATAGCGCCATTTCATCAGATAGCCGGCCGGGTTGTGAATCCAGAACACCGTCTTCTTGGCGCCCGGCATGGCGCGGATCAGCTTGTCGCCCCGGTTGGCGATGTAGAGATCGGCGGTTTCGGGAAAGCCTTCGGCCAGCGGGCGCCAGGCGACACCCTTGTGATCGAGCGGGCGGGCGCAGCGATTGACCACCCGCACCCGATGACCCCGCGCCGCCAATTCCTCGGCCAAAAAAACGAACGAGCTTTCCGCGCCGCCCAAGGGCTGGGTCTCGGGCGTGGTGCCGTCGAAGACGATGCCGTCATCGGCCAGGACGATGTCGGCCATCACTCTTTCTCCAGCCGGGCTTTGAGATGGGCGAGAAGCGGAAACAAACCGGCGAAGAGGGCGATCAGGAATCCGTAGCCGCCCTCGCGGTAGCCCTGGCGCCCGACATAGCATTTGACGAAGCGCGAGACCAGCCGGCGCAGATTGGACGGCAGGGAACCGATGGCGCCCGACTCGCGCAGATCCTTGGCCCGGGCGGTCGAATAGCTGTCGAGCCGGCGGATCATGTCCGAGATGTTGCGATCGACCAAGTGATCGAGGCGGTTGACGAGCATCGGTCCCTTACGCCCCGACCACGACAGCGCCGGATGGACGCGCTGGCGGCCCCAGCGTTTCGCGCCCTTGCGAAACAGGCCGGGATAGGCGGCCTTGCCGAACGAGGCGCCCCAGCCCCAGCGCACCAGGCGTTGGCCGATGTAATTGTCGACCGGGATTTCGTGCCAGTCGTAGGTTGTCGTATCGATGGTGGCGCGGATCTCTTGGGCCAGCGCCTCGGGCACCCGCTCGTCGGCATCGACTTCGAGAATCCATTCGCCCCGGCAGGCGGCGATGGCGGCGTTGCGCCGATCGCCCTCCAAGGCCCAGTCGCCCTCGACCAAACGGTCGGTGAAGCGGGCGGCGATGCCCTTCGACTCGTCGGTGCATTTGTCGAGCACGACGACGATCTCGTCGGCGAAGGTCAGGCGACCCAGGCAATCGGCCAGTTGATGCGCCTCGTTGCGCACCGACACCACCGCCGACAGACGGATCGGCTTGTCCATTCAGGCCGCCCGGCGTTCGAGCTTGGCCCAAAGGGCGCGGGCGGCGGCCTCGGCATCCTCGACGGTGAGCGTGTCCATCAGCGTGTCCGAAGTCTTGTGATCGAAATTGGGCGGGAAGAGCTTGCCGAACTCGGTCCGGGTGCGCACCGCCGCCGCGTGCCAGCCCCAGGGCGCGTAATGAGTCTCCTGGCTGGGACCGAAGAGGCCCAAGGTCGGAATGCCGGAGGCGGCCGCCAGATGCATCAGCGCCGAATCGTTGCCGACATAAAAGCCGCAGCGCTCGAGGCAGGCGTAAACGGTCAAGAGGTCGATCTTGCCGACCAGATCGAGGCGACGATCGGGCTCGAGGCCTTCGATCACCGGCATCGCCTGCGCCCGCTCGTCG
This sequence comes from Rhodospirillales bacterium, assembly GCA_016214125.1. GTDB lineage: Bacteria > Pseudomonadota > Alphaproteobacteria > Rhodospirillales > WMHbin7 > JACRPC01. The sequence continues at coordinate 21,193 of JACRPC010000002.1, read as the reverse complement.
GGGGCGCCGAAGATGGCGACCCGGGCCTCGGGCAGGATTCCGGACGGGCCGGTGAGCCGGCGGATGAGTTCGAGGAAACGTTCGGCCCGCCAGGTCTTGGCCCGCCAGTTGGTGGTCGGCCCCACCGCCAGGATCGGCCGATCCGACGGCATCAGGCGCCGGGCCGCCTGGCGCTCGGCGTCGGAAATCCAGATGCGCGGCATCGGCGGCTCGGGCAAATCGAGGGCGTCGGCGATCTCGCGCACCCGATGCACCGGCTCGCCGCTGCGCCGAAGCATGTAGCGCCGATCCGTGGACAGCAGATAGGCCACCGCCGAACGGCGCAGATCGACCACGATGTCCCAATGAATGCCGACGCATTCCTTCCACAGCGTGAACCAATGGCCCGACCAGCGTTCCTTGGCCATCGGGATCAGCCGCTCAAGATTGGGCAGGGCGGCGAACAGGGGCGCCGCCTCGGGCCCGCAGGCCACCGTCACCCGCGCTTGCGGATGCTGGCGGACCAGATGGTCGAGCAGCCCGGTCGACAGGACGGCGTCGCCGATGCGGGTCGAAGTGATGAACAAAAGCTTCATCGCAGGATCGATTCCAATTCCTCCGCCGCCCTCTCCCAGCCGCGCCCGGACTGGGCGAAGCGGGCCTCGCGGTTCTGGCTCCAGAACAGATTATCGTCGGAAAGCAGGCGGAGCGCCACGTTGGCGAAGGCCGCATCGTCGGGAACTGCGAAGCCGGTCTGGCCGTCGACGATCCGCTCGGGCGCCGCGCCCAGGCGGCGGACCACGGCGGGCAGGCCGGCGGCCTGGGATTCGGCCAGGGTCGAGGCCAGCACGTCGTCGGCATGGCCGGGATAGAGATGGACCCGGGCGCTGCGATAGGCCTGGGCCATGTCAAGATCGCCCTGGGGCCGCGCCACCTCGACGCCTTGGGTGGTGGCGGCCTTGACGAGGGCCAGGATCGGCGCCAGATCCGGCGCCACCGGCCCGCCTTCCAGCCCGCGCGCCAGCCCGGCCGAATACAGGCGCAGCCGCGCCTTGGGCAGGGCGGGATGAATCTCGGCCACCCAGAGCCCGACCAGCCAATCCAGCCCGTGCGCCGGATGGGTGGTGGCCAGCGCCAGCGGCGGGTCCTGGGGCTGGGTGGCGGCCTCGCCCAAATAATCGGAGCGCACGCCGATCGGCAGCAGCCGTGCCGGCAGATCGGCCAGGGCCAGGCCCTCGGGCTGCCAGCTTGCCCGATGCGCCGGCCCCTGGAAGAGCAGGATGGGCTTGAAGGCCTCGAGGAGTTCGCGGTTGGCCGGGCGGTTGAGATAGGCGGGCGGCGCCGCCAGCCACAGCAGCCGCTTGGCCGCCTGGCGGACCGCGCCCAAGAGCGCCGGCTTGCGGAAGGCCAGGAGGGCGTCGCACTCCAAGGGCCGCGCCCGGTCCCAAGGCTCCCACTGCACGCCCTCGATGGTCATGCGGTAGCGGCAGCGGTTGAAGACCCGAACCTCGTGGCCGCGCCCGGCCAGGGCCGAGGCCAAACTGAGCACCGCCTTCTCCGCCCCGCCCAGGGGGTGGGCCATGGGCGTATAGCCGTCGAAGGGGATGGAATCGTCGACCAGGACCAAGCGCATGGCCGGCGTTATAAGCCCCCGCCCGCCCCCTGCCAAGGGGAGGGTCTTGCCTTGGCCCCGAGGCCCGGCCTAGGCTTGGCCTTGCGCATCGCATCGCACAAGGAGGGACCCATGAGCCGCCAAGCCAAGGTCGCGGTGGTGTTGTCGGGCTGCGGAGTCTATGACGGCTCGGAAATCCACGAAGCCGTGCTCACTTTGTTGGCGCTCGACCGCGCCGGCGCCCGCGCCCGCTGCTTTGCCCCCGACATCGCCCAGCGCCACGTCATCGACCACCGGACCGGCAAGGAGACCAAGGAGAGCCGCAACGTACTGGTCGAGGCGGCGCGCATCGCCCGAGGCCAGATCGAGGACCTCAAGACCTTCGACGCCAAGGAGTTCGACGCCATCCTGTTCCCCGGCGGCTTCGGCGCCGCCAAGAACCTGTCGAGCTTCGCCTTCGACGGCGCCAATTGCCAGATCGACCCCGACGTCGCCCGGGCGGTGAAGGCCATGCACGCCGCCAAGAAACCGATCGGGGCGCTGTGCATCGCGCCCACCCTGATCGCCAAGCTTTTGGCCCCGGTCGAGGTCACCATCGGCAGCGACGCGGGCACCGCCAAGGCGATCGAAAGCATGGGCGCCCACCACACCAAGACCGCCCATGGCGATGTGGTGGTGGACCGGGCCAACCGGGTGGCGACCTCGCCCTGCTACATGCTGGACGCCACGATCAGCCAGATCGCCGACGGCGCCCAGAACACGGTGACGGCCGTCTTGGAGATGGTGGGAACGTAAGTTCCCGTTTCGCTGGGTCGCCGCCCCTGCCGCCTGCCGCCTGCCGCCTGTCGCCCCGCCGGCTCGTTGCCTGTCGCCTACCCCTTTCACATCGTTGCCTGTCGCCTCGCCGGTCGCCGGGTCGTCGCTTCGCCGCCTCTCCGCCCCTGCCCGCCGGCCTTGACCCAGACCAGCCCTCCATCCACCGGCGCCCAAGCCCTTGACCGGGGCGGGCGACCGGGACGCTTGACCGGGACGGGCCTGAAGCGGGCCGAAGAATGGCCGATTTGCGCCCGATTGGACCCGCTTTGCGGCCGGTTCGCGGTCGGCTCGCGCCCGCTTGGCGCCGCTTTGACTCAATTAACCCGTTGATCTTACAGAATTCACCCCCGAATCCGGCCCATTCTTTTAGCATTTTTTACCTTAGCGCCTTGAACGGACATGCGGATTTCTGTGATTCCGAGAACCGCTCGCAACACCAGCCCACTTTTTGGCGCCCGCGCACAAGAAGGGAGCCTGGACAGGTTGCCCGATCACCGCCAGGCTGTCAAGTACATTTTATAAATATTTGATGAATATAACAAAAACATCGGCCAGGGGTGTAGGTTGGGGTGGCGATGGTGGGCGCACCCCGGGCGGACGGCGATGGGTGGACCATCCCCGGGCGAGCGGCGATGGGACGGAGGACGGCGATGGGACGGAGGGGATGGGAGTTCGATTTGAACGGAACGGTGGAGATGGGACCGGCTGGCCTAACGCCAAGGCCGCCACGAGCGCGAAGGAAGGCGCAAAGAAGGGGGGCAAGCTTTCTGCGTCAATAGTCGTACAATATTGTTTTATAAATGTTTTCATGGTATTTTATTATTGTGTCCCCGTTTTAGATTATGGCCTCCTCGTCGGCAGCCTGTTCGGCGTCGCCGCCGTGACGGTCGCCGAGGGCGAGGAGATCGAGATCGCCACGCGAGGCGTGTTCGATCTGCCCAAGGCCCCGGCCACCATCATCGTCCAGGGCGCCCGCGTCGCCTGGGACGATACCGCCAAGCAAGTGGCGCTGCCCGGCGTCGGGCTGTTCTCCGTCGGCGTTGCCGTTACCGTAGCGGGTAATGGCACCACGACCGTGCGGGTACGGCTGGATGGGATCGCGACGGCGGCGACTTAATTTCTCCTATTCGCCGCTCGTGCTATGCTGCAACTTTGTTGCATATTTCTGGGTTGCATAATGACATCATCCACTGGCGGCATGGACACAATGCGCGATTACGTTCGCGTTCAAGAACTGCGGGACGCTTCTATTGCCCTGAACTCGCCAGACTCTTATTTCACGGCAGATGATGACAAGCTAACAGCCCCTCATAAGCAGGCTTTCTTTCAGGCTATTGAGCAAGACCTAGCCGGGCTTGATGAGTCAGCATGGGAGGCCCTGAAAGAAGAGGCGTTGCCCCGGCTCTCCGCTACGATTCCTGATCGAGGGTGGGAACAGTTTTTTTCCATCCTCAATCAGGCTCGGGGCTACAACTTCCTCGCTGCCCGTGGCTATTCAAATATCGAGTTCATTCCACGGACCAAATCGAAGACACCGGACCTGAAGGCGATGTCCGGCGATGAAACGGTGCTGTGCGAAGTTAAGACAATCCATATTTCCCAAGACGAAGTAAATCGTAGGCTTGTTGGGGGTGTAATAGACGGCGTTCCAAATATATCACCCGAATTTGTCACAAAACTTCATCGTGTCATAAATGAAGCGAAAACCCAGATGGAGTCTTTTGATAGCGATCTCCACACCAAATACATCGCCTATTTGGTAATTAATTTCGACGACATTTTGCACGAATGCGCGTCACAGTATGAAATTCAGATTCGTGAAAACCTTTCCAGAAATCCCACCGAAGGCGTCGAAGTCATCCTCGATATCAAACCACCATATTATAGCGCCATACGACTGTGATTCTAGAAGAAGCCCCCGAAAGCTATTGACGCATCCCGCCAGTGCCCGCCAGGGCTTTTGTTGACACAGTGTTGACATAGTGGATTTTTAGCCGTCGGCCGGAATAGCAAAACGCCGCTAAGTTTTTGACTTAGCGGCGTTTATTTGGTTGCGGGGACACGAGGCCGACGAGACCAGTAATTCATGATTCTCGTGTGAGACGGATCGCCGAAGTGCCGGCATAACCAAGAGAATGAGGCAATCACCGGCGATCCGATCGGCAAGGCAGGCACGCTACCGATTGCAAGGGTCGGCCTTCCCAAACCGTTCATGAGGATGACACTTGGCGGACTTCAGTCGCCAGCATGTAACCGCCGCCACGCACGGTCTTGAGGATTTCGGGCTTTTTGGGATCGATTTCCAGCTTTCGGCGAAGGCGTCCGACCTGAACGTCGATGGTTCGATCGAGCGGCCCAGAAACGCGGCCTCGCGCCAGATCGAGGAGTTGGTCCCGGTTAAGAACGCGCTGTGGGTTCTTGAGGAAGGCGTAAAGCAGATCGAATTCCCCGCTGGTCAATTCCACCAACACGCCGTCGGGAGCGCGCAACTGGCGGCGCCCGGTTTCCAAGCGCCAGCCGGAGAATCCGAGAATTTCCCGCGTCGGCTCTGGCTTTCCCGAAGGGTCGGTCCCGGTTCCCGCCTCGCGGAGCGCGCCCCGACGCAGGACCGCCTTGATGCGCGCCAGAAGTTCCCGAGCGCTGAACGGCTTAGGGATGTAATCGTCGGCGCCCATTTCCAGGCCGACGACACGATCGGTTTCCTCCCCCATCGCGGTCAGCATGATGATGGGAAGAGCCGTCGCTTGCCGCAGATAGCGACAGAGCGCCAAGCCATCCTCGCCCGGCAGCATCAAATCAAGAATCACCAGATCGATATCGCCATTCGCCAGCGTCTCGCGCATGGCGCGGCCATCGGCGGCGGCGGTCACCACGAAGCCATAGGGCGCCAGAAAATCGGCAACCAAGCCGGAAATCTCGGGGTCGTCGTCAACGATCAGGATGCGGTAGGGGCTTTCCATCGGGAGTTCCTTTAGATACCGGTCGGACCTTGCGGCAGCGTCACCTCGACCCGCAGGCCGCCTTCGGGTCGGTTGGCAAGCGTGATGTCGCCGCCATGAGCGCGGATGATGGTCCGGGCGACGGTCAGCCCCAGACCGATCCCCCCCGTTTTCCGATTGCGGGACTGTTCCAGACGAAAGAAGGGCGTAAAGATTTTCTCGAAGCTGGCCTCTGGGATGCCGGGGCCGTCATCTTCGATCCGAATCCGTACGTCGGAACTCCGGCGTTCGGCCTGGACGCGCACGGTTCCGCCATAGCGAGCCCCGTTCTCGATCAGGTTGGCAAGCGCCCGTTTCATCGCCAGGGGTCGGCCGGTGCAGATCAGACGACCGGTCCAATGATATTCGGCGTCAAGACCCATATCGGCGGCGTCGTCGCAAATCGATTCCAAGGTCGCCGCCAGATCGATGGTCTCGATTGCTTCCGCGCGTTCCTCGCCCTTGGCAAAATCGAGCGTCGAGGAAACCATGGCCTCCATCTCATCCAAATCGCGCATCATCTTTGTTCGCACGCCGACATCGGGCAGAAGTTCGGCGCGCAATTTGAGGCGGGTGATCGGGCTGCGGAGATCATGCGATATGGCGGCCAACATGCGCGTCCGATCCTCGACGAACCGGCGAATGCGGCTTTGCATCTCGTTGAAGGCGTCGATCGCCTGGCGGACCTCGCGCGGGCCGCCGGGCGGCAAAGGCGGTGCGGTCACGTCGCGGCCCAGCCGGTCCGCCGCCGCGGCAAAGGTGGCCAGCGGTCGCCCGACCCAGCGGGTGGCGAGCGCCGAGAACAGGGCGATGCCAAGGATCATGATCAAGGTCGAGAGGATGGCGCGGGGGGACCAAAATGAGGTCGAGCGAATCAGCGTCAATCCGAAGTTCGCCCAGCTCCCGTCGCCCAATTGGAGGGAAACCTGGATGATCTGATTGTCCTGGATCTCCGGCACAAAGCGGCCCAACCCGACCCAGTCGAGAAAGCTGCGTTGGGGTCCTTGTACCGAAAACAGCTCACCGGCGCCGCGGTCGATGACATGGATGCGATCCTTGTCCAAGGGGCCGAAATGATTGGCCAGGGCTCTGCGGACTGAATCCAACTCGTGGCTTTCCACATGGTCTTGGGGAAAGGTCGGGTTCGGGGTCCAGGATATGGTCAGGATCGGGCTGTTGAGAACCTCGACCAAATCCTGCCGACGCGGCGGATCGGCCTGCTCCAAGAGGCGGGCCACCGAAGCCACCCGATCGGCGAATTGGCGTTCGTTGGCCTCCAGGACGGCGGTCTGGCGATCGGTCGAATAGACGGCCGTGCTGAGAAGATGCGAAATCGTCAGGCCGATGAGCAGGACCAGCAGGCTGCGACCGGCGATGGAATCTGGCAGCACCCAATTCATATCCGACCTCACCTGACTTGGACGTTTTAACGAATAGCGCTCCGGCCGAAATTTGACGAGAGGGTTTCGAGTAACAATCGGCCGGCATCGGCGTTACAGAAATTTACAATTGTGCACGAGGCGCCGCGATTGCTCGGGTGTATAGCTTTCCTTCGGCACGCGCGCGCGATGCGCAAAGATACGTATTTTATGGACAATCAGGGAGGCAACGATGAAAAGGCTGGTTGGCATGATCGCGCTGCTGATTGGTCTGGCCGGTTGGACTTCGGCCACCCGGGCGGAACCCAAAGATTATGTGTTTGTGATGACCAACAACCACATTACACCATCCGCGTCGGCTCCGATCACCGTTCAACTGATTCATGGGCCCACGAAAAGGCCAGTGGCGGATGCGATTATCGTTCAATCGCGCCTGGAGATGCCGATGCCTGGAATGGCGCCAATGGCCGGCAAAGTCGCCTACAAAGGGACCAATGGCCAAGGCGGCTATCTGTTCGTTGCCGATCTTGCCATGCAAGGTTCATGGATTCTCGACTTGTCAGCCAAGGTCAATGGCGAAAGCGGCACGGTAACGGGCACGATTCCGCTAAGGGTGAGTCCGGATTCCCACAACCGCAATTGACAAAAGCCGAAGCGGGACGGAAAGATTGAAGCCATGAAACCAGCGCCGATGCCGATTGCCCGGCGGATTGCCACCCCGCTGGTCCTGATGGCCCTGCTTCTGTCCACCGACGCTCGGAGCCAAGAGGCTCATCCCGGCGCCATTGGGCGCAACATCGACGAGTTGATCGCCATCGCCCGATCGATGAACCCGGAAATCCAGGTCATGGCGCTGGAGGCCGATGCGGCGACCGCCAAGGCCGCCGGGGCGGGCAGTCTCGCCGACCCCAAAATCCAATTCGCCGTTGAAGACTGGCGGCGCGATTTTCCAAGCTACGCGCCCGCCGGATCGACCGCCTATACGACGAAGAAACTTCGGCTGACCCAAGAACTGCCCTTCTGGGGCAAGCGCGACTTGAAGCGCGAGATTGCCGAGGCGGGCGCCAAGAAAGCCGCCATCCTCAAGCGCGCGGTTGAGAATGATCTGATGGCCAAGTTGAAGGTGGCCTATGCCGAGTACCATCAAGCCCATCAGGCGATCGATCTGGCAAAGAATCTGCGCGGGCGAATGGAGATTCTTTCGCGCTTGGCGGGCCTGCGTTACGCCCAGGGGCTGGGCCGTCAGCAAGACGTGACTCGGGCGGAAGTCGAGAAGGCGATGATCGACGCCGAGATCGCCCGCATGGAGGCCGAGCGCCAAAAGGCCCGCGTGCGGGTCAACCGCCTGCTCAGTCGTGAACTGAGCGCGCCTTTGGTGGAAACGCTCAGCGCGCGACCGATCCCCCCGAAGGCGGCCCTCGATCTGCCGGTCTTGGTCGATCGCGCCCAGACCGGCAATCCCGAGCAATTGGCCCAGGACGCCATCATCGAAGGCGCCGATCGGACAGTATCGTTGGCCGAAAAGGGCTGGTACCCCGATTTCGAGGTCGGCGTCGGCACCGTTCGCAAGGAGGGCCGCTGGGACAGTTACGAGGCGATGGTCTCTCTCAACATCCCGTTGCAATGGGGCTTGCGCAACGCCGAGATCGGCGAGGCCAAGGCGATGGCGGCCGCCGCCCGGCAAAAGCGGAAGGCGCGCGAGAACGAGTTGGGCGGCGAAGTGCAGGAGGCCTATTTCGCCCTGGAATCGGCACGACGGATCGAGACGCTGCTGCGCGAGAACTCACTGCCGCAAGCCGAGATCGGCTTTCAGGCCGCCGCCAAATCCTACGAGCTTGGCCGCACCGAATTTCTCGACGTGCTGATGGCCGAACAGCAGCTTTGGAAAACGCAGATCGAACTGTTGAGGGTTCACCTTGATCAGCAGATGCGTCTGGCGGAAATCGAGAAGCTGATCGGAAGCGAATTATGAAGCGCATCGGTCTGCTGATCGGCGTCGCCGCCGCGTTCGTCACATTTGCCGGCGGGTATTGGGCGGGGCGTCAAGCCGGACCAAAGCACGCGGTTCCGGGGCCGGCAGAAACCGCCGCAACCCCGGCGAAGGATGGTGGGCATGATCCCGCCGCCCATGCGGCCGCGCCGCTGGAGACGGAGCGGTCGATTCTCTTCTTCCAACATCCCGACGGAAGGCCGGAATATTCGCCGATCCCGAAGAAGGACGATCAAGGGCGCGACTTCAAACCGGTCTTTGCCGACCCGGAACCCGCGAAGACACCGGAACGTCCGGCCACCACCAAAGCGCCGGGAACCGCCAAGATTCTCTTCTACCGGCACCCGATGGGCCTACCCGACACTTCGCCCGTGCCCAAGAAGGACAGTATGGGCATGGACTATATTCCGGTCTTCGAGGGCGAGGACTCCGGCCGAACGGTCAAGATCACGCCGGACCGGGTGCAGAAACTCGGCGTGAAAACGGAAGTCGCCCTGCGCCGCATCTTGAGCCGGCCCATTCGCGCCGTCGGCACCGTTCAGGTGGATGAGCGCCAGCAACATGTCATTGCCCTCAAATTCGAAGGCTATATCGAGCGCCTGCACGTCAACCAGACCGGCCAGCCGGTCGGTCGCGGCCAGACATTGATGGACATCTACAGTCCCGATCTGGTGCTGGCTCAACAGGAATACCGCCTTGCCTTGCAGGGCGCCCGCGCGCTGGAAAATGCCAGCCCGGAAGCGCGGGAATCGGCCCGCTCGCTCGCCGACGGTGCCCTGGCGCGCCTCAAAAACTGGGATATTCCCGTCGCTCAGATCGAACGCCTGAAGGAGGGCGGCGAGCCAACCCGTACTCTTGCCCTGGCCTCGCCGGTCTCCGGTGTCGTGCTGGAGAAGCGCGCCATTCAGGGCATGCGCGTCATGCCGGGCGAGATGCTCTATCAGATCGCCGACCTTTCCAAGGTTTGGGTGATTGCCGAAATCTTCGAGCAGGATTTGGCGCAGGTCGATGTCGGGCACAAGGCCGACGTCAGCTTCAACGCGCTGCCGGGCATGACCTTCACCGGCAGGGTAACCTTCGTCTACCCCACGGTGACCCCAGAAACCCGTACCGCCAAGGTCCGGATTGAATTGCCCAACCATGATGGCCATCTGCGCCCCGCCCTCTACGGAACCGTCCTGCTGGCGGCGCCGGCGTCTCGCGGTCCGGTGGTGGCGATACCGGATTCGGCGGTGTTGGACAGCGGCGCCCGTCAGGCCGTACTGGTCGAGCGCGGCGAGGGCCAGTACGAACCGCGCGTCGTCAAGGTCGGAGTCCGTGCCGAAGGTTATGTCGAGGTTCTCGAAGGCGTCGCCGAGGGCGAGAAGGTGGTGGTGCATGCCAATTTCCTGATCGATGCCGAAAGCAATCTAAAAGCGGCCCTGCAAGGCTTCCACAATCACTGACGGGTTGAGGATTATTCATGATCGCCAACCTCATCCGCTGGTCTTCGCGGAACGTCTTTCTGGTCCTTCTGGCAACGATCTTCATCGCCGGCGCCGGCATTTTTTCCGTCACCCGTCTGCCGCTCGACGCGCTGCCCGACCTCTCCGATGTGCAGGTAATCCTCTACACGGAATATCCGGGACAAGCCCCCCAGGTGGTCGAAGACCAGGTGACCTACCCGTTGACCACCGCCATGCTGAGCGTTCCGCGCTCGAAGCTGGTGCGCGGCTTTTCCTTCTTTGGCGTCTCCTTCGTCTACATTATTTTCGAGGACAACACCGACATCTATTGGGCGCGATCGCGGGTTCTCGAATACTTGAATTTTGCCGCCAAGCGTTTGCCGGCGGGCGTGACGCCTTCGTTGGGCCCCGACGCCACCGGCGTCGGCTGGGTTTATCAGTATGTCGTTCAGGCCAAGGATCGCTCCCTGGCGGAATTGCGGACCATCCAGGATTGGTATTTGCGCTATCAACTGGCCAAAGCGGAAGGCGTTGCCGAAGTGGCAAGCCTCGGCGGCTTTGTCCAGCAATATCAGGTGGTCGTCGATCCGCAACGGCTGCAGGCCTACGCGATTCCGCTGGCGAAGGTCACGGAAGCGATCCGCAAGAGCAACATTGATGTCGGCGGCCGCGTCGTCGAGATGGCGGAAACCGAATTCGTCGTTCGCGGGCGCGGGTACCTCAAGGGTATCGGCGACATCGAGCAGATCGTCCTCAAGGTCCAGGCGGGCACGCCGGTTCGGCTGCGCGATGTCGCCCGGGTGGAATTGGGGCCGGACGAGCGGCGAGGCCTGGGCGAGTACAACGGCGAAGGGGAAGCGGTCAGCGGCATCGTCATCCAGCGGTTCGGCCAGAACGCGCTGGCGGTGATCGAACGCGCCAAGCGGAAGCTTGCCGAGATCGCGACCGGCTTGCCGGAAGGCGTTTCCATCGACGTCGTCTACGACCGCTCCGATCTCATCCTGCGCGCCGTCGAGACCCTAAAGAACACGCTGATCGAAGAAAGCCTGATCGTGGCGGCGGTGTGCATCGTCTTCCTCCTGCACGTCCGCTCCGCTCTGGTCGCCATCATCATGCTGCCGGTCGGCGTTCTGATTGCCATCATGGTGATGGATTGGATGGGCATGACCTCGAACATCATGAGCCTGGGCGGCATTGCCATCGCGGTCGGCGCGATGGTCGATGCCGCCATCGTGATGATCGAGAACGCGCACAAGCATCTCGAACGCCTGAAACCGGGCCAAAGTCGCGTCGAGGCGGTCATCGATGCCGCCATCGAAGTCGGCCCCAGCCTGTTCTTTGGGCTTTTGATCATCACCGTCTCGTTTCTACCCGTGTTCACCCTGGAAGCCCAGGAAGGGCGCCTGTTCAAGCCGCTCGCCTACACCAAGACCTTTTCAATGGCCGGAGCGGCGTTCCTGTCGATTACCCTGGTCCCGGTGCTGATGATCCTGTTCGTTCGCGGCAAGATTCTTCCCGAGCGCAAGAACCCCATCAACCGCTTTCTGATTTGGGTCTATCGGCCGGCGATTCGCGGCGTCATGCGGGCTAAACTTCTTACCATCGCCCTGGCAACGGCGGTGCTCGGCGTTTCCCTCTATCCCCTGACCCGCATCGGCTCCGAATTCATGCCAACCTTGAACGAGGGCACGATTCTTTTTATGCCGACGACCCTCCCCGGCCTTTCCATCACCAAGGCGGCCGAACTCCTGCAACTTCAAGACCGGATCATCAAAAGCTTTCCCGAGGTGCAATCCGTCTTTGGCAAGGCGGGGCGGGCGGCAACGGCGACCGATCCGGCGCCGACCGAGATGTTCGAGACCGTCATCAACCTGAAGCCCGAGCGCGAATGGCGTCCGGGCATGACGACCGACAAGCTGATCGCCGAAATGGATCGGGCTTTGCAGATGCCGGGGGTCTCCAACGCCTGGACCATGCCGCTTCGGGCCCGCATCGACATGCTGTCCACCGGCATCCGCACCCCCATCGGGGTTAAGGTGTTCGGCAAGGACTTGGACGAGATGGAGCGGTTGGCGCGCCAGATCGAAGCGGTGGTCCGTTCCGTCCCCGGCACCTCCTCGGCCTATGCCGAGCGCATCGGGGGCGGCTATTACCTGGATATCCTACCGGATCGTGACCAATTGGCCCGCTATGGGCTGACCATTGGCGATCTACAAGACGTGATCCTGACCGCGCTGGGCGGCGAAACGGTGACGACCACCGTCGAAGGGCGCGAGCGGTTTTCGGTCAACGTCCGCTATCCGCGCGAGTTCCGCAGCGACCCGCAAGCGATCGCCAGCCGCATCCTCGTCAACAGCATGGAGGGCACCTCAATCCCTCTCGGCCAACTGGCGAAAGTGCGCTTGAGCCGAGGGCCGGCCGGCATCCGTACCGAAAACGCCCTCCTGTCGGCTTACATCTATATCGATATCCGTGATCGTGACATTGGGGGCTATGTCGCCGATGCCCGCAAGGCGGTGCGCGAGAAAGTGCCGATGCCGCCGGGCTATTTTGTCACCTGGTCGGGGCAGTTCGAGTATCTGGAGCGGGCGGTCGAAAAGCTGAAAATCGTGGTTCCCGTTACCATCCTCGTCATCTTTTTGCTGCTCTATCTCAATTTCCGGCGGGTGACCGAGACGTTGATCGTAATGCTTTCGCTGCCCTTCGCTTTGGTGGGCGGGTTGTGGCTGCAATGGTACCTCGGCTTCAACATGAGCGTCGCCGTCGCGGTCGGCTACATCGCGCTTGCGGGCGTGGCGGCGGAAACCGGGGTGGTCATGCTGATCTATCTCGACCACGCGCTCGAACAGCAAAAGGCCAAGTGCCTTGCGTTAGGCCGCACGTTCACCCGCGCCGATCTTTACGACGCCATCATGGAGGGTGCCGTCGAGCGGGTTCGTCCGAAGATGATGACCGTGGTGGCCATCATGGCCGGACTGCTGCCGATCATGTGGAGCACCGGCACCGGCTCGGAGGTGATGCGGCGGATCGCGATGCCGATGGTGGGCGGCATGGTGTCGTCCACCGTCTTGACGCTGATCGTCATACCGGCCCTTTACGCGCTGATCAAGCAGGCGCGCCTACCCCACCCGTCGGCCAAGCGGGAAAGTCTTGTGTCACGAATCGGCGACGAGGACGTCTCGGAGCCGACCGAGAGCAAACCTTCGATGCCGCCGTAACGAGAACGGTCCGATCGCATGCCCCGGCCCGACCTTGTCGACGCCATTTGCGCGGCACGCGATGCAAGCGACAACGGACGTCTTGATATCCGCCCGCCAATAACGATCCGCCGCAACGACGGAAAACTGTCGATTTTCGCTTCGGATGATCTCGCCCGCGCGATGCTGCTGTACCAAAGGCAAATCCGGGATCACGATTATGGGATCGCCCGGCTGACCTTGTTGATGATCGAGCAGAGCATCCAAGTCGAAAAGCTCGCCACGCTGGTTTGTGAAACGATCTATCCCAGGCTTCAGATCGCGGTCGCCGCCGCCCCGGGAACGCCGGTTGACGAACTCGTCCTGGCGCTTTACGCCCAATATGCGCGATTGACACCGAGCGATATCCGGGCCCGTCTTGAACGGGCCGACGAAATTCTTGCCGCCAAATGGCAGGAGATTGCGGGCAAGGAGGATGAGCTTAACGCCGCATCCCTGAAGGCCTTCTATGACTCACTGCCCTTTCCGATTGCCTGCACGCTCAATAAGATCACTCAAGATCGGTTGGCTTTGGCTTATCACGCCTTGCCGCTCTGGGTGGCGCTAAGCCAGAAGCCGACGGCCGCCTTCGACTTTGGCGGCAACTCGGGCCTGATGACCTCGTTGATGGCAGCGATCGGGGTCGAGCACTGTCTGCTGATGGACTGTTCGCAAAGCGTGCTCGATTTTGCGTCCTGGAAAGACCGGCGTATGGGCCTGCACTCGATCGACTATCGGGAACTCGGTGCCGCGGCCGCCACATTCCCGCAGTCCGACTTTCAACGGTTTGATTTCGGCATCTGCACGGAAGTCTTGGAACACCTGATCGACGTCGAAAGCGCCGTTGCCATGATGGCGGCCCTATTGAAAAAGGGCGGCCTGCTATTTTTCAGCGCCTCCTTTGGGCATTACCCGTGTTCGGCCCATTTGCTTCGCAACGTTCCGTATGCCGGGCGCGAGGATGACCTGTTCCGCCGCCATGGCCTACGTCCGATCGAAGCCGATTTCCCGATTCCGCTCGCGCCGGCCCAACGGCTCTACCAGAAGATCAGCGGCCTGGGTTAGGCCGCGGCCGCCGGATCGACGCCGACCTGGCGCGTCGCTTTGGCATCCCGTGTCCTACAATGTGAACAAATAACAATATTGAAGGCGGCGGTCACAAATAATAACCAAATCACTACTGATTGATACGCGGAATTGGACGAAATTGGGGAATCACATCAACAGGAGGTTCCTTATGAAGACGTTCGTTATGTTTGCCGTCGCGGCCCTCGCCACGATTTCCGCAACGGCACCGGCCTTGGCCGCCAACACCTGCAAAGACGAAATCGCCAGCGTGGAAAAGAACTGGGCCAGCCATCGCCATGAGTCGATCGGCGGTCAGGCCCAGTCCTGGAAGAGTGTCGGCCAGGCTCTCGATCACGCCAAAGCCGATTGCGCCGCCGGCAAGGAGCGAGAGGCCTTCGAAACCATCAATCTCGTCCATCGCTGGCTGGGCAGCAAGGAACATGCCAAACATTAGCAATCGGCCTTAATGGCTCAATCGATCAAACGGTCATTTCGGCGCGGCCTTGCGGACTCTGTTCGCAGGGCCGTGCTTTTTTCCAGGGCGGGTGGCCGTCGAAAGCGGTTCCGTTGCGGCCATTCCCCGGCGGAAGCACCCCGGTTCTGTTTGTGGTTGTTACATTTCTTTACACGGCTTGATGCATGGCGTTTACACGCTCGTGCTGAAATGCTCCACCAACCGTAAAGGGTCACTTTCAATGCGCAACGCCCGAAGCCTGCCCAGGATTCTTTGGCTCGGCCTGGCTCTGCTGACGCCGCCGGCCGCCTTGGCGCATGAAGGCGAGGTTCATGACACCCCGGCATCGGCTATAAGCGCGCCTGCGCGGTCCGATCGAACGGGTTTTGCCGCCGAAGGCAGCCTGTTCCAGCTCGTCTTGCTTCCCCAGCCTCCCCACAGCCGCCTTTTTCTCGCCGATGCCGAGACCAACGCGCCGATCATCGCTGCCACCATCGACATCGAAGCTGGAAATTGGAAGGGTGGCGCGCGGCCGACGGCGGAACCCGGCGTCTACGAGGTCGATTGGGCGCCGGACGGGTCCGTCGACCTCACCCTGACGATTTCGTCCGACGGCAAGGACGATCTCGTTCTGCTCCCGGTCAACGGACCGGCCAAAATCGCCTCGGGGCCGAAATCCGAGCCGCGGCGAGCCAGCCTGCCCCTGATGGCGGCGGGAGGCGCCGGGCTGGCCTTTCTGGTGGGGGGAATCGCCTTGGCGCGACGTCGGCGATCGGTTCTGGCGGGCGTCGCGGCGGCCGTCATCCTGCTGGGGACCGGCCCGGCTTGGGCACATGGCGGCGAGGACCATGGCGGGGCGCCCGAAGCCCAGACCCCAGCCCCCGTGGCAAGCGGAACTCCCCTCGTGATGGCGAAGGGCGCCCAGTTCCTGTTGGGGATTCGCACGGTGCGGGTCGAGGCGAAGGAGGCGGCCGACACCGTGCGCGTGGTCGGCCGCGTCGTCCCCGATCCGGATGGGTTCGCGCGCGTCCAGTCCTCGCAGCCGGCACGGGTGATTTCCGATTCCGCCATTCCGTTTCCGATGTCGGGCCGGGCGGTCCGCCGCGGCCAGGCTCTGATGGTCCTTGAGCCGACCCTGACCTCGTTCGAGCGTAGCGACAAGCGGGCATCGCTTTACCGGGTGGAAAGCGAAATCGCCATCCAAGAGCGCGAATTGGCCCGCCAAGAGGCTCTGGCCGGCGTGGTGCCGGCCAAGCTGCCGGAGCAGACCCGCATCCGTCTTGAGCAATTGCGTAAGGAGCGGGTGCAAATTGCCAGCACCGCGCTGGGACGGGACACCCTGATCGCGCCCGTCGAGGGCACGATCACCGACGTCCATGTCGTGCCGGGCGAGGTTGTCGGCACCGACAAGGTGCTGGTCGAAATCGTCGATCCCGGCCGCCTGCGCATTGACGCGGTCGTCCACGATTTAGCCATGGCCGAGAGGATCACGTCCGCCACCGCCGCCTCGCGGCTGATTCCCGATGAAACTTTCGCCCTGACCCTGTTGGGCGTAAGCCCCCGGGTTGATCCGCTCGATCAGGGCGTGCATGCCCAATTCGCGGTGTCCACCGCGCAAGCTCGGCGCCTGAAGCTCGGCATGCCGGTCGATGTCTTTCTCAAGACCGGCACGGCGCGCCTTGGCCTGGCGGTGCCGCGCGAAGCGCTCGCCGATTTCGGCGGCCGCAAGGTCGTGTTCGTCCGCACGGCGCCGGAACGCTTCGAGGCCCGTGTGGTGCGCATCGGACGGATCATTGGACCACAGGCGGAAATCCTTGAGGGGGTGGCGAGCGGCGAGCGGGTTGTCGTTCAGGGCGTCGAACAGATCAAGGCGGCCCGCTAGGCCATGTTTGATCGCATCATCGAATTCTCCCTCCGCCATCGCCTGTTTGTCCTCGCGTTTGCCCTGGTGTTGTTGATCTATGGCGGCTTGGCGCTCGTGCGGCTACCGGTCGACATCTTCCCCGACCTCAACCGACCGACCGTCACCATCATGACCGAGGCGGCCGGCCTGGCCCCGGAAGAAGTCGAGGTTCTGGTCACCCGACCCATCGAAACGGCGATGAACGGCGCGCCCGGCGTCACCCGGGTGCGGTCGAATTCCGGAATCGGCCTCTCGATCGTCTTCGTCGAATTCGACTGGGGAACCGAAATCTATCGCAATCGCCAACTCGTGTCCGAGCGTCTGGGCACGGCACGGGAGCAATTGCCGGCCGATCTGTCACCCGTCATGGGACCGGTGAGCTCCATCATGGGCGAGATCATGCTGGTCGGCATGCGTTCGGAGACCGGCGCCACGACGCCGATGGAGGTTCGCACCCTGGCCGATTGGGTGATCCGGCCGCGTCTGCTGTCGATTCCCGGCATCGCCCAGGTCATCCCGATCGGCGGCGAGGTCAAGCAATACCAGGTTCTGGTCTCGCCCTCCCGCCTTTCGGCCTTCGGCCTGTCCTATGAGGATCTGAGCAAGGCCTTGGCCGGGTTCGCCAAGAACACCACCGGCGGCTTTCTCGAACAACGGACGAGCGAATTTCTGATCCGCAATTTGGGTCAGACGGTCGAGGTCGACGATCTCAAGAACACGGTGATTGCCTGGCAGAAAGGCGCGCCCATCACGGTCGGCCAAGTGGCGGACGTGCGCATCGGGGCCGGGGTGAAGCGCGGCGATGCCTCGGTCAACGCCAAGCCCGCCGTCATCATGGCGGTGCAGAAGCAGCCGGGCGCCAACACCGTTACCCTGACCCGCGCCGTTGAGGCCGCCATCGAAGAGCTGTCGCGCAGCCTGCCGGCCGACGTGAAGGCCAATCACATCCTGTTCAAGCAGGCCGATTTCATCGAACGCGCCATCGCCAATGTCGAGGAAGCCCTGCGCGACGGCGCCATCCTCGTTACCTTGGTTCTGTTCGCCTTTCTGATGAACATGCGCACCACCTTCATCAGCCTGACCGCGATCCCGCTCTCCATCGTCGCCACCGCCCTGGTCTTTCAGGCGATGGGGCTGTCGATCAACACGATGACGCTGGGCGGTCTGGCGGTGGCGATCGGCGAACTGGTTGACGACGCCGTGGTCGGCGTCGAGAACATTCTTCGCCGGCTGCGGGAAAACGCCAAACGGCCCTCACCGCGACCGGTGGCCGAGGTCATTCGGCGCGCCTCGACCGAGGTGCGGAATTCGATCGTCTACGCCACCATCATCGTCGTGCTGGTCTTCATACCTCTCTTCGCCCTGTCGGGCATCGAGGGGCGGCTGTTCACCCCGATGGGCATCGCCTACATCGTCTCCATCTTGGCCTCGCTGGTGGTCTCGCTCACCGTCACGCCGGTGCTCAGTTACTATTTGCTGCCCCGGGCCAAGGCGATCGCCCATGGCGACGCTTGGCTGGTGCGCAAGCTGAAGGCCGGGGATCGCCGTCTTCTCGACTGGTCCTTCGACCACCCCAAGGCGGTGATCATCCCGACACTGGTTCTGGTTCTGATCGCGGCGGCGTCGATCCCCTTCCTCGGGCGGGCCTTCCTACCGTCCTTCAACGAAGGCACGGCGACCGTCAATGTCGTTCTGCCGCCCGGCACCTCGCTGTCGGAATCGAACCGGATCGGGACCATTGCCGAGTCCCTGATTCTTCAAACGCCCGAGGCGATCAGCACCGGGCGGCGCACCGGACGGGCCGAACTCGACGAGCACGCCGAGGGCGTTCATTACACCGAGATCGACGTCGATTTGCGGCCAACGGCCCGGTCGCGCCAGGCGGTTCTGGGCGATATTCGCGAGCGCCTGTCCCTGATTCCCGGCATCACGGTCAATATCGGCCAACCGATTTCGCACCGTCTCGATCATCTTCTGTCCGGCGTGCGGGCCGAAATCGCGGTTAAGATTTTCGGCGACGATCTCGATGCGCTCCGCGGTCTTGCCGAGGAGGCGAAGGGCCGCATGAGCGCCATCGTCGGTGTCACCGATCTTCAGGTGGAAAAGCAGGTGTTGATCCCCCAACTGCAAATCCGCCTCGATCGCGCCGAGGCCAAGAAATATGGCCTTACCCTCGATCAGATGACGGAAACGCTGGAGGCGGCGCTGAACGGCCGGGTGGTCAGCCAGGTGCGCGACGGCCAACGCGCCTTCAACGTCGTGCTTCGCCTTGCCGAGGATTGGCGGGCGCAAACGGCGGATTTTCACCGCATCCTGGTCGATACCCCGGCGGGAAAGGTGCCGCTGGCCCTGCTGGCCGACGTGGTCGAGACAACCGGCCCCAACATCATCAATCGCGACAACATGCGACGCCGGATCGTGGTTCTCGCCAACACCCAGGGACGCGACATCGGTTCGATCATCGCCGATATACAGACCCAGCTTGCCCAGATCAGCTTGCCGCAGGGCTACTATCTTTCCTATGAAGGCCAGTTCAAGAGCCAGCAGGAAGCAAGCCGCCTGATCGCCGTCTTGTCTCTCCTATCCTTGGCCGGAATTTTCATCGTGCTCTACAGCCATTTTCGCTCCGCCATTCTCACCCTGATCATCATGGTCAATATTCCCATGGCCCTGGTGGGCAGCGTGGCGGCGATCTGGCTGAGCGATCAAACTCTGTCGGTGGCCAGCCTGGTGGGCTTCATCACGCTCACCGGCATTGCGGCGCGCAACGGCATCTTGAAGATTTCGCATTACATCAATCTCATCGCCCATGAAGGGGAATCCTTTAGCCGGGCGATGATCGTGCGCGGCTCGCTCGAACGTCTGACGCCGGTTCTGATGACCGCCCTGGTCGCGGCGCTGGCGCTGGTGCCGCTGGTCGTTGCGGGCGGCGAGCCGGGCAAGGAAATCCTGCATCCGGTCGCGGTGGTCATTTTCGGGGGCCTGATGTCCTCGACCGTCCTCGACACCATCGTGACCCCGGTCCTTTTTCTGCGGCTCGGTCAAAGGGCGGTGGCGATGTTGGCGGAAGACGGCAAGCGGGTCGAGGCCTATTAGGGGCAAGGGAAGGAGCGATGCCATGAGGTGCCGATTGGGAATGTGGGCGTTGGCGCTGCTGCTCGGCGCCAGCGCCGCTCTGGCGGATGGCCCCCTGAGGGCCCTCCATGGCGGGCAGGTGGTCGAGACTCCCGATGGGGTCCGCGTCGAGTTCGCGGTCCGCGACGGGGCGGTGATCGCCTGGGTGCGCGATCACGGCGACAAGCCGATTCCGCCTTCGGCCGTTACCGGCAAGGCCACCTTGCTGGTCGGGGCGAAGAAGTTGGAAATGCCCCTGCGACCCGAGGGCGACGGGCTGATCGGTCAAGGCGACGTCACCGGACGCGACAAGCTGACCGCCGTTCTTAATCTCGCGGTGAACGGCAAGCCGGTCGTCGTGCGCTTCGTCCGGCCGCCCGGTTGAAGGGTAACCCTCCGGCGAGGGCCGCCTAGCGTTATGGGGAGGCTTTGGCGTAAATGGCCCTGGTGCTAACACTGGTGTTAGCACTGGAACCAGGGCGGATGGGATGGTGCGGGTCGATGTGTTGACGACTCCGGAGCGACGGCGTCGGTGGAGTGAGGAAGAGAAGCGGGCTGTCGTGTTGGCGGCTTTTGTGCCCGGAGCGGTGGTCTCGGAGGTCGCACGGCAGAACAACCTCTATCCCTGCCAGATTTATCGGTGGCGTCGGCATTTTGGATTGGAGAGGAGCGGCTTTCTTCCGGTGATGGTTACGCGGGCGAATCCGGAGGTAACGAATTCGGCGCCTGCCGCCATTGAAATTACGGTCGATGGTCGCACCCGGGTGCGGATTCCGGCCTCAACGTCCCCGGCACTTGCGGCGGCGGTGATCCGGGCTCTGGAACGGCAATGATCCCTGTTCCGAGCCATGTAAGGGTGTGGCTGGCGGTTGGTCGAACCGATATGCGGCGCGGAATGAACGGGCTGGCTCTCCAGGTCCAGGAGTCGCTGAAGCGCGATCCCCATGCTGGGGATCTCTATGTTTTCCGCGGGCGCAGCGGTGACCTGGTGAAGATCATCTGGCATGACGGGCTTGGCATGTCGCTTTATGCCAAGCGGCTGGAGCGGGGCCGGTTTCTTTGGCCGTCGCCGACCGATGGGTCGTGTCCCGGCGCGTGGTGTAGGGGCGTTGGTGTACTCGCTCACTCCGGCTTGGCTTGGCCGGTCGGTCAAGCGGCCACGGCGGGCAGCTTGATGAAGGGATCATGGCTTATTGGGGCGATGGTTTCCAGGGTCATG
>JACRPC010000004.1 GCA_016214125.1 Rhodospirillales bacterium | reverse complement strand
CCCGAGCTTCGCAGCTCACATACGAAAACAGCCCTTCCGTCCGAACATCGCCGCCGCGCATCGCGCCCCCCCCTTGAATGCCGCCGGTGAATCGAATCACGACGGCGCCCCAGAGGGAAGGGTTTTTCCGCAGCCTGCTAAGCCAGTCCCGAAAGCCGGAAACGAAAGTCAAAGCCATGCGCGTCGATGTCGAACGGGTGGATGGAGGAGTTCAGATCAAGATCGCCGGCTCCATCCACCGAGGCGATCAGCAAACCTTCCTCGATCTCGCCGACCAGCTCGATGCCGATCCGGCCGATCGCTGCGTGTTCGATTTGGCCGGGCTCGACGATCTTGATGGCGTCGGCATGGGGATGCTGCTGTTTCTTTACGAAACCACCCTGGCCTCGGGCAAGACCGTCAACGTCCGCGGCTTGCGCGATCAGGTGGCGCGGATCTTCGCCCATTCACCCATGGGACCCATTCTGGCCCGGCGTTCCTGAGGGACGATTCCCCACCCACCCCGTCGTTCCCAAAAGGGGCTAAGGCCCAGAGGAGGGGAGGCAAGGGCAGAAAGCCCTTGCTTTTCCTTTGGGTCAGGCGTAATTAGCCCGCCATTCCACACGCGGGATGGCGGGTCCGGGTTCGTCCGGGGCCGCTCCGGTGTTCGGGCGACCGAACGATCCCCGCGGAGGCTCAACCGGAGAAGAAAGGAGACGCCGTCATGGCTCTTCCCTCATACAGCATGCGTCAGCTTCTGGAAGCCGGCGTTCATTTCGGCCACAACACCCGTCGTTGGAATCCCAAGATGGCCCCCTATCTGTTTGGGGTCCGCAACGGCATCCACATCATCGACCTTCAGCAGACCGTGCCGCTGTTGCACCGCGCCATGCAAGCGGTGCGCGACGCGGTGGCGGCCGGCGGCCGCGTGCTGTTCGTCGGCACCAAGCGCTCGGCGGCCGATCCGATCGCCCAGGCGGCCAAGAAATGCGGCCAGCATTACGTCAACCATCGCTGGCTGGGCGGCATGCTCACCAACTGGAAGACCATCTCGCGCTCGATCAAGCGCCTCAAGGACATGGAAGAGCAACTGGCCAGCGGCGCCCTGGCCGGCCTGACCAAGAAAGAGCAGCTCAACCTGGCGCGCGAGCGCGACAAGCTTGATCGCGCCCTGGGCGGCATCAAGGACATGGGCGGCCTGCCCGACATTCTGTTCGTCATCGACACCAACAAGGAAGCGATCGCCATTCAAGAGGCGATCGTGCTCGACATTCCGGTGGTGGCGATTCTCGACAGCAACAGCGATCCCAACGGCATCGCCTATCCGGTGCCCGGCAACGACGACGCCATCCGCGCCGTCAATCTCTATTGCGATCTGATCTCGGGTTCGGTGCTCGACGGCATCCAGGCCGAGATGATCCAGGCCGGCATCGATGTCGGCGCCGCCGCCCAGGCTCCGGTCGAGGACACCGCCGCCGCCGCCATCGAGGCCCCGGCCGCCGACGCCGCCGGCGAGGGCGGCGCCGAGGCGCAAGCCTAAGCGCCGTTCGTCATCGAGAAGAAAGGGAGCCAGATTATGGCCGAGATTACCGCCGCGCTGGTCAAGGAACTGCGCGAGAAGACCGGCGCCGGCATGATGGATTGCAAGAAGGCGTTGGGCGAAACCAACGGCGACCTCGAGGCCGCCGTCGATTGGCTGCGCAAGAAGGGCCTGTCGGCCGCGGCCAAGAAATCGGGCCGGGTGGCGGCCGAAGGTCTGGTCGGCCTGGCGGTCGAGGGCGCCAAGGGCGCCCTGGTCGAAGTCAACGCCGAAACCGATTTCGTCGCCCGCAACGAGCAGTTCCAGGCCTATGTGAAGACGGTGGCCGGCCTTGCGCTGGGCAAGGGCGGCGATCTCGATTCGGTCAAGGCGGCGCCCTGGCCCGAGGGCGGCACGGTGGCCGACAAGCTCACCAATCTGATCGCCACCGTGGGCGAGAACATGAATCTGCGCCGCTCGGCCGGGCTGGCGGTGAACCAGGGTCTGGTGGCCGGCTACATGCACAACGCCACCCAACCCGGTCTGGGCAAGATCGGCGTGCTCGTGGCCTTGGAAAGCGCCGCCGATCCGGCCAAGTTGGCCGAACTGGGCAAGCAGATCGCCATGCATGTGGCGGCGGCCAACCCGCAATTCCTCAGCGTCGACGCCGTCGATCCGGCGGCTCTGGAGCGCGAGCGCAACGTGCTGCGCGAACAGGCCAAGGCCTCGGGCAAGCCCGACGCCATCATCGAGAAGATGCTGGAAGGCCGGGTGCGGAAATATTACGAGGACGTGGTGCTGGTCGAACAGCTCTTCGTCATCGATGGCGAAAGCCGGGTCAAGCAGGTGATCGAGAAGGCGGCCAAGGCGGCCGGCCAGCCGATCGCCGTCAAGGGTTTCGTCCGTTTCGCGCTGGGCGAGGGCGTGCAGCGCGAGGAAAAGGACTTTGCCGCCGAGGTGGCCGCCCAGTTGGGCAAATAGCGCCGCTGAAGGGGGCGAGAATTTCGGGCCGGTCCCTTGGGGCCGGCCCGTTTCGTGTCAGCCGCCGTGTCGGCGCCAGAACCCGGCTGGCGCAAGGATCGGATAGCTTTCCCCCAGTGCCAGCAGGTCGGCGTCGCCGGTGATCAGGTAATCGGCTTGGGCGGCCAGCAAGGTTCCCAGAATCGGAATGTCGGTGGCATCGTTGGGCGCCGGCCCATCGATGGCGATCGGATCGACCAGATCCGCCATCAAGGCAAGAAGATCGATCAGGTCGGCAAAGTCGCTTTCCTGCCAATGCAGGCGATGATTGAGGCGTGGCGGCACGCGGCTTAGTTCATCAAGGATCGCGCGCGACAAGACCACATCGAGCGCCCCTTGCCGCCAGGCCGCGACAATACGCCCAGGCACGCTGCCGGGATAGGCCAACCCCGATACCAGCACATTGGTGTCGAGCACGATTCGAAGGGCCGCCAAACATCAGCCCTTCCGAGATGGGCGGCGGGCGGCGCGTTCATCCCCGACCAAACGATCGATTTCGGCCAGCCCGTCCTCCACCGGTATCGGGGCATAGGCCTCGGCAAGCCGAGCCGATAGCTCCTCGAAGCGCTCTTGCAGGCGGCGAATCCGACCGAACAGGCGGGCATCGATCAGGGCGGCGACCGGCTTGCCGTCTTTGTTGATGACGATGCTGTCTTGGCGATACTGCACCCGGTTGAGCATCTCGCCCAAATTCTGGCGGAAGGTTACGGCGTTGGTTTCCGTGATCATGAAGGCCAATCCATATTGATCATAATGATCATAATGACAGGAGGGCGTGGCCATCGCAAGTCCGGCTTTTTCGTCAATGTCCTAGCCCTAAGGCCGGGGGATTGGTAATATGTCAACGCTGGTCAAAGCGGCCTTTCTTTCCCAGAGCTCAAGTAACATCATGAAATACAAGCGTATTCTTCTGAAAATCTCAGGCGAAGGCCTGATGGGCGAGGGCGATTACGGCCTCGACGACGAAACCCTGGTCCGCCTGGCCCAAGAGATCAAAGCGGTTCACGATCAGGGCGTGCAGCTTTGCCTGGTGGTGGGCGGCGGCAACATTTTTCGCGGCCTTTCGGGGGCCTCGCGCGGCATGGAGCGCGCCAGCGCCGATTACATGGGCATGCTGGCGACCGTGATTAACGCGTTGGCCGTGCAAAGCGCCTTGGAGCGGATCGGCGTCGACACCAGGGTGCAGTCGGCGATTCCGATGGCCACCGTCTGCGAGCCCTACATCCGCAGGCGCGCGGCGCGCCATCTTGAAAAGGGCCGGGTGGTGATTTTCGCCGCTGGCACCGGCAATCCCTTCTTCACCACCGACACCGCGGCGGCGCTTCGCGCCGTCGAGATGGGCTGCGACGCGCTCTTGAAGGCCACCCAGGTCGATGGCGTCTATTCCGCCGATCCCAAGAAGGATCCGGACGCCATGCGCTACGACCGCCTGTCCTTCATCGAGGTGCTGTCGCGCGATCTCAAGGTCATGGACGCGGCGGCGATCGCCCTGGCACGCGAAAACAACATTCCCATCCTGGTCTTTTCCCTGCACAATCCGGGGGCCTTCGCCGACGTCTTGGCCGGGCGCGGCCGTTTCACCCGCGTCGACAACGAAGGCTAAAAGCGAAATTCAAGGGAGGTCTTGCCGTGCCTGCGACACCCAACGATCTCAAGGCCGATCTCAAACGCCGCATGGAGGCGGCGGTCGAGGTGGTGCGCAAGGAATTCGCCGGTCTGCGCACCGGCCGCGCCTCGACCCATCTGCTCGATCCGGTGATGGTCGAAGCCTATGGCAATCCGATGCCGCTCAATCAGGTGGGCACGGTCAACGTGCCCGAGGCGCGCATGCTGTCGGTCCAGGTCTGGGACAAGGGGCTGGTCAAGGCGGTGGAAAAGGCGATCCGCGACGCCGGGCTGGGGCTCAATCCCCAGGCCGACGGCCAATTGGTGCGCATTCCCATTCCCGCCTTGAACGAGGAACGGCGCAAGGAGCTGGTCAAGGTGGCGCACAAATACGCCGAGCAGGCGCGGGTGGCGGTGCGCAACGTGCGCCGCGAGGGCATGGACGCCCTGAAGAAGATGGAGAAGGATTCCAAGATCACTCAGGACGAACACCGCCATCTCGACAAGGACGTTCAGCACCTGACCGACGAATCGATCAAGCATATCGACGAGGCGCTGGCCCTTAAGGAAAAGGAGATCCTGCACGTATGAGCGTGCCTGATCCCTTATTGAAGGCGGGCGAGGAATCCCGGCTGCCGGTGCATGTCGCCATCATCATGGATGGCAACGGCCGCTGGGCGAAGGCGCGCGGCCTGCCGCGCACCGCCGGCCATCGCAAGGGCGCCGATGCGGTGCGCAGCGCCGTCAAGGCGGCGCGCGAGCTGGGCGTCGGCTATCTCACCTTGTTCGGCTTCTCTTCGGAAAATTGGAACCGCCCGGCCGACGAGGTGAGCGATCTCATGGGCCTCTTGCGCTTCTACCTGCGCAACGAGATCGAGGAGTTGCACCGCGTCGGCGTGCGCCTTCGGGTGATCGGCGAGCGCAGCCGCCTGGCGCCCGACATCATCACCCTGATCGAGGAGTCCGAGGCCCGCACCGCCGCCAACACGGCGCTCAACCTCACCGTGGCTCTCAGCTATGGCGGCCGCCCCGAAATCGTGCGCGCCGCGCAGCGGTTGGCCGCCGAGGCCAAGGCGGGGCGGATCGATCCCCAGGCGATCGACGAGGCCCAATTCGCCCGCCATCTTTTCACCGCCGAAATCCCCGATCCCGATCTGCTTATCCGCACCAGCGGCGAAAAGCGCATCAGCAATTTCCTGCTTTGGCAGATCGCCTATGCCGAACTGGTGTTTCTCGATGTGCTGTGGCCGGATTTCGGCCGCGCCCATCTGGACGAGGCGATCCGCGAATTCCAGCGCCGCGAGCGCCGCTACGGTCTCACTCACGGCTAGGCGCGAATGCCCGCAAGCCCGACTTTTCCTCCGGCGGCCAATTCCTTGGGCTTGCGCGTTCTGTCGGCGCTGGTCCTGGCGCCACCGGTCATCTTGGCCTTGTGGTATGGCCGTCCGGCCTTCGACGTTTTGGTCGGCATGGCGGTGCTGATCTTGGCCTGGGAATGGGACCGCCTGACCAACAACGGCCAATTCGGCTTCGCCGGGATCGTCATCGGCCTCACCGGATTGGGGGCTTTGGCGGTGGTCGATCGGCCGATCCTGGTTCTGGCGGTGGCGGCGCTTGGCGCGCTGGCCGCGGCCCTGGCGCGACGCCGACAAGGTCCGCATTGGGCGGCGTTCGGGGCCATCTATGTCACCTTGCCGACGGCGGCGATTCTCTGGCTGCGCCATCGGCCGGAAACCGGGCGCGAGGACGTGCTGTGGCTGTTTGCGGTGGTGTGGGCCACCGACATCGGCGCCTACGCCGCCGGCCGTCTGATCGGCGGGCCGAAATTGGCGCCCTTGATCAGCCCCAAGAAGACCTGGGCCGGTCTGGCGGGCGGCATGCTGGCCGCCGCTCTGGTCGGCATGGGGGTCGACCGCCTCCTGTCCGCCGAGGTGGCCTTGGCTCCGATCGCCATCGGCGCGGCCATTCTGGCGGTGATTTCCCAGGCGGGCGATCTGTTCGAATCCTTCGTTAAACGTCATTTCGGCGTCAAGGATGCCAGCCGCATTATCCCCGGCCATGGCGGGCTGCTCGACCGGGTCGATGGCCTGGTTGCCGCCGGTCTGGCGATGGCCGGCTACACCCTCTACGAGTCGGTCGGGGGGGCCAAGGCGTGGTGAAATCCGAGCCACTTTCCCTCACCATTCTGGGCGCCACCGGCTCGATCGGCCGCAGTACTATCGATTTGGTGACCCGCAATCCCGGGCGCTACGCGGTCGAAGCCCTGACCGGCGCCAACAATGTCGAACTGCTGATCGAGCAGGCCCTGGCTTTGAAGCCCAAGCTGGCGGTGGTGGCCGATCCCCTGCGCTACGCGGCCTTGAAGAAAGGCCTTGCGGGTACCGGCATCGCCTGCGCCTCGGGGCCCGAGGCGGTGGTCGAGGCTGCCTCCCGTCCGGCGCGATGGGTGATGTCGGCGATCGTCGGCGCCGCCGGCCTGAAGCCGACCCTGGCGGCGATCGAGCGTGGCGCGGTGATCGGCTTGGCTAACAAGGAAACCCTGGTCTCGGCCGGCGATCTGGTGATGGCGGCGGTGAAGCGGGCGGGCGCCACCTTGCTGCCGGTCGATTCCGAGCACAGCGCGATCTTCCAAGTTCTCGACGGCGCCCAGATGGAGGCGGTGGAAAAGATCATCCTTACCGCGTCGGGCGGGCCGTTCCGCACCTTCTCGCTCAACCGCATGGGGCAAGTGACTCCCGAAGAGGCGGTGGCGCATCCGAACTGGAGCATGGGGGCGAAGATCTCGGTCGACTCCGCCACGATGATGAACAAGGGGCTGGAGTTGATCGAGGCCCACCATCTGTTCGGCCTGCCCGAAGACCGGATCGACATCCTGGTCCATCCGCAATCGGTCATTCACAGCCTGGTCGCCTATGTCGATGGCTCGGTGCTGGCGCAGTTGGGAACGCCCGACATGCGCACGCCGATCGCCTACGCCCTGGCTTGGCCCAAGCGGATGGCGGCGCCTTCGGCCCGGCTTGATCTGGCCGAGATCGCCACCCTGACCTTCGAAGCACCCGATCCGATCCGCTTCCCGGCCTTGGCCCTGGCTCGCCGGGCCTTGCGGAGCGGGGGCGGGGCGCCTACAATTCTTAACGCCGCCAATGAAGTGGCGGTGCAGCGGTTCCTCGACCGGCGGATCGGCTTTCTCGACATCGCCCGCATCGTCGAGCGCACCCTGGATGCCTTGGCGGCGGCGGGGGCGCCGGCTGGGCTTGACGACGTGCTGGCCCTGGATGCCGAGGCGCGCCGCGTGGCTTTAACCTTCGCGTGAGACCCCGATGGATTTCCTTCTGACCTACGCCGTTCCTTTCCTCGTCATCCTGACCATCGTGGTCTTCGTCCACGAGCTTGGCCATTACCTCGTGGCTCGGCGCAACGGCGTCAAGGTCGAGGTCTTTTCCATCGGCTTTGGCCGCGAATTGGTGGGCTGGACCGATCGCCACGGCACGCGCTGGAAGATCAGCCTGATTCCCTTGGGTGGCTATGTGCGGATGTTCGGCGACGAAGACGCCGCCAGCACGCCCGACACCAGCCGGGAATTTACCGCCGAGGAGAAGGCAGTCTCCTTCCACCACAAGCGGCTGGGGCAACGGTCGGCCATCGTTTTCGCCGGCCCGATCGCCAATTTGGTTTTCGCCATCCTGGTCTTCGCCGTCATGTTCATGACGGTTGGTCAGCCGACCACGCCGCCGGTGGTCGGTTTGGTGCAAGCGAACAGCGCCGCCGAGCGGGCGGGGCTGCAAACCGGCGACCGGATCGCCGCCATCAACGGGCGCGCCATCGCGCGCTTCGAGGAAATCCAGCAGATCGTGCGGCTGGGCGATGGCTCGACGCTCGATCTCGAGGTCGAGCGCGATGGCCAGATCCTGCGCCTCAAGGCGACCCCGACACTGACCATGCTCAAGGACCATTTCGGCAATGAGCAGAAGATGCCTCTCCTGGGCATTGGCGCTTCGGGGGCGGTGTCGCAGCTCGTGCGGATGGGGCCGGGCCAGGCCTTGATGGAATCGGTGCGCCAGACCTGGGTGGTGATCGAGAGCACGTTTTCCGCCCTGGGGCAGATGATCGCCGGCCGGCGTGACAGCAGCGAGCTGGGCGGGCCCCTTCGCATCGCTCAATATTCCGGCCAAGCCGCCCAAGGCGGGGCGGCCAATTTCGTCTATTTCATCGCCGTCCTATCGATCAATCTTGGCCTTATCAACCTCTTTCCGATCCCCATGCTCGATGGCGGACACCTTCTGTTCTATGCGATCGAGGCGTTGATCGGCCGACCGCTTTCCACCCGGACGCAAGAATATGGTTTCCGTTTCGGCCTGATTCTGGTATTCGCTTTGATGGTCTTTGCAACGTGGAACGATTTGATTCATCTCAAGGTCTGGGACTTCCTGAAAGGGTAGCGGTCCCGGCTGGGTAGGTGGATTCCGAATCGGTCCCTGGGGGTTTTGGGTGCGGCGCGGTTTCTTGGGCATTCTGGTTGGATTGGGCTTAGGGCTGCTGCTGGCCTTGGCGCCCCTGCCGGTGCTTGCCCAGGCCGATGTGGTGAGCGAGGTCCGCATCGAGGGCAACCAACGCATCGAGCCCGAGACCATCCGTTCCTACCTTCTCGTCCAGGAGGGCGATACCTTCAGCAAGGATCGGATCGACCGCTCGCTCAAGGCTTTGTTCGCCACCGGCCTGTTCGCCGATGTCAACATCTCTCGCCAGGGACGCGCCCTACTCGTCAAGGTGATGGAAAATCCGATCATCAACCGCATCGCCTTCGAAGGCAACAAGCGGGTCAAGGACGATGTGCTGACCCCGGAGGTCCAGCTCAAGCCGCGCACCGTTTACACCCGGACCAAGGTGCAGAACGACGTCAAGCGCATTCTCGAAATCTATCGCCGCCATGGTCGTTTTGCCGCCACGGTGGAGCCAAAGATCATCCAGCTTGAGCAAAACCGCATCGATCTGGTCTTTGAGATCAACGAGGGCAAGCGGACCGGCGTGCGGCGGATCAATTTCGTCGGCAACAAGGAATACAGCGATTCCAAGCTGCGCGACGAATTGCAGACCAAGGAAGAGCGTTGGTGGCGCTTCTTCTCATCCGACGACAGCTACGACCCGGATCGGGTGACCTACGACCGCGAGCTGTTGCGCCGCTTCTACATGAAGCGCGGCTACGCCGATTTCCGGGTGGTGTCGGTGGTGGCCGAGCTGACGCCGTCGCGCGACGATTTCTTCGTCACCTTCACCATCGAAGAGGGCGATCGCTACCGCTTGGGCAAGGTCGATCTCGACGTCGCCTTGCCGGCTCTGAAGGCCGAGGTCCTGCAAGGTTCGGTGCAGACCAAGTCCGGCGAGTGGTATAGCGCCAACAAGATCGAGGATTCGGTCCAGAAGATCACCGATCAGGCCGGGACGATGGGCTACGCCTTCGTCGAGGTGCGGCCGCGCATCGAGCGCGACCGCGAGAAAAAGCTGATCAACATCACCTACGACGTCCAGGAAGGGCCGCGCGTCTTCGTCGAGCGGATCGAGATCACCGGCAACGTTCGTACGCTCGACAAGGTGATCCGGCGCGAATTCCGCCTGGTCGAGGGTGACGCCTTCAATGTCGCCAAGATGCGCCGCTCCCGCAGCCGCATCCAGGATTTGGGTTTCTTCGAGAAGGTCGAGGTCAACAACCTGCCCTCGGACGAACAGCCGGACCGCACCGTCGTCAAGGTCGATGTGCAGGAGAAATCGACCGGCGAATTGTCGTTCGGCATCGGCTGGTCGACCTTCTCAGGCGCGATGTTCGAGGTCGGCATTCGTGAGCGCAACCTTCTCGGCCGTGGCCAGGACATCAAGGCAACCGCGCAGGTTGGTCAACGTCAGGTGCAATTCGATTTTAGCTTCACCGAGCCCTATTTCATGGATCGCGAGGTTGCGGCGGGTGTCGATCTCTTTCATCAAACCCGCAATATGCAGCGCATCAGTTCCTACGACGAAACCACGATTGGTGGCGGGTTGCGAACCGGGTACCGTTTATCCGACAACCTTACCCAAAGCCTGCGTTATGGTTTGAAGCAATTGGAGATCGACAACGTCAAGGATACCGCGTCGCCCTTTGTCAAATCCCAGGCCGGCAAGTCGGTAACCTCGGCGGTCGGCCAAGCCGTCCTGTACGACCGGCGCGACAGCCGTCTGGCGCCCACCGATGGCTATTACCTACGCATGGGCAACGATCTTGCCGGATTGGGGGGGACCGAACGCTATCTCCGCACGGATTTGAGCGGCGGCTATTATTATCCGCTTACCGATCAGTCGGTGTTTAAGGTCCGTGGCACGGGTGGCTATATTTTCGGCATCGGCAAGGACCTCCGCATCGCCGACCGCTATTTCGTTGGCGGCGACACGGTGCGCGGCTTCGCCAACGCCGGTATCAGCCCGCGTGACAAATCGACGCGCGACGCCCTGGGTGGCAACTGGTTTGCCGCTACCACGGTCGAAATTCTGTTCCCGATCGGCCTTCCCAACGAATACGGCATCAACGGCAAGGTGTTCACCGATGCCGGCACCATTGGGCCTGGCGACGATTCGGATTCGAGCAAGATCAACGATTCCCGACTGATCCGCAGCTCGGTTGGTTTCGGCGTCGATTGGAAATCGCCGATGGGGCCGATGAGTCTCGATTTCGGCTTCCCGATCACCCGCGAGTCCTTCGACAAGAAGGAAGTCTTCCGCTTCAATTTCGGCACGAGGTTCTAACATGCGTCGTCTTTTCGCCCTGGCTTGCGCGCTGACCGTTCTTGGTGGCGTGAGCGGTTTTGCCGGTTCCGCATTCGCCCAGGCGGCGCCGTCTTTGCCGGCACCTAAGATTGCCGTCGTCGACATCCAAGCCGTCATGGGTCAGGCCAAGTCGTCCCAGGGGGTTTTGGCCCAGCGCAACAAATTCGCCCAGGCCTACCAGCAGGAATTCGGCGCCGAGGAAACCAAGCTGCGCGAGGAAGAGCAGCAGATCGCGGCACAACGCTCAGTGTTGTCGGCCGAGGCCTTTGCCGAACGGCGTAAGGCCTTCGAGGCCAGGGCCGGCGATTTTGCCAATCGGGCCCAGACGCGCATGCGCAATCTTGAGCAGGCCTACGGCATGGCGATGAGTCAGATTGTTACCCAGCTCAACAACGTCATCCGTGAGATCTCGATCGAGATCGGTGCCAACATCGTCCTGCCGCGCACCCAGGTCGAATATTTCGACAACTCGATGGACATCACCGCTAAGGCGCTCGACAAGCTGAACGTCAGCGTCAAGGAAGTGCTCTTCCCCGATCCGACCAAGATGGAAGAGGCCAACAGGCAGCAGCAAAGCGCCAAGCCCGGCGACAAGGCGGGCGACAAGAAAGGGGCTGCGGCGCCCAAGGATTCGGGCAAGGACAAGAAGTCCGCCAAGTAATGGCCGATCCGCGCTTCTTCGAAAGGGCCGGTCCCTTCACCCTGGCGGAGTTGGCGACCATCGCCGGGGCCAAATTGGCCGAGGGGGCCGATCCCGGCAAGCGCGTGGTCGATGTCGCGCCCCTGGAGAGCGCTGGCCCCGAGGAACTGAGCTTTCTCGATAACCGGCGTTACGTCGACGCCTTTGCCAAAAGCCGCGCGGGCGCTTGCCTCGTTGATCCCAAGCTGGCCGATCGGGCTCCGGTCGGTATGGCGCTGTTGCTTTCGCCGGCGCCCTATCACGCCTATGCCCGCATCGCCCAGGCCTTCTATCCCGATCCGAAGCCCATTGCCGGAGTGGCGGCGGGCGCCATCGTCGATCCGTCGGCAATAATCGGAGAGGGAGCGATGATTGAAGCCGGGGCGGTGATCGGCCCGGCGGCCGAGATTGGCGCCCGTTGCCGGATTGGCGCTAACGCGGTGATTGGGGCCGGCGTTGTGATTGGCGAGGATTGCCGGATTGGCCCCACTGCCACGCTTTCGCATTGTCGGATCGGCGCTCGGGCGATCCTGCATCCCGGCGTGCGCATCGGTCAGGACGGTTTTGGCTTTGCCATGAACCCCAAGGGCCACGTTAAGGTTCCGCAGCTCGGCCGGGTGATCGTCGGCGACGATGTCGAGATCGGCGCCAACTCGACCATCGACCGTGGCGCCGGCCCCGATACGGTGATCGGCGACGGTGCCAAGATCGACAATCTGGTCCAGATCGCCCACAATGTCCGCATCGGGAAGGGCTGCATCATCGTCGCCCAAGTGGGGATATCCGGCAGCACTCAGGTCGACGATCTGGCGGCGTTCGGCGGTCAGGCCGGCATTACCGGCCATTTGAAGATCGGCAAGGGGGCCCAGATCGCCGCCCAAA
This sequence comes from Rhodospirillales bacterium, assembly GCA_016214125.1. Classification (GTDB taxonomy): domain Bacteria; phylum Pseudomonadota; class Alphaproteobacteria; order Rhodospirillales; family WMHbin7; genus JACRPC01. The sequence goes on along the minus strand of JACRPC010000004.1, from coordinate 16,819 downwards.
GCGGGGTGATGCGCGACGTCGCACCGGGCGAGACGGTTGGCGGCTCGCCAGCGGTGCCGATGCGTTCGTGGCTCAAACAGGTGGCGCTGCTCGGCCGTCTGGCCGAGCGCAAGGATGCAAACAAGGGCTAGGGCATGAGCGAGACCAAGCAAACGGCCGCCGGGGCGGTCATCGACATCAACCGGGTGATCCAGATGATCCCCCACCGCTACCCGTTCCTGATGGTCGATCGGGTGATCGACGTGGTGCCCGACAGCAGCGCCACCGGCATCAAGAACGTCACCATCAACGAGCCATTCTTCCAGGGCCACTTTCCCTCGCGCCCGATCATGCCGGGCGTGCTGATCATCGAGGCGATGGCCCAGACCTCGGCGGTGCTGGTGGTCCAGACGCTGGGGACGGAATCCGAAGGCAAGCTGGTTTATTTCATGTCGGTCGAGAACGCCCGCTTTCGCAAGCCGGTGCTACCGGGCGACCAGTTGCACATCCATGTCCGCAAGGAGCGCCAGCGCGGCAATGTCTGGAAATTCGCCGGTGAGGCCAAGGTCGACGGCCAATTGATGGCCGAGGCCACGTACACCGCCATGATCGTGGACAATTGATGACCAAGATCCATCCCACGGCGCTGGTCGAAGCGGGCGCCCGTCTCGGTGCCGACGTCGTCATCGGTCCCTATTGCATCGTCGGCCCGGATGTCGAACTGGGCGCCGGCGTCGAACTGGTTTCGCATGTCGTGGTCGCCGGCCGCACGTCGATCGGCGACGGCACGCGCATCTTTCCCTTCGCCTCGATCGGCCATCGGCCGCAGGACCTGAAATACAAGGGCGAGCCCTCGCAGTTGATCATCGGCAAGAACAACCAGATCCGCGAGCAGGTGACCATGAATCCCGGTACCGAAGGGGGCGGCATGATCACTCGGGTGGGCGATAACGGCCTGTTCATGATGGGCGCACATGTGGCCCACGATTGCCAGGTCGGCAACAATGTCATTTTGGCCAACAACGCCACCCTGGCCGGGCATGTCACGGTCGGCGAGTTCGCCATCCTGGGCGGACTTTCCGCCGTGCATCAGTTCGTGCGCATCGGCCGCCACGCCATGATCGGCGGCATGAGCGGCGTCGAGAACGACGTCATTCCCTATGGATCGGTCCTGGGCAACCGCGCCCATCTGTCGGGCTTGAACATCATCGGGCTTAAGCGGCGCGGCTTCTCGCGCGACGACATTCATGCGCTCCGCAACGCCTATCGCCTGTTGTTCAGTCAGGAAGGCACGCTGGCCGAGCGCCTGGCCGACGTTGCCGAGCTGTTCAAGGATCATCCGGCGGCGATGGAGATCGTCGAGTTCATCCAGGCCGATTCCTCGCGCGCCATCTGCCAGCCCAACTGGGATGCCGCCGCAAGCTAAGCTCGGCATTCTGGCCGGCGGCGGCGCGCTTCCGGCCCGCCTGGCCGCCGCCTGCCGGGCGTCCGACCGCCCCTTCCACATCGTCGCCTTCGAAGGTCACGCGGATGCGCTCGACGATTCCCTGGCGCCCGATTGGGTGCGGCTGGGGGCGGTCGGCGCCCTGTTCGAGAAGCTGAGGGCCGCCCAGGTGGCCGAAGTCGTGCTGGCCGGCCGCATCCGCCGTCCTTCACTCAAGGAACTGGCTCCCGATTGGCGGGGCGCCAAGTTCTTGGCCAAGGTCGGTCTGGCGATGGGCGATGACGGGCTGTTGCGCGCCGCCATCAACGAAATCGAATCCGAGGGATTCAAGGTGATCGGCGTCGAGGATGTGCTGGCCGATCTTCTCGCCCGCGAAGGCCCCTATGGCCGCCACAAGCCCAACGACGAGGCGCGGACCGATATCGGGCGCGGCATCGCGGTGGCGCAGGGGTTGGGGCGTCTTGATGTCGGTCAGGCGGTGGTGGTCCAGCAGGGCCTGGTGCTGGGCGTCGAGGCGGTGGAGGGCACCGATGCGCTGCTGGCTCGCGTCGCCGGCTTGAAGCGCGAAGGCCAGGGCGGGGTGCTGGTCAAGCTCGCCAAACCGCAACAGGAGCGGCGCGCCGATCTGCCGACCATCGGCCCGGTCACCGTTCGGGTTGCCCACCAGGCGGGGTTGATCGGCATCGCCATCGAAGCCGGGCGGGCGCTGGTCATCGACGCCGATCAGGTGATCCGCATCGCCGACGAGGTCGGCCTGTTCGTGATCGGCATCCGGGTGGAAGGCGGATGAGCCGGGAATCGCCCCGCATCTTCCTGGTGGCGGGCGAGCCCTCGGGCGATCTGTTGGGGGCGCGCCTGATGGCGGCGCTGCGCTTTCTCACCCAGGGCCGGGCTTGCTTCGCCGGGGTCGGCGGCGAAAACATGAAGGCCGAGGGGCTACAAAGCCTGTTCCCGATCGCCGACCTCGCGGTGATGGGCTTCGTCGAAGTGCTGCCGCGCCTGCCATTGGTGTTCCGGCGGCGCGACGAGGTTTTGGCGGCGCTTGAGAAGGAACCACCCGATCTTCTTCTCACCATCGATTCCTGGGGCTTCAACAAGCTGATCGCTGCCGGGGCGAAGAAACGCCTGCCAACGATTCCGCGCTGGCATTTGGTCGCCCCCATGGTCTGGGCCTGGAAGGAAGGACGGGCCAGGCGGATGGCGGCCTTGATCGACGGCCTGCTTACGCTCTTTCCGCAAGAGCCGCCTTATTTTGAACGCCATGGCCTGCGGGCGGTGGCAGTCGGCCATCCGGTGATCGAAGGCGGCGCCGATAAGGGCGAGGCGGCCGCCTTCCGTGCCCGCCACGCCATCGGCGCAACGGAAACCATCGTCGCCGTTCTGCCCGGCAGCCGCCCGGGCGAGGTCGATCGGCTGCTGCCGGTCTTCCGCGCCGTTCTGGCCAAGTTGGCGGCCGAGCGCAGGGGTTTGGTCACCGTCATTCCCACCGTCGACACGGTGGCCGATCGGGTCGCCGCCCAAAGCGCCGATTGGCCGACGCCTCTGCGCCTCGTTCAAGGCGGGCGCGAGAAATTCGATGCCTTCGCGGCGGCGGGCGTTGCGCTCGCCGCCTCGGGCACGGTGGCCCTGGAACTGGCGATGGCGGGGCTTCCCGCGATCATAGCCTACAAGGTCAATCCGCTCACCGCCGTGGCGGCGCGCCGCCTGCTCAAGATCAAGTATGTCAATCTGGTCAATCTGCTGCTTGATCGGCCGGCGGTGCCGGAATTCCTGCAAGAGCAATGCAAGCCGGACATCCTGGCCGGCGCGCTTGGTTTGTTGCTCGACGACGCCACCGCCCGCGAAGCCCAGAAGGCCGCGCTGACCGAGGCGATGGAGCGGCTGGGGCGGGGCGGGCCATCGCCCAGCCGGCGCGCCGCCCAGGTGCTGCTCGACGCGATTACCGAACGAAAGGCCCCACCATGAGCGACTTCCGCTTTCTCCATGTGATGATTCGGGTGCGCGATCTCGAACGCTCGCAGGCCTTCTACACCGGCCAACTCGGCATGACGCTGTTGCGCCGCAGCGATTATCCCGAGGGCCGATTCACCTTGGCCTTCCTGGGCTACGGTCCGGAGAGCGCGAATACGGTCTTGGAACTCACCCACAATTGGGACCAGGCCGAACCTTACGTAATCGGTACCGGCTTTGGCCATCTGGCCCTGGCGGTCAAGGACATTCACAAGACCTGCGAGCGCCTGGCGGATTCGGGGGTGAAGATTCCCCGCCCGCCCGGCCCGATGAAACATGGCTCGACTGTGATCGCCTTCATCGAAGATCCCGACGGCTACAAGATCGAGCTGATCGAGCGGACGTAATTATCCCAACAAGGCGGCGAGTCTTGGGTCTATTGGGGCGCGGAAGGGGTCGAGAACGGTGACGCCCCGGACGGTGAATCCATTCTGGAATTCCTCGGAGAGCAGATAGCGGCATTCGGCCTCGGCGACCACCGAAAGGATCAGGGCGTCCCAAATCGATAGGCGATGATCGGTGGCCAGGTCGAAGGCCGACAGCAGGGCGGTCTCGGTCGTCGGGCGCAACTCGGTGGCATCGCGCCAGGACATCACGGCCGTTCGCGCGGCGCTGGCCGTTCGGTTCATCTTGCCGGTCAGGACTCGGTGCAATTCACCCAAGACCTGGACCGGCACGACCAGCGACCCGACAGGCAGGGCGGACAGAACGCGTAGGGCCTGGCCTTGCCGACCGGCATCGTTGACGCCTTCGGCATAGGCAAGAATATTGGTGTCGAGCGCAATGCGAATCACGACGCATCGTCGTAAAGGGCGTCGCGATTCCAGGTCAGGCCCTTGGGCTTTTGGCGCTTGAGGCGCCCCAATAAACGGGTCCGCGCCTGTTCCGCTTCGGTGGCCGCTTGGCCGGACACCGGCGCCAAGACAGCCACCGGCAGACCATGGGCGGTGATGGTGATCGGCTCACCGGCCTTCACATCGCGCAAAAGCTTGGAAAAGTGGCGGTTGGCGTTGGCGGCGGATACGTGGCGCATGAACGAACTCGATGTAGTGTTAATCACTACATTTTAGCGTGCGGCGATCGACGAAGCAAGAAAAAGGCCTACAGCCCCGCCTGCGCCCACAGGGCGGCCAGCGCCATCAGGGCGACCAGGAACGCCGCCAGCAGGCGCTTGGCGGCCAGTCCGGGTGGGGCGGCGTTGTCGTTGACCGCTTGCGGACGGCCGACGCGGAAGGAAGGCGGGCGATGATGCGCCCGCCTTCGTCCGGCTTGGCCGTAGCGTCGGCTTTCAGCCACGCTTGTGCAGCGGCACGTAGGGCCGCTGCTGGGCGCCGATGTAAAGCTGGCGCGGCCGGCCGATCTTCTGGTCCGGGTCCTGGATCATCTCGTTCCACTGGGCGATCCAACCCACGGTGCGGGCCAGCGCGAACAGGCTGGTGAACATCGAGGTCGGAATGCCGATCGCCTTGAAGATGATGCCGGAATAGAAATCGACGTTCGGATAGAGCTTCTTTTCGACGAAATAATCGTCGGACAGCGCGATCCGCTCCAGCTCCATTGCCAACTGCAACAGGGGATCGTTGCGCATGCCCAGTTCGTCCAGCACCTCGTTGCAGGTGCGCTGCATGATCTTGGCGCGTGGGTCGTAGTTCTTGTAGACCCGGTGGCCGAAGCCCATCAGGCGGAAGGTGTCGTTCTTGTCCTTGGCGCGCTTGATGTATTCGGGGATGCGATCCTTGGAGCCGATCTGCTGCAGCATGGCCAGCACCGCCTCGTTGGCGCCGCCATGCGCCGGACCCCACAGGGTGGCGATGCCGGCTGCGATGCAGGCGAACGGGTTGGCGCCCGACGAGCCCGACAGGCGCACGGTCGAGGTCGAGGCGTTCTGCTCGTGGTCGGCGTGCAGGATCAGGATGCGGTCCATGGCGCGGGCCAGCACCGGGTTCACCTTGTACTCCTCGCAGGGCGTGGCGAACATCATGTGCAGGAAGTTCTCGGCGTAGGACAGGGCGTTCTTCGGATACATGAAGGGCTGGCCCTGCGAGTATTTGTAGGCCCAGGCGACGATGGTCGGCATCTTGGCGATCAGCCGGTGGGCGGCGATCATCCGCTGATGGGCGTCGTTGATGTCGAGCGTATCGTGATAGAAGGCGGCCATGGCGCCGACCACGCCGCACAGCACCGCCATCGGGTGGGCGTCGCGCCGGAAGCCGCGGAAGAAGAAGTTGATCTGTTCGTGCACCATCGAGTGGCCGATGATGTCGCTCTCGAACTTCTTCTTCTCGGCCGGACTGGGCAACTCGCCGTTCCAGATCAGATAGGCGGTCTCCAGGAAGTCGGAATGTTCGGCCAGATCCTCGATCGGATAGCCGCGATGGAGCAGCACGCCCTTGTCGCCGTCGATGAAGGTGATCTTCGATTTGCAGGCGCCGGTCGAGGTGTAGCCCGGATCGTAAGTGAAGAGATCCATCTGGCTGTAAAGGGCTCGGATGTCCATCACCTTGGGGCCGAGCGAGCCGCTCATCAGCGGCATTTCCACCGATTGGCCGTTGCTGTTGTTGGTAAGCGTTACGCTTTCCTTGCTCATGTCATCGTCCCCTTGGCTTTCAGATGGTTGGCATCATAAGGTGATTGCGGTGTTTTGGGCAATGCGGGCCATGCATTCTTCCGCACCCAGAATGGCCATGACCTCGAAGATCGGCGGCGAGACGATCCGCCCGGTGACGGCGGCGCGCAAAGGCTGCGCCACCTGGCCGAGTTTGACGCCCTTGGCCTCGGCCAGGGCGCGAGCCTGGTTTTCCAGATGGGCGGCGCTCCAGCCATCGTGGGCGCGGGCCTGGGCGAGGAATTGGCCCAGCAGCGCCAGACTTTCGCCTTCAAGCTGCTTCTTGGCCTTGTCGTCAGGGGTCTGGCGTTCGACATAGATCCGGGCGCTCTCGGCCAGATCGACCAGGGTCTTGGCCCGTTCCTTTAGGCCTTCCATGCCAGCCAGCAGGCGGGGCCGCTCCAGTTCGCTGGCGCCAAGGATGGGCGCGATCAGATCGACCAGCCTCGTATCCTCGGCCTGACGCAGATAGTGGGCGTTCAGATTGGTGAGCTTGGCCATGTCAAAGCGTGAAGGCGAGCGGCCGACGGCATCGAGATCGAACCAGGCGATCGCCTGCTCGGTGGAAATGATCTCCTCGTCGCCATGGCTCCAGCCCAGGCGGAGCAGATAGTTGCGCATCGCCTCGGGCAGGAAGCCCAGATCGCGATAGGCCTCGACGCCCAAGGCGCCGTGGCGCTTGGAAAGCTTGGCGCCATCGGGGCCATGGATCAGCGGGATGTGGGCGAAGCGGGGCGGCTCCCAGTCCAGCGCCCGGTAAAGCTGGATCTGGCGGAAGGTGTTGGTGAGGTGATCGTCGCCGCGAATGACATCGGTGACGCCCATGTCGTGATCGTCGACCACCACCGAGAGCATATAGGTGGGCGTGCCGTCGGCCCTAAGGAGAACCATGTCGTCGAGCTGGAGGTTGGCGACGCGAACCTCGCCCTGCACGCCATCGGCGACCAGGGTTTCGCCCTCGCGCGGCGCCTTGAGGCGGATCACCGGTGGTACGCCCGGCGGCGCCTCCTTGGGATCGCGGTCGCGCCAGCGCCCGTCATAGCCCATCGGCTTGCCCTGCGCCTTGGCCGCTTCGCGCATCGCCGCCAATTCCTCGGGGCTGGCGTAGCACGGATAGGCCTTGCCCGCGCTCAGCAATTGGTGGGCGGCCTCGGCATGGCGGGCGGCGCGGGCGAATTGGAACACCGGCTCGCCATCCCAATCCAGCCCCAGCCATTGCAGGCCCTCGAAGATTTTCTTCACCGCGTCCTCGGTCGAGCGGGCGCGGTCGGTGTCCTCGATGCGCAGCCGGAACTGGCCGCCATGATGGCGGGCGAAAAGCCAGGAAAAGAGAGCCGTGCGCGCCCCGCCGATATGCAGGTAGCCGGTGGGCGAGGGGGCGAAGCGGGTGATGACGCTCATCGGACCTTGGGGAAAGTTTGGGCGCAAAATTTGGACAGGGCCTATCCGTTAAGGTAGGCTTGCGCTCGTCTCTAGCACATTCCTTACGCGGTTGCAGCATGAGCCTTGCGGCGGAAATGCACGATCGGATCGGGACGGTCGATTTGGCCCGCAAGCTCTTGATTCGCCTGGCCTTGGAACTGGAGACGGAACGCGAGCGCTGGCCCTTGTGGTTGGCCGTCGGGCTGGGGCTGGGCGTCGCTTTCTATTTCGCCTTGCCGCTTGAACCGCCCGCCTGGGCGGGCGCCCTTCTCCTGACCCTGGGATGCGGATCGCTGCTTCTTCTCAAGGATCGGCCGCTTGGTCTGTTTGGTGGCCTGTTGGCGCTGGCGCTCGCGTTGGGATTTGCCGGGGCGGAATTGCGCGCCCGGCTGGTGGCGGCGCCGGTGCTTGAGCGGCCGGTGCGGATGGCGATGGTCGAAGGCGAGGTGATCGAGGTCGAGCCGCTCTCCGCCGGCCAGCGGGTGACGCTCGAACGCCCCCGCATCGAGCGACAAGGCGTTCCCGACCTCGAACGGGTGCGCATCCGCCTGCCGGCTGGCGCGCCCATCCCGATGCCGGGCGATCGCATCCGGCTGCGCGCCACCGTGATGCCGCCGGCCGAGCCGGCGCTTCCGGGCGGTTTCGATTTCGCCCGCCAGGCCTGGTTCGAACGCCTGGGCGGCGTCGGCTATGCGGTCGGGCGGGTGGAGATCAAACCGCCCGAGGGCGAAATCGGCTTGGTCCGGAAGGCCCGGCTTTGGCTTTCCGGCCTGCGCCAGGCGATCACCGCCCGCGTTCTCCAGACCCTGCCGGGCGACACCGGCGCGGTGGCGGCGGCCTTGATGACCGGGGGCGACAAGGCGGTGTCGAAAGGCCTGCTCGAGGCCTATCGCGATTCCGGCCTGGCCCACATCCTGTCGATCTCGGGCCTCCATATGAGCATGGTGGCCGGACTGATCTTCTTCGTCGTGCGCGGCCTCCTGGCCCTCATTCCCCGTCTGGCGCTCAACCATCCGATCAAGAAATGGACGGCGCTGATCGCCATGGCCGCCACCTTCTTCTATCTCCTCATCTCGGGCGCCTTCGTGCCCACCCAGCGCAGTTTTCTGATGATCCTCTTGGTGCTGATCGGCGTGGTGCTCGATCGCCAGGCGATCTCGATGCGGCTGGTGGCCTGGGCGGCGGCGGCCATCTTGCTTGTCCAACCCGAAAGCCTGTTGGGCGCCAGCTTCCAGATGTCGTTCGCCGCCGTGGTGGCCTTGATCGCCGCCTACGAGGCCGGACGCGGCCGGGTTGGCGCCTGGCGCGGCCAGGGCGGCTGGTGGCGGTTGGTGGTGCTTTACGTTGCGGGCACCGCTTTCACCTCGCTGATCGCCGGGCTGGCGACGGCGCCCTTTTCGCTCGCCCATTTCAACCGCGTCAATCCCTTCGGATTGGTCTCCAACCTGATCGCCGTTCCGTTAACTGGTATATGGGTCATGCCATGGGAATTAATGGCGTTTCTTTTGATGCCCCTTGGCCTTGAGCGCCTGGCCCTGATTCCCATGGGCTGGGGGGTCGATCTGATGAATTGGATCGCAAGGGCGGTGGCGTCGTGGCCTGGTGCCGGACTGGCGGCCGCTTCGCCGCCCGATTGGGGATTCGCCGCCCTCATCCTGGGTGGGCTTTGGCTGTGCCTGTGGCGCCGGCCCTGGCGTCTGGCCGGCCTGGCCGGCATCGCGCTTGGGCTGATCAGCCTGCCGATGGCCCGACCGGCCGATTTCCTCATCGAGGGCCGCAACGATCTGATGGCGGCCCGGGTGGCCGATGGCCGCTTGATGCTTTCGCACGACAAGGGCGGGCTCACCGCCGAAGTTTGGCAGCGGCGCAACGCCAGCGGCCAGGAGCCGGGACGTTTGGCCGATCGGCGCGCAGCCGATTTCGCCTGCGACCGCCTGGGCTGCGTCGTCGAGGCGCGGGGCAAGACGGTTCTGCTTGCCTTCCGCCCCGACATTCTGGTCGAGGAATGCGCCCGGGCCGATCTGGTGCTGGCGACCTTTCTGGTCAGCGCCCGCGCCTGCAAGGGGCCGCAACTGATCGACCGGCGCGCCCTTAGCCGCCAGGGGGCGCATGCGATCTGGATCGAACGCGACGGCATCCGGGTTGAAACGGTCGCCCGCGAGCGCGGACAACGGCGCTGGGTGCCGGGCTCGAAGCGGCCTAAGATGGCGAGCCCCGTATAGGCGAGAGGCCCGCATGACCTTACCCGACCGCTGGGATTCCATCACCGACGACGCGATGCGGCGGGCGATTCCCGAATTCGTCCGGGTTTACGCCGATCGGCCCTTGAAGCGCAATCTGGGCGGCATGCGCTTCAATCATTCCTTCGCCACCTGGTTGGTCTTGAAAACGCTCAAGCCCAGCCTGGTGATCGAATCGGGCGTCTGGCAGGGCCATTCGACCTGGCTGATCGAGCAGGCTTGCCCTGAGGCGGCGCTTTATTGCCTCGATGTCGATTTCTCGCGCCTGATCTATCGCTCGGCCAAAGCGACGTATTGGACGAAGGATTTCGCCGATTGCGCCTGGGAAGGCGTCGATCCGGTGGGCGCGCTTTGCCTGTTTGACGATCACCAGAACGCCTATCAGCGGCTCAAGGACATGCGCTGGGCCGGCTTTCGCCGGGCGCTGTTCGACGACAATTACCCGGTGGGCGAGGGCGATTTCTATTCCCTGCGCCAAATGCGGGCCGGCGCCGGCCACGAACGGCTGCAAATGACGGCGAAATATCTGGGCTCCGAGGAGGAACGCAAGCGCCGCGCCCTGTTCGAAGAGGTGATCCAAGTGGCGGGGCCACGCCAGCAGCTCCTGGTCCCGCCCAACGAAACCGACCGGGCGCTCTTTGCCCACAACGCCCGGGTCTATTACGAATTCCCGCCTGTTGCTCGGCTCGAGCGCGCACCGGTCTTCGCCACGGCTTACCAAGGCGCCTACGCCACCAAGCCCCCGCTTTACGCGCTTGATTCGCTGCCGCCCGAGTTGGCGGCGCTTTGGGCGATGGACGAGACCGAATTCGATTACAACTGGATCGCCTACGTCGAGCTCGAGAGCGCCGCATCCGATTATTGATATGCGGCGCTCTTGCGAGCATTGAGCGAGCGGCCAAGAGGCCGGAGGGCCTCGCCCGGCGAGGGCAATATCAAAAAGTCTAACCCATCCGAGCCGCGAAACGTACGGCTTCCTCGGCGGCGCGGATCAACGCGCGGGCCTTGTTCCAGGTTTCCTGGTATTCGCTTTCCGGATCGCTGTCGGCGACGATGCCGGCCCCGGCCTGGACATGCATGACCCCGTCCTTGACCAAGGCGGTGCGCAACGCGATGCAGCTATCCATCGAGCCGTTGGCCGAGAAATAGCCGACGCAGCCGGCGTAGAAACCGCGCTTCACCGATTCCAACTCGTCGATGATTTCCATCGCCCGCACCTTGGGCGCGCCGGAAACCGTGCCGGCCGGGAATCCGGCCAGAAGGGCGTCCATGGCGTCGTGGCCGGGGGCGATCGTGCCCTCGACGTTGGAAACGATGTGCATGACCTGCGAATAAAGCTCGACCTCCATCTGCGCCGTCACCTTGACGGTGCCGATTTGGGCGACGCGCCCGACATCGTTGCGGCCGAGATCGAGCAGCATCAGATGCTCGGCCCGCTCCTTGGGATCGGCCAACAGATCGGCCGCCAGCGCCTTGTCCTCCGCGGGCGTTTGGCCGCGCTTCCGGGTGCCGGCCAAGGGGCGGATGGTCACCGTGCCGTCGCGCAGCCGGACCAGGATTTCCGGGCTGGACCCGACCAAGGAAAAGCCGCCGAAATCGAGGAAGAACAGGAAGGGCGAGGGGTTGGTGCGCCGCAGCGCCCGGTAGAGCGCAAAGGGCGGCAGGCGGAAGGGCGCCGACAGGCGCTGGGAGAGCACGACCTGAAAGATGTCGCCGGCCAGGATGTACTCCTTGGCCTTGGCGACCATGGCGTGGAATTGCGACCGGGTGAGGTTGGCGGTCGCCTCGGGGATCGGCGCCCGCTCGATCTCGCTTTCGCGCCGGTAGGGCAGTTGGCGGTTGAAATCGGCGACGGCATCGGCCAGCCGCTCGGCCGCCTGCTCGTAGGCGGCCAGGGCATCGAGGCCCGGACGGGGGCGGACCGGCGTTACCAACGTCACCACATCCTCGATGGTGTCGAAGACGGCGATCAGGGTGGGGCGGATGAACATGCCGTCCGGAATGCCGATCGGATCGGCGGGCGGGTTGGGCAGCCGCTCGGCCAGCCGCACCGTATCGTAGCCCATATAGCCAACCAGCCCGGCCGCCATTGGCGGCAGATCGGCCGGCAGATCGATGGCCGATTGGGCGATCAGGGCGCGCAGGCTGGCCAGCGCATCCCGATCGTCGGCTTCGAAGGCGTGGGCATCGCGCAGGGCGTGGCGGTTGATCTCGGCCTTGGCGCCGCGGCAGCGCCAGATGAGATCGGGCTTCAAGCCCAAAAGCGAATAGCGGCCGCGCACCGCGCCGCCTTCGACCGATTCGAGAAGGAAGCTGTTCGGCCGCCCGTCGGCCAGCTTGAGGAAGGCCGAGACCGGCGTCTCCAGATCGGCGACCAGCCGCGTCCAGACGATTTGCGGCCGCCCGGCCTGGTAAGCGGGGGCGAAGGCGTCGAACGCGGGCAGGGTCTTCATCGGGGCGCGAAGAACTCGTCGATGGCGCGCCGGTTGACCTTGACGCCATGGCGCAGCGTGAGCGCCTGGGTGAACTGATCGACCAGATCGCCCACCAGCGCCTGTTCCAGGCTTTGGCGCTGCTCGTTCAGGCCCTCGGCGTCCTTGGCGGGATCGGCCGCCGCGACCGAGACCAGGCGGGCGATCATCACCCCTTCCTTGACCGGAGCGCTGGCCGCTTCGCCCGGCTTGGCGCGGAACATTTCGGCCGCCAATTGGGGCGACAGGCCGGCTTCGGGCTCGGGCTCGCGGGTGAAGGGTGGAGTGGTCTTCAGGGCCAGCTTGAAGCGCTTGGCGATCTCGGCGCTGCTCTCGCCGGCCTTTAGGCGTTCGAGCGCCTGCTGGGCCACGGCGTCGGCGGCCTTGCGGCGCGCCTCGTCGGTCCAATCGGCCACAAGCTGGGCGCGCACGCCCTCAAGCGGGCGCAGCGTCGGCGGGGTGACCTTTTCCACCTTGAGGCTAAAATAGGCGGTGTCGGCATCGACAAGCGGGCTGTCGGCGCCGGGCGCGGTGGCGAAGGCGGTGGCGAGGAAGCGTTCCGAGGCGGGCAGATCGGGCACCGCTTGGCCGGCCGGGTCCTTGCCCTTGGCGTCGATGGCCTCGATCCGGCGCGTCTTCAGCCCCACTTTGGCGGCCGCCTCTTCCAGCTTGGCGCCGGCGGCCATCTCGTCCTCAAGCTTGGTCGCCAACTGATAGAGAGCCTTTCCGGCCATGTCCTTGGCTAGCTCCTGGGCGATCTGAGCCTTCACCTCGTCCAGGCTCTTGGTGCGAGCGGCCTCGATGGCGGTGACGCGGAAGATATGCCAGCCGAAGCCGGATTTGATCGGCGCGCCGGGCTTTCCTTGCGCCAGGCCGAACACCGCGGCGGAAAGATCGGGCGTCAGGTCGCGCTTCTCGATCCGGCCAAGCTGGGTGGTGTCCTTCTCCTGCCCGGCCAGTTCCTTGGCGGTTTTCAAAAAGTCGTCGCCCTTGCCCAGGCGCTCGGCGGCGTCCTTGGCTTTGGCCTCGTCGGCCAGCAGGATCTGCTCGACCACCCGGTATTCGGGGGTCGAGAATTCGTCGTGGCGCTGCTGATAGGCTTCGGCGATCGCCGCCTCGGGCACCTTGATCTCGGCCGCGATATCCTCGGGTTTCAGGACGAGCAGCAAAAGGGTGCGGTATTCGGGCGCGGTGTAGCGTTGGGCGTTGGCCTTGTGGAACTCGGCCAGCGCCTCGGGCGAGGGCGGGGCGGGGGCGGGCTGGGCCTCGGCCGATACCAGCAAGGTCTCGGCCACCCGCTTTTCCTGGCGGTAGCGGTAAAGCAGATCGACCAGCGCCTGCGGCGGATGGGCCATGCCGCCGACGCTCAGCACCACCTGCGAACGGGCAAGATCGCGCCTGAGCAGGGCGACGAATTCGCCTTCGCTGAAATTGTTGTTGGCGAGCGTCTGCTGGAAGAGCAGGCGGTCGAATTTGCCCTGCTCGTTCTGGAAGGCGGGCAGGGTCTCGATCTGGCGGCGCAGATCGGTTTCGTTGACCTTGACGCCCAGGCTGCGCGCCTCTTCCTCGACCAGAAGCCTGGACACGATCTGCTGGATGGTGTTGTCAAGCAGGCCCATCTGGCGGGCCTGTTCGTTGGTGAGTTTGCCGCCGAACAGCGGGCGCAGCCTGGCGATGTCGCGGTCGAATTCCTTTTGCACCTCGCGCACGCCGATCTTGACCTCACCCACCTGGATGGCGTTGTCGTCGCGGCCGACCGAGCGGACGAAATCGCCCACGCCCCAGCCGACGAAGCTGATCGCCAAGAGCACGAACAGGATTCGAATCACCCAGGACTTGGAGTGTTTGCGCAGGACGTCGAGCATTCGGTTTCCGCAAGGTTTTGAAAGATTAAAGGTCGGGCATCATAAAAGCCGTGCCCAAGCCAGGCAACCGGGATTAATGCTGGGGCGCGGCGGGCAATTCGAGCTTCGCCCGAAGCCCGCCCAGCGCCGATTGGTCCAAGTCCAATCGGCCGCCATAAAGCTGGGCCAGATCGGCGGCGATGGCGAGTCCCAGGCCGCTGCCGGGCTGGGTTTCGTCAAGCCGGCGCCCGCGTTCGATCGCCTGGGCGCGCTTTTCGGGCGGAATGCCCGGGCCGTCATCCTCGATGGCGACGGCCAGGCGCTGGCCGGGCAAGGGCTCCAGCGTCACCCGGATGCGGCTTTTGGCCCAGGCGAAGGCGTTTTCCAACAGCGTGCCCAGCATTTCCTCGAGGTCCTGGCGTTCGCCCTGGAACCAAAGGCCGCGCGTCCCTTCCAAGCTGGCGTGCAGACGCCGGTCGGTGGCGATGCGGCCCAAGGCGCGGATCAGCGATTCCGCCGAAGCCGCCACCTCGGTCCGTTGGCCGACGACCAGACCGGCGCCCGCCATCCGCGCCCGCTTCAAATGATGGTCGATCCCCTGGCGGAGCGCATCGAGCCGGGGCTTGAGACGCGCTGCGGTGGCCGGATCAAGGGAATCGATTTCGTTGATCAGGCTGGTCAACGGGGTCTTGAGCGCGTGGGCCAGATTGCCGACCTGGGTGCGGGTGCGCTCCAGAACGGCGTCGTTATGATCGAGCAATGAATTAACTTCATCAGATAGCGGTTTGATTTCTAATGGAAACTCTCCTTGCAGTCTTGGCGATTTGCCGCTGCGGACGGCGCCCAAGGCCAAACGCAGCGATGCCAAGGGGCGCAAGCCCCAGCCGATCTGCATCAGCACCAGAACCAGCAATCCCAGCCCCAGAGCGGCAAAGGCTAGGCTGGCCTGAGTGGCGAATTCGGCGGCGGCGCGGTCGATTTCCGCCTTGGGCCCGGCGATCAGGAACTGCACCGGCTGGGCGGCGTCGGGCAAGGAGAGGGGGCGCAGCAGGGCGCGCAACGCTTCGCCGCGCGGGCCTTGCAGGGCAAAGGGGCCGCCGGGTGGCGAGGCGGGCGGCAAAAGATCGCCATCCCAAAGCGAGCGCGAACGCTCGGGCGCCTGACCCTCGACCGACAAGCGCCAATACCAGCCGGAATAGGGCTTCTGAAAACGCGGATCGGCCATGGTCCGAGCCAGGAAAAGGCGGCCATCGGCGCCGATTTCCGCCAGAGCGGCCAGTTCCTCGATATGGGATTCCAGGTCCTGATCGAAACGCCGGGTGACATGGGCCTTGAACAGTCCGATCAGCACCAGTTCGGTGACGACCAGCGCCGCCGCCAGCCACAGGGCGGCGGTCACGATCAGGCGCCGGCGGATCGAACCGGCGGCCATGATCAGCCTTCCTCGGGGTTGGTCAGGCGGTAGCCGAGCCCGCGCTGGGTGCGGATGAAGCCTTCGCCCAGCTTTTTGCGCAGCCGGCCGATGAAGACCTCGATGGTGTTCGAATCGCGGTCGAAATCCTGGGCGTAGACATGCTCGGTCAATTCGGTGCGCGATACCGTCTTGTCCATGTGATGCATGAGATAGCCGAGAATCTTGCTTTCATGGGCGGTGAGCGGCACCTCGACGCCGTCGAGAAGGGCCTGGCCGGTGCGGGTGTCGAAGGCCAGACGCCCACATTCGAGAACGGGCGTGGTGTGGCCGGCGGCACGCCGGATCAGGGCGCGCAACCGGGCCAAGAGTTCGGCCATGTGGAAGGGTTTGGGGACGTAATCGTCGGCGCCGGCATCGAAGCCGGCCACCTTTTCGCTCCAGGCGTCCCGCGCGGTGAGGATCAGCACCGGCTGGGTGCGTCCCGCCTGGCGCCACGCCTTCAAGACGGCCAGCCCGTCCTTTATCGGCAAGCCAAGATCGAGCACGACGGCGTCATAGGGTTCGGTGTCGCCCAGGAAATGGCCCTCCTCGCCGTCGAAGGCGCCATCGACCGTGTAGCCGGCATTCTCCAAGGCGGTGCGGACCTGGCGGTGCAGTTCGCGATCGTCCTCGACGAGCAGGATGCGCATCAGCGTTCCTTCCTATCCGGCCGATCCTTGCCCCCTTTGACCTTGAGAATCTCCAGGCTCTTGGCGTCGAGGATGATCTTCAGCACCTGGCCTTCGGCGGTGAGCAGCTTGACTTCGTAGATCATCTTGGCGTGCTCGTCTTCCAGTTCGACGTCGAGCACCCGGCCCGGATGGGTCGCCTCGACCTTGGCCAGGGCCTCGGCCAGCGGACGAATGTCGCCGGCCTGCACCGCCCGGCGCGCCCGATCGGAATCGCGATCGGCCAAAGCCGGCGCCGACACGAGCATCAGGCCAAGAAGAACGAGGAAGACGGTTTTCATGCTCCTAAGATTACCATCGCCAAGCTGAACAGGGCCTGAAGAGATTGAGGTCAGGCTTCAATTCGGCCAATGCCTCAAACACCTCGAACCGTCTGCAAGAGTCACCACCAAGGCACAAAGACACCGAGTTGTTTTCATCGTCCTTCCGAAACCTTGGTGTCTTCGTGTCTTGGTGGTTCGACACCATGCCTTTATTACGCATCAGGACGGCGCAGGTAAGGCCACAAAATAAGTTTCGGCCCTAGTGGTCTGACGCATTCATAGGATTCCCGACGGGATTGATCCGTGCGAATCTGGGCGGATGCGAACAGGTATCATGGTGAATGTTTCCGCCTTGGACCGCCGTCGATTGGAGGCGGTTGTTGGCGATCGCAACTCTCT
>JACRPC010000053.1 GCA_016214125.1 Rhodospirillales bacterium | reverse complement strand
TCGTCGAACTCCAGGAAGCGATCAATCGCTTCATCGACGAGACCAACGGCGATCCAAAGCCATTCGTATGGACCGCCGACCCAGACCGTGTCCTCGCTGCCGTCAAGCGCGGGAAGGAGGCGTTAGAGTCGGTCCACTAGGTTGGCCCCCGATCCGCCGCGCCGTCAAGCCTTTGCCAATCCGGGCGCGGTTCGTGTTAGGATGCGCGCCACACGAAGGGACCCGACCGGAATGAGCGCGCTGATCGATCTTTCCCCGAACGCCGTGCACGAGCTGCTGGACAAGGAGCCCGTGCTGCTCGTCGATGTGCGCGAGATCAGCGAATATTCGGGCAAGCACATCCAGGGCAGCCTGATGCTGCCGATGTCGGTCTTCGATCCCGAGGATTTCCCCAAGCCGATGGCCGGCGTTCACGTCGTGCTGATCTGCGCCTTGGGCAAGCGCTCGGTGGCGGCGGCGAAGATGCTGATCGATGCCGGCTATGGCGCGCCGCTCATCAATCTCGAGGGCGGCATCAAGGCCTGGGCCGAGGCCGGCCTGCCGCTCGTCATGGCGCCGGAAGACTACTCGATTTAATTTTACCACCCCTTGCAGCGGGCCTGGGTGGCGCGGTAGCTGGCCGGGCTGTCGAGCCGACCATGATCGCGTTCGCGCGCCTGATTCATCGCGTCGATCACCTCTTGCGCCGTCCGCTTCAACTGATCGAGCAGGTAGTTGCCGGCGGCCTTGTCGGTTCGGCCGACCGCCGGGCCCAAGCCGCGCGCCTTGGCCGCCAGCGCCGCCTTCACGCGCGGCGCGTAATCGACCAGGTTGCGCCGATCGATGGCGACATGCTCGTTTTCATGCTCCAGCACCGCCTTGTGCTCGCAGCTTCCCGGCTTGTATTCCGAGGCGACGTAGACGGTGACCGCCTTGTAGCGCAGGGTCATGTCGACGCCGGACAGCCAGGCGCAGGTTCGCCCGTCGGCCACCTTCAAGGTGACGAGCTGGGTGGCGATGGCAAATTCGGCGTCGGAGACGGTGAGGCCCGTCGTCACCTGTTGGCCGGTGAAGCTGGCCCGGTGCTGCTTGAGGAACATGCGGGTGAGATCGGCGATGCGTACCGTGTTGCGGTAATCGGGCCGGCCGGGATCGGTGCGCACATTGACCTCGACGGCGGGCGGCGGCCGATTCGGGCAATCGGCGGCCCGGGCGCCTTGCGGGGCCAGGAGGGCAAGAAGCGGCGGAACGATCCAAGCGACGCGCATGCCCCGATGATAAACCAAAATTATTTCGTCTGGTGCTTCGATATGGCGGCCTTGAGGGCGGCCAGAAGGTCCTTGCCAAGCTGCCCGCCATCGCCGGAAACCCGGTCGCGGATCACCGCGCGCATGGAATCGACATGGCTCTTGACGATTTCCAGCGAATTGTCGTCCTCGCGGCAGCCGGGCAAAGTGTAGTCGTAGAGCATCTTGGCAAAGGTCGAGATCAGGGGATAGCCGAAGGTGCCGCCCTGGCCGCGCAATTCGTGAGCGATCAGGTTGATCTCGTCAAAATCCTTGCGCCGGCCGACCGCGCGGGTCTTGGCCTCGTTCATTAGATGGGTGAGCTTGGCGATGTAATTGGCCGCCCATTGCGCGAAGTCGAGGGCGTCGCGCTCGAGCTGCTTTTCCGCCTGATCGAGCAGGTCCTTGGGCATTTCGCCCACTTCGCCCGGCTTGCCGCCCCCCACCTTCTCCTTCAGGCGGTTGGGCAGGCGGAAGAACCAGACGTCGGACGGCGAGGTGGGCTTCACCACCTTGTCTTGCGAATAGACGATGGCGACGTCCTTGTCCTGGTTGTGCCGCCTTTCGTTGCCCTCCGGAGGGGCGCCGTTGCGGCGCCGCCGGTCGGGGCCGTAATACTCGTGGGTGACCACGAATTGCCGGGGATGGTCGATCGCTTCCAACACATGCCGGTAGATCGACTGCGCCGAAAAGGGCTTGGCGACGAATTCGTTGACGCCGAGATCGCGCGCCTTTTCGACATAGACGCGGTCGGCGGCGCCCGACAGCATCAGAAAGGGCATGAAGCGGTTGGGCGAATCCTTGCTGGCGCGCACCCAGCGCAGGAGGAGCAGGCCGTCGATCGGGCTCATCAGCAGGTCTGAGAGCACGATGTCGACGCCCATCACCCCGGCATGCGTGGGCTTCTTGGTCACCAGGCGCAAAAACTCGATTGCATCCTGGCCGTTTTTCGCCGTCGCCACCCAGCCAAAGCCCATCGTTTTCAGCATCCGCTCCAGGATGTCGCGGATGTAGGCGTTGTCCTCAACGAGAAGGATCGACAGGCGCTCGAGATCGTAGACGGCCAATTCGCACCCACGCGCAGACGTTGCTTGCCACCACGTTATCAAATTATAACAATTGAATCAATGTTCTCTCTTGTGGATAAGTCTGATGCTTGCGCCCGATCCCCGGCTCGGGCACTCTCGCCGCCCGGTTGGACAGGGCATTGGGGAAGACGGCATCATGGCGGGCAAGGGCGGCGTGGCCGGCGAGCGGCTGAAATCCTTCGTCGAGCGGATCGAGCGGTTGGAAGAGGAGAAGGCCGCCTTGGGGTCCGACATCCGCGACGTTTATTCCGAGGCCAAGGGCGCCGGCTTCGACACCAAAGTCATGCGCCAGATCGTGCGCCTGCGCAAGATGGACAGCCAGGACCGGCGCGAGCAGGAAGAACTGCTCGATCTCTACAAGCGCGCCCTTGACATGGCGTAACGGCGCGGCATTTTCGCGGGCCTCATTCGTACAGCGCGGCGAGCTTGGCGCCCCAGGCGGCACGGATGGCGTGGCGCCGGATCTTCAAGGTCGGGGTCATCATGCCGTTGGCGACCGAGAAGGCCTCGGGCACCAACAGGAAGCGGCGGACCTTTTCGATGGTCGACAGGTTGGCGTTGACGCGTTCGATCGCCGCCAGCACGGCCTTGCGGAAATCGGGATCGGTGCAGACGGCCTCGATGTCGTTGGGTTGGCCGCGTTCGGCGGTCCAGCTTTGCACGAATTCGGCCGCCGGCACGATCAGGGCCACCAGATGCGGGCGCCGATCGCCATAGACCATCGCCTGGGCGATTTCGGGCTCCAAGGTGAGGAACCCCTCCACCCGCTGCGGCGAAATATTGTCGCCGCCGGAATTGACGATGATGTCCTTCTTGCGATCGGTGATGGTGAGGAATTTGTCGGCGTCGAACTCGCCGATGTCGCCGGTGTGCAGCCAGCCATCCTCCAAGGCGGCCGCGGTGGAATTGGGATCGTTCCAATAGCCTTGCATCACCAATTCGCCGCGCACCAGGATCTCGCCGTCGGCGGCGATCGCCACCTCGGTATCGGCCATCGGCGGTCCGACGGTGTGCAGCTTGACCTTCGAGGGTCGGTTGACGGTGATCACCGGGGCCGATTCGGTCTGGCCGTAGCCCTGCAAGATCAAGAGGCCCAGGGCGGAGAAAAACAAGCCGACCTCGTAATTCAGGGGCGCGCCGCCCGAGACCATCACCTTCAAGCGGCCGCCGAAGCGGGCGCGCACCTTGTCGCGCACCAGCTTTTCCAGGGCGGCGTTGGCGATCCGATCAATTAGGCCTAGCGAGCCCGGCGCCTCGATCGTCTTCGTGCCCAGTTCCAGGGCCTTGAGGAACATCGTCTTCTTCAGGCCGCCGGTCTTCTCGATGCCGCGCAAGATGCGCCCGCGCATCATTTCGTACAGACGGGGCACGGCGGTCATGACGGTCGGGCGGACTTCGACCATGTTGTCGCCCAGCTTGTCGACACCCTCGGCAAAATAGATTTGGGCGCCGATCGCCATCGGAAACATCAGGCCGGCGGTGTGCTCGTACGAGTGCGACAGCGGCAAAAACGAGAGAAAGACCTCGTTCTCGATGCCCAATTCGCGCAGAACGTCCCAGGCGCCGCGGACGTTGTGCAAGATGGCGCCGTGCGACAGCATCACGCCCTTGGGGGCGCCGCCGGTACCCGACGTGTAGATCAGGCAGGCGGTGTCGGAACGCCGCATCGTCGCCGCCGGCATCGGCGCGTTGGCGCCTCGGGCCAGGGTCTCCTC
Organism: Rhodospirillales bacterium; assembly: GCA_016214125.1. GTDB lineage: Bacteria > Pseudomonadota > Alphaproteobacteria > Rhodospirillales > WMHbin7 > JACRPC01. The sequence continues at coordinate 31,544 of JACRPC010000053.1, read as the reverse complement.
CCACGACGCCAGCCGCACCACGCTCACCTGCTCGAGAGGCGGCGGCTCGATGGCGATCACCAGCGGGGGCGAGGTGGCCGACAGCGCTGCCTTCAAGACCCTTTCGGCCAGAGCCGCGGTGGAGACGATCACCGCCTTGGCGCCCGAATTGGACAGGACGTGCAGGTGGTCGCTCGGCATGTTGGTGATGTAGGCCGGCACGGTGATGGCGCCGAGCGCCATGATGGCCAGATCGGCGATGAACCATTCCGGCCGGCTTTCCGAGACCAGCATCACCCGATCGCCCGCCCCGATGCCCGCCCCGGCCAGACCGCCGGCCAGGCGGCGGACCCGATCGGCGGTCTCGTTCCAGGATAGCGTTTGCCACTGCTCGCCCGATTTGGCGCCCAGGAACGGCTTGTCGCCCAGGATTTCGGCGTTGTCGAGAAAAAGCCGGACCAGGTTGGGATAGGACTTGAGGGTGTCGATCGTGGCTCGCATGCGGCGCTTCCCCCGTTTTGGCCAATTTTGGAGCGGACCTTGACGTTCGCCTCCGTCAACCATACCCATAGGGATCAGACAGGCAAGGAGAAGATGGATGGACGCCCGCCCGCCGGCCGAGGCCGACCTGCCGACATGGGACCTGGCCGACCTTTATGCCGGCATGGACGATCCGGTCCTCGCGGCCGACCTCGATCGGGCCCTGGTGGATGCCCAAGCCTTCGAAACGACGCACAAAGGGCGTCTGGTTGCGCAATCCGGCGCGGAATTCGGTGGCGCCATCGAAACCTTCGAGCGAATCGGCGCCGTACTGTCCAAGGCCCTTTCCTATGCCCAGCTCGTCCAAGCCGAAGACATGGCCGATTCGAAGCGCGGCCGCTTTGCCCAGACCGTGCAGGAGCGGGTGACCGACATCTCCGTCCACACGCTCTTTTTCCCGCTCGAGATCAACCGGCTCGAGGATGCGGCGCTCGAAGCCAAGCTCGCCGACCCCCAAGCGGCTCGCTACCGTCCCTGGCTGCGCGATATCCGCGTCTTTCGCCCGCACCAGCTTGCCGACGATCTGGAAAAGCTGCTGCATGAGAAGGAGGTGGCCGGGCGCAGCGCCTGGATCCGCCTGTACGACGAGACCTTGGCCCGCCTTCGGGTGCGGCTGGACGGCAAGAATCAGACGCTCACCCAGGCGCTCGACCGCCTGTCCGACCCCGACCGGAAAAAAAGGCGGGCGGCCGGGCGGGCGCTCGGCAAGTCCTTGAGCACCCAATTGCCGGTGCTGGCGCTCATCACCAACACCTTGGCCAAGGACAAGGCGATCGAAGACGATTGGCGTCATTTTCCCCATCCGGCGCGTGCCCGCAACCTCGCCAACCGGGTCGAGGACGAAGTCGTCGACGCACTGGTCCAGGCGGTCAAGGGCGCCTACGGCCCCTTGAGCCATCGCTACTACGCCTTGAAGGCCGGTTGGCTGGGCCTGCCAAAACTGGCCTACACCGATCGCAACGCGCCGCTTCCCCAGGATTCCAACCGCCGCTATGGCTGGGAGGAGGCGAAGGCGATCGTCGAGGGCGCCTATGCCGGTTTCGATCCCGAAATCGGCCGGCTGGCAAGGCGCTTCTTCGATCACCCCTGGATTGATGCCGCGCCAAGGCCCGGCAAGGCTTCCGGGGCCTTTGCCCATCCGACCGTGCCCTCGGCCCATCCCTATCTGCTGCTCAACTACATGGGCAAGGCGCGCGACGTGATGACCTTGGCCCACGAAATGGGCCATGGCGTGCATCAGCTTCTGGCGGCCAAGCAAGGCCCGCTCTTGAGCGAAACGCCGCTCACCCTGGCCGAGACGGCGTCGGTGTTCGGCGAGATGCTGGTCTTCCGCGCCATGCTCGATTCCGAAACCGATCCTGTGCATCGCCGCGTGCTCTTGGCCGGCAAGGTCGAGGACATGCTGAACACGGTGGTCCGTCAGGTGGCCTTCCACGAATTCGAGCGCCAGATCCATGGCGAACGGCGCCAAGGCGAGTTGACGCCGACACGGATCGCCGAAATCTGGATGGCGGTGCAGAAGGAAAGCCTGGGGCCGGCCTTCCGTCTGGGCGCCGACTACCATTTTTTCTGGGCCTACATTCCGCACTTCGTTCATTCGCCCTTCTACGTTTACGCCTACGCTTTTGGCGATTGCCTGGTCAATTCGCTCTACGCCGTCTACCAAAAAAGCGGCGCCGATTTCCTGCCCCGTTACCGGGCCATGCTGGCCGCCGGCGGCACGCTCCGCCACGCCGAGCTGTTGGCGCCCTTCGGGCTCGACGCCAGCGATCCCGGCTTCTGGCGCCGCGGTCTCGATCTCGTCATCGGCTTCATCGACGATTTGGAGCGCCTTGAGTGAAACCGCCCACGAAGAAAGAGAAGGCCAAGTCGGAATCCTCGCTGGGCGGGCGGGTCAAGCGCTACGCCCAGGTGACCCGCGCGGTGGGCGGGCTGGCGGCCAAGCTGGCGGGCGAGCGGGTGTTCGGACTGACGATGGACCGTCCTCAGCACGCCGCCCAATTGCGCACCGCCTTGGGCGGGCTCAAGGGGCCGCTCATGAAGGTGGCGCAGATTCTGTCCACCGTACCCGATGCGCTGCCCGGCGAATATGTGACCGAGCTGGCGCATTTGCAGTCGAACGCGCCCCGCATGGGGCCGGCCTTCGTGCGTCGGCGCATGGCGGCCGAACTGGGTCCGGATTGGCCGAAGCGCTTCAGGCATTTCGCCATCGAGGCGGCGGCGGCGGCTTCGCTGGGCCAAGTCCATCGCGCCACCCATCCCGACGGGCGGGTTTTGGCCTGCAAGCTGCAGTATCCCGACATGGATTCGGTGGTGGCCGCCGATCTGGCCCAGCTTCGCGTGATTATGGCGCTGTTCCGTTCTTATGACGGGGCGATCGACGGGCGCGACATCCACGCCGAACTGACCGAGCGGCTGGGCGAGGAACTCGACTACGAACGCGAGGCCCGTCACATGCGGCTGTACGCGCTGATGCTGGCGGGCGAGGAAGGCATCTTCGTCCCCGAGCCGGTGGCCGAACTCTCGACCCGACGGCTACTTTCCATGACTTGGCTCGAAGGCCGGCCGTTGCTCGCTTTCGCCGAGGCGCCCCAGGCCTTCCGCAACAAGCTTGCCCATCATATGTTCCGCGCTTGGTACGTGCCTTTCTATTCCTATGGGGTGATCCATGGCGATCCCCATCTGGGCAACTACACGGTCACGCCCGAGGGTGGCGTCAATCTCTTGGATTTCGGCTGCATCCGGGTTTTTCCGGTGCCCTTCGTTCAGGGCGTCATCGATCTCTACCGGGCGGTGGCGGCCGGCGACCGCGATCTGGCCGTCTCGGCCTATGAGCGCTGGGGCTTCAAGGGCCTGAAGCGCGAGGTCATCGAGGTCCTTAACCTGTGGGCCAGCTTCCTTTATGCGCCGCTTCTGGAAGACCGGCCGCGCCTGATCCAGGAGAACGCCCAGGGCGGCGCCTATGGCCGCGAGGTGGCGGCCAAGGTCCATGCCGAGCTGCGCCGCCTGGGCGGTGTGCGCCCGCCGCGCGAATTCGTGCTGATGGACCGCGCCGCCATCGGGCTGGGTTCGGTCTTCCTGCATCTCAAGGCGGAGATCAACTGGCATCGGTTGTTTCACGACGTCGCTGGGGCCTTCGACGCCAAGGCCACCGCCAAACGCCAGAAAGACGCCCTCCGGCGTGTGGGTTTGTCCCACCCTTAACGAAGGGGGACGCCCCCTACCCACGAAAAGAACCCGACCGGCTTGCCAGGGGGAAACGAGTATGCTAGACAACGCACGCCCTGCGGGGTAAGGCTCCGCAGGGCTGGTTTTTTTGCTTGTCAAATCATCGGGTTGCGGGTACCCGCGGCCGGCGGTCGGCAAGCGTCGATCCCCGGCTTAGAACCCCCGATAAGGACGGTCTCAAGTGTCGAGCAAGAATTCGGGCGTTGCTGAACGTTATGCCGCTGCTCTGTTCGAGCTGGCCCATGAGGGCAAACTGCTCGATCAGGTGGCCGCCGAAGCCAAGGCTCTGAAGGCGATGATGGCCGAATCGGCCGATCTGCGCCGATTTCTCACCAGCCCGATCTTCAGCCGCGCCGTCCAGGAAAAGGCGATCGGCGCCCTGGCCGTCAAGGCCGAGTTTTCGGATCTGATGCGCCGCTTTCTTGGGCTGGTGGCCCGGCAGCGCCGTCTGACCGCCTTGGGGGCCATGCTCGACGCCTTCGCCCATCGCTTGGCGGTTCTGCGCGGTGAATTGGTGGCGACCGTGGTCGCCGCCCAGCCGCTTTCCGATCAGGCGCTGGCCGACATCAAGGCGGCGCTCACCAAGACGGCGGGCGGCAAGGTCGCCCTTTCGGTCGAGGTCGATCCCGGACTGTTGGGCGGGTTGGTGGTGCGCGTTGGTTCGCGCATGCTCGATTCGTCTTTGAAAACCAAGTTGCAACATCTCAAGCTGGCCATGAAAGGGGTGGGGTGATGGAAATCCGCGCCGCCGAAATTTCCGCGATTCTCAAAGAGCAGATCGCCAAGTTCGATACCGAGGCGCATGTGGCCGAGGTGGGCCAGGTGCTGTCGGTGGGCGACGGCATCGCGCGCATCCACGGGCTGGACAAGGTCCAGGCCGGCGAGATGGTCGAGTTCCCCGGCGGCATCAAGGGGATGGCGCTCAACCTGGAGATCGACAACGTCGGCGCCGTGATCTTCGGCGACGACCGCGGCATCAAGGAGGGCGACACCGTCAAGCGGACCGGCGCCATCGTCGAGGTGCCGGTCGGCCGTGGCCTACTGGGCCGCGTCGTCGACGCGCTGGGCAACCCGATCGACGGCAAGGGGCCGATCGCATCGACCGAACGGCGCCGGGTCGACGTCAAGGCGCCCGGCATCATTCCGCGCAAATCGGTGCACGAGCCGATGCAGACCGGCATCAAGGCGATCGACGCCCTGATCCCGATCGGCCGCGGCCAGCGCGAGTTGGTGATCGGCGACCGCCAGACCGGCAAGACCGCCGTGCTGATCGACGCCATCATCAACCAAAAGAAGATCAACCAGAGCGGCGACGAGAAGCAGAAGCTCTATTGCATCTACGTCGCCATCGGCCAGAAGCGTTCGACGGTGGCCAACATCGTGAAGACGCTGACCGACGCCGGCGCCATGGAATACACGATCGTCGTCGCCGCCACCGCCTCCGAGCCGGCGCCGCTCCAGTATCTGGCGCCCTATTCGGGCTGCGCGATGGGCGAGTTCTTCCGCGACAACGGCATGCACGCCCTGATCATTTATGATGATCTTTCCAAGCAGGCGGTGGCCTACCGCCAGATGTCGCTCTTGCTACGCCGCCCGCCGGGCCGCGAAGCCTATCCGGGCGACGTCTTCTACCTCCATTCGCGCCTCCTGGAGCGCGCGGCGAAGATGAACGACAGCCAGGGCGCCGGATCGCTCACCGCGCTCCCCGTGATCGAAACCCAGGCCAACGACGTCTCCGCCTACATTCCGACCAACGTGATTTCGATCACCGACGGCCAGATCTTCCTCGAGACCGAACTGTTCTACAAAGGCATCCGCCCGGCGCTGAACGTCGGCCTGTCGGTGTCGCGCGTCGGTTCAGCCGCCCAGATCAAGGCGATGAAGCAGGTGGCGGGCTCGATCAAGCTCGAACTGGCGCAGTACCGCGAAATGGCGGCCTTTGCCCAGTTCTCCTCCGATCTCGATCCGGCCACCCAGAAGCTCTTGAATCGCGGCTCGCGCCTGACCGAACTTCTCAAGCAGCCGCAATATTCGCCGCTGCCGGTCGAGGAGCAGGTGGTGTCGATCTACGCCGGCGTGAAGGGTTATCTCGACAAGTTGGCGGTGACCGACGTCACCCGCTTCGAGCAGGCGCTGCTCTCCGAGGTCCGCGCCAAGGGCGCCGACATCTTGGCGGCGATCCGCACCGAGAAGCAATTGACGGCGGCGATCGAAGAGAAGCTCAAGGGCTTCCTCGACGGCTTCGCCAAGACCTTCGCCTAGAGGAACGGCCAGACCAGCGTATAGGGGAGTAGGGGTCGGATGCCCAGCCTCAAGGACCTGCGAGTTCGGATCAACAGCGTCAAGTCGACGCGCAAGATCACCTCGGCCATGAAGATGGTGGCCGCCTCGAAGCTGCGGCGCGCCCAGGTGGCGGCCGAGGCGGCGAGGCCCTACGCCACCCGCATGGCCCGGATGGTCGAGGCGTTGGCGGTGGGCATGCCCGAGGGCGCTGGCGGCCCGCCGCTCTTGTCCGGGCACGGGCGCGACCGGGTGCATCTTCTGATCCTTTTCACCTCGGATCGCGGCTTGTGCGGCGGCTTCAACAGCACGCTGGTGCGAGCCACCAAGCACATGATCAACCGGCTGGTGAGCGAGGGCAAAGAAGTCAAGGTCCTCAGCGTTGGCCGCAAGGGCCGCGAGCAGTTGAAGCGCGAATACGGCCGTCACCTGATCGAGGGCATCGAGGGCCTGGGCCGCAAGGGCATCACCTGGCCCGAGGCGCTCAAGGTGGCGGAGACGGTAACCAAGCTGTTCGAGGACGGTGCCTTCGACGTCGCCACCGTCATCTACAACCGCTTCAAATCGGCGATCAGCCAGGAAGTGACGCCGATGCAGCTCATTCCGCTGCCGGTGCCGCCCGCCCAGCCGGGCGACAATCCGGCGCAGAAGGCGCTTTACGAATTCGAGCCCTCGGAAGAGGCGCTGCTGGCCGAGCTGTTGCCGCGCAATCTGGCCACCCAGATCTTCCGCGCCCTTCTGGAAAGCTTCGCCTCCGAGCAGGGCGCCCGGATGACGGCGATGGACAACGCCACCCGCAACGCCGGCGATATGCTCAACCTCTTGACGTTGCGCTACAACCGCACCCGCCAGGCTTTCATCACCAAGGAACTGATCGAAATCATCTCCGGCGCCGAGGCGCTGTGAGGCTCGCGTAAGGGAGTTCTAAGCATGACGCAGAACAACATCGGCCGCATCACCCAGGTTCTGGGCGCCGTGGTGGACGTCCGCTTCGACGGCGAATTGCCGGCGATCCTGTCGGCGCTGCACCTGCAGCATCAGGGCCGCACCTTGGTGCTCGAGGTGGCGCAGCATCTGGGCGAATCGACGGTGCGCACGGTGGCGATGGACTCCACCGACGGTCTGGTGCGCGGCCAGGAAGTGGCCAACACCAACCAGCCGATCATGGTGCCGGTGGGCCCCGAAACGCTGGGCCGGATCATCAACGTGGTGGGCGAGCCGGTCGACGAGCGCGGCCCGGTGGTGACCAAGAAGCGCCTGCCCATTCACCGTTCGGCCCCCGAATTCATCGAACAATCGACCGAGAAGGAAATCCTGGTCACCGGCATCAAGGTGATCGACCTTCTGGCGCCTTATCTCAAGGGCGGCAAGATCGGCCTCTTCGGCGGCGCCGGCGTCGGCAAGACGGTGCTGATCATGGAGCTGATCAACAACGTCGCCAAGGCGCATGGCGGCTATTCGGTCTTCGCCGGCGTCGGCGAGCGCACCCGCGAAGGCAACGACCTCTACCATGAAATGATCGAGTCGGGCGTCATCAAGCTCGACGGCTCGGGCTCCAAGGCGGCGCTGGTCTACGGCCAGATGAACGAGCCGCCGGGCGCGCGCGCCCGCGTCGGCCTGTCGGGCCTCACTTTGGCCGAATATTTCCGCGACGAGGAAGGCCAGGACGTGCTCTTCTTCGTCGACAACATCTTCCGCTTCACCCAGGCGGGCTCGGAAGTGTCGGCGCTCTTGGGCCGCATTCCCTCGGCGGTGGGTTACCAGCCGACGCTGGCCACCGACATGGGCACGCTGCAAGAGCGCATCACCTCGACCAAAAAAGGGTCGATCACCTCGGTGCAGGCGATCTACGTGCCCGCCGACGACTTGACCGACCCGGCGCCGGCGACCTCGTTCTCGCACCTCGACGCCACCACCGTGCTGTCGCGCCAGATCGCCGAGTTGGGCATCTATCCGGCGGTCGATCCGCTCGATTCGACCTCGCGCATTCTCGATCCGGTGGTGGTCGGCAAGGAGCACTACACGGTGGCCCGCGAAGTGCAGCGCGTGCTGCAAACCTACAAGTCGCTCCAAGACATCATCGCCATTCTGGGCATGGACGAGCTCTCGGAAGAAGACAAGCTGGTGGTGGCCCGGGCGCGCAAGATCCAGCGCTTCCTCTCCCAGCCCTTCCACGTCGCCGAGGTCTTCACCGGCAGCCCCGGCAAGCTGGTCGGGCTCGACGACACCATCAAGGGCTTCAAGGGCATCGTCGCCGGCGATTACGACCATCTGCCCGAATCGGCCTTCTACATGGTGGGCACCATCGAAGAGGCGATCGAGAAGGCCAAGAAGATGGCGGCCGACGCGGCCTAACGGCTTCGAACGCGAAAGGAACGGCGATGGCCGAAAAAGTCGAGTTCGATCTGGTCTCGCCCGAGAGGCTTCTGGTCTCCCAGGCGGTCGACATGGTGGTGGTGCCGGGCAGCGAAGGCGACTTCGGCGTCCTGCCCCGTCACGCGCCGATGATCGCCACCGTGCGGCCCGGCGTGATCGACATGCATGAGAACGGCGCGGTGGCCGAGAGCATCTTCGTCGCCGGCGGCTTCGCCGAAGTGACCGGCGAACGCGTCACCGTGTTGGCCGAAGAGGCGATGGCGGTGGGCGACATCACCAAGGAGATGGCCGAGGCCCGGCTCAAGCAGGCCAAGGAAGCCTTTGAGGAAGCCGACAGTGACCAGGCGCGCGCCCAGGCCGAAAGCCGCATCGCGGTGGCCGAGGCGATGCTGGCCGTCTGGAAGCAATTGCATCCCACCGGCCACTAAGGCCGCGAGCCCGATTTCGATTGGCAAACGGCCCGGGGCGACCCGGGCCGTTTTATTTCGGGCCTTTCTTGCGGCTGATCCGCTCGGCCACGGCCAGCGCCGCGTCGATGTTGGTCACGAGGCGCGCCATGGTCTCGGCCAGTGCCCGAAACGCGCCGGCGCCGATGTTGGCGAATAGATCGTCGTTGATGGTGCGCAGCGCCGGCGCCAGCGCGTCGATGGCGGCTTCGCCCTTGGCGGTCAGGCGCAGCATGACGGCGCGGCGGTCCTTGGGGTTGGCGGCCTTGTCCATCAGGCCGGCCCGGATCAGGGCCCCCGTCTCTTTGGTGACGAAGGCGGCGCTGGTGCGCAGCGCCTCGGCCACCTTGTTGACGGTGACCGGCGGCCCGCCGCCCAGTTCGGCCACCACCAGCAGAATGTGATACTGGCGACCGGTGAGACCGACGGTGCGGCTGATGGCGCCGCGCAATTTGTCGAGCCGAGTCGAGAAGGAATAGAGATCGTAGATCAGGCGGCGGAAACGGGCGTCGCTTCCCTCCACCAAGAGGGCCGGATCGTTGACGGTCAAGGGCGCCACCCCGGTGCCGCGCCCGCTCGCGGGCGGGGCGGCACGGGGGATCACTTGGCGCCGTGCCGTCATGGTTGTCCGGCTCAGCTCTTGTCGATCCGCAGCCGGGCGCGCTTCGGAATCTCGAAATCGGGCAGGCCAACCTCTTTCCATACCTCCAGCGCCTTCATCATGATTTCGCGCGGCGGCAGCGAGAAGGGTCCGGGATCGATCTTCTGGGTGGCGTCCTGGATGATCTTCGAACCCGAGAACGAGCGCGGATCGTTGGTGCGGATCGAGGGGTCCATGTGCAAGGGGAAGAAGACGTCGTCGATGATCACCGTGTCGCGCACCGGGTTGTAGCGGGCGTTCAAGGCCCATTCCAGATGCAGCGGATCGCGGATGTCGACGTCGGGATCGACGATGGTGATCCGCTTCAAGGGGGCGAAGGCCGCCACCAGGCGGCCGACCTGCTTGGCGTGGCCGGGAAAGAGCGGCGTCATCGCCACCACCCCGTGCGCCAGCAGGCCGCCGAAGGTGAGATCGATCGCCAGATCGGTGACGCTCCGCTCGCCATGGGCGTCGCGCAGCTTGTGCAGAATCAGGCCGGCATTCGACAGGCTCTGAATCATCGTGCTTTCGCTGGGCGGCATCTGGCTGGTGTAGCCGTAATAGATCGGCTTTTGGCGATGCGTGATGGCGGTGATGCGGGCCACCGGCTTCTGCTCGATCGGGCCCATGAAGCCGGCGAATTCGCCGAAGGGGCCCTCGGCCTCGGTGACGCCGGGCAAAAGCTCGCCCTCGATGATGATCTCGGCCTCGGCCGGCACCATGAGATCGATGGTCTTGCATTTCACCATCGCCACCGGCTCGCCCATCAGCCCGCCCGCCACCTCGACCTCGTCTTGGCCGTAAGCGAGGTTGGCGACCGCCGCCAGATGGACGGCGGGCGCGGCGCCGATCACCCAGGCGATCGGCGCCGGCTTCCCCTTCAGGGTGTAGGTGTCGGTGTTGCGGGTGGCGTGACGGCCGGGGCTGATGTTGATGATGACCGTGTGATCGTCCTTCACCTGGGTGCGGTAGACGCCGAAATTCTGGATGCCGGTGTTGGCGTCGCGGGTCACCACGTTGGTGGTGATGTAGGGGGCGGCGTCCTTGCCGGGCGTCCAGACCGGGATCGGCAGCAGGGACAGCTTGGCGTCCTTGCCGGTCAGCACCACCTCTTGGCAGGCGGCCTTTTCCACGGTCACCGGCCTTTTGGGGTGGCGCAGCGCGTCGATCCACTTCTCGTTGATCTCCTCGGCCTTGACGCCCAGCGCGGCGGCATAAGCCTCGGTCGAGTTGCCGAGAAGCCCGATCGCCAAGGGCATGGCCGAGCCCTGGACGTTCTCGAAATAGAGACCAAAGCGCTTGTCGTCGGGCAGGGCCTGAAACATCCATTTCGCCAGGGCGGCAGGTTCCCACATGCGGTCGACCGGCTTCTTGATCCGCTGCAAGCGGCCGATCTGGTCGAGGACCGGAAGGAAATCTCGGATCGAACGCAGGGCCATGGCAAAGTCCTTTCCAGTGACGGGTGATCTAGCGGAGCTTCAAGAGCGCCAGGGAAATCTCGGGGATGTAGGTGATCAGCATCAGCGCCACCAAGTTGATCGCCAGGAAGGGCAGCACGCCGCGATAGATCGGCCCCAAGGGCACGTTGAACAGCGAATGGGTGGCGAAGATGTTGAGGCCGAAGGGCGGCGCGTACATGCCGATCGAAAGGTTGACGGTGACGATGATGCCAAAATGGATAGGATCGACGCCCAGGATGGTGATGATCGGCATGAAAAGGGGCGTCAGGATCAGGATCGCCGCCGGCGGCTCGAGAAAGCTGCCGACCAGCAGGAGCAGAACGTTGAACAGCAGCAGCGTGCCGACCACGCCCAGATCGAGCGCCTTGATGCCGGCCACCACCGTCTGCGGCAGGCCGCTGGTGGTGAGGAACCAGGAATAGACGCCGGCGGCGGCGACGATGATCAGAATCTGCGTCACCACCAGGGCCGAGGAGCGCGAAATGCGCCACAGATCGGCCCAGGTGAGATCGCCATAGATGTAGCGCGACACCAGCACCGAATAGACCACGGCGATGCCGGCGGCCTCGGTCGGCGTGGCGATGCCGCCATAGATGCCGCCGAAAATCACCGCCGGCGTGCCCAAGGCCCAGAGGGCGTCCTTGGTGGCGGCCCAGGCGTTGGCCCAGCGCAGGGGATCGGTGAGCGGCACCGCCTCCTTGCGCGCCCACCACAGCACATAGGCGGCGTCGATGGCGCCGATCAAGAGCGCCGGCAGCACGCCGGCCAGGAACAGGGGCGTGATCGGCTGCTGGGCGGTAACGCCGTAAATGATAAGCGGGATCGAGGGCGGCATGATCACCGCAATGGCGCCCGAGGACGCGATCAGGCTGGCCGAGAATTTCTGGCCGTAGCCGTTGTCGCGCAGAGCCGGGTAAAGCAGGCGGCCGACCGCGGCGATGCAGCCGACGCTGGAGCCCGACATGGTGCCGAACACTTCGGCGGTGGCGACGGTGGTTAAGGCCAGCGAGCCGCGCACGCCGCCCACCAGGGCGATGATCCAGGCTAGGATGCGCTTGGCGATGCCGCCTTGGCCCATGATCTCGCCGGCCAGGACGAAGAAGGGAATGGCGAGCAGGGGGAAGCTGTCGAGACTGCCGAAGATCGAGGTCTGGATGATGGTGGTGGCGACGCCGCTGGTCATCGCCATCATCACCAGCGCGGTGATGAAGAGGATCAGATAGATCGGAAAACCGGCAATCAGCATCAAGGCCGGCAGGGCCAGCATAAGGGCGGTCATGAACCGTCCTCGCCCGATCGGGAATTGTCGTGATTGCCGAACACCGAAACCATCCGAAGCGCCGCCACCAGCGCCAGAAGCGCAAAGCCCAGGGGGATGGCGGCTTGCGGTATCCAGACCGGAATTTCGGCTGCTTCGGCCATTTGTTTGAAAGTATAGAGCTTGTAGACCACCGGTACCGTCACCACCACGAGCACGATGGCGGTGGCGGCTTCGGCAAAATGGGCAAGGGTGCGTGCGCCGGTCCGACCCCGCCGAGGCAGAAGATCGACCAGAATTTCCACCCGGATATGGCTGCTTTCCCAGGCGACCACCCCGGCGCTCAGGAAAACCCCGCCGATCATCAGGAACAGCATCGTCTCCTCGGCCCACGAGATGGGGGCGTTGAAGGCGTAGCGGCCGATGACGTTGACGAAGTTGAGGGTGACGCCAGCCAATAGCGCAATCGTCGCCGCCCAGGCGGCGAACCCGGACAGGGCGGCGACGATCCGCTTGATCGCGAGCATCGGCTTTCGCGCCGGCGACGGTGACGTCTTACTTCGCCCGCTCCGCCGCCGCCTTCAAGATGCCGTAGATCTTCTGGATCTCGGGCGTTTGGCCCTTCACCACCTCGTCGCCCAGGCCGTTGAAGCGCTTGTTCATCTCGGCCTGATCTTCGGGCGGCAGCGCGATCAATTTGCCGCCGGCCTGGACCCAGGCGTTGCGCTGGGCGTTGTGGAAGTCGACCGACCATTGATAGACGTCGCGGCCGGTCTGCCAGGCATGCTTCTCGACCATCGGCTTCAGATCGGCCGGCAGTGCATCGAACCAGCTCTTGCTCAGGACCGTGATGACCGAGACGATTGCATGGTTGGTTTCGGTCATGTTGGGCGCCGAATCGTAGAATTTGAGCGCCGTCACCACCGGCGGGCTGCTCATCACGCCGTCGATGGCGCCCTGCTGAAGGGCGGGCAGCACGTTGCCCAAGGCCATCGGCACCGGCGTACCATCAAGACGCTTGATCTGCTCCATCTGCAGAGGGGCGGCCAGCACCCGGATCTTTTGGCCCTTGAAGTCGGCCAGACGGGGCGAAGGCTTGCGGGTGACGATCACCGCCGGCCCGGAAAGGAAGAGGCTGGAACCCTTCAGGCCCTTGTCGGCGCCCAAGGCCAGGAAGGCGTCGCGGAACTCCTTGTCTTCCAGGGTCTTGTTGGCGTGCGCCAAATCCTTGAACAGCCCGGGCGCGCTCAACACCTCATAGCGGGCGTCGACGCCGGCCAGGAATTCGGGCGGGCCGATCCAGGCCTGGATCGAGCCGAACTGGGTGCCTTCGATCTGGCGGGGAATGGGGCCAAGCTGGCTGGCCGGATAGATTTCGGCCTTGATGCGGCCTTGGCTATCGCGTTCGACGGCGGCGGCGAAGCGCTTCATCCATTCGTGCTGGGAATCGTTCAGCGTGGCGGTGGCGAGTTTCATCACGATCGGATCGGCCGCCTTCGCGGGAAGGGCGGCAGCGCCCGCCAACAGGAGCGCCGAAAGGCCGATCAGGCCGGCCAGCGGGCGGGCGCGGGTCATCATGGCAGCGATCATTGGGACCTCCCTGGGGTTTCCCGAGATTGGCGGACCATCCGCGCCCTCGGGCCTAATTATTAACTTAGTTAACTATCGGCCAGGGTAACGCCGGCCAAGGCCGTCGTCAAGACAACGAAAAAGCCCCGCCCAAAGGGCGGGGCCGGAGAGGAAAAGCGCTGACGATACCGATCCGGACGGTCCGGGACGCCCCGGTCGCAAGATCCGTCTAGGCGGCGTCTTCGGTTGAAGTGTTGCGGCTCTTCGGCGCCACATAGGCGACCGCCGCATGTTCCTGGCAATAGGGCTTGCCGGCCATGGCCGGGCTGTTGCAAAAACGGAAATCGGGCTTGCGCGGATCGCCGATCGGCCAGGAGCAGGCCCGCCCGCCGATGGCGACCATCTTGGGCGGCGGCGGCAGGGGAATCCGCTTGATCGGCGAAGGACGCGAGATCAGACCCAGCCGATGGGCCTTGCCGACCACCGCGTTCTTGGAAACGCCGATGCGGCGGCCGATTTCGCTGGTCGAAAAGCCGGCATCCCAAAGCTTGGTCAGTTCGGTGATGGTCTCGTCGCTCCAGCTCATGGCCGCCCTCGTCTCATTATGTTGTGTCACAACGAATGTTGGCCACAACATACAGTGGGTCTGCGGAACGAGTCAAATGGAGTCTCATCCACAGGCCACCCGGGGGTGGAAAGCGGTCGGGAATCCAATAACCCCAAGGCGTTGACAGGCAGGCCGGGAGGGCCGATAGTCTGCCGCTTTCCCGTTTGAGGAACCGTTCCAGGGAGAGCGTTTCATGATCCCGGCCGTCATGCCCACCTACGCCAGGGCGGACCTTGCCTTCGAGCGGGGCGAGGGCTGCTGGCTTGTCGGCACCGACGGCAAGCGCTATCTTGATTTCGGCTCCGGCGTCGCGGTGACCGCGCTCGGCCACGCCCACCCCCATCTGGTGGCGGCCTTGAAAAGCCAGGCCGAAAAGCTGTGGCACTGCTCGAACCTCTATCGGATTCCCGGCCAGGAAAAGCTGGCGGAAAGGCTGGTGGCGCATTCCTTCGCCGACACCGCCTTCTTCTGCAATTCCGGCGCCGAGGCGATGGAGGCCGCCATCAAGATGGCGCGCAAATATCACGACGAAACTGGCAATCCCGGGCGCTACCGCATCGTCACCACCGAGGGCGCCTTTCACGGCCGCACGCTGGCCACCATCGCCGCCGGCGGTCAGGAAAAGCATCTCAAGGGGTTCGAGCCGGCGGTCGATGGCTTTGATCAGGTGCCGTTTGGTAATTTGAACGCGCTGCGGGCCGGCATCGGAGCGCAGACCGCCGCCATTCTGCTTGAGCCCATTCAGGGCGAGGGCGGCATCCGCCCGCTCGACATCGATTATCTCAAGGGCGCGCGCGCCGCCGCCGACGAGTTCGGCCTCTTGCTCATCTTCGATGAGGTCCAATGCGGCATGGGCCGCACCGGCAAGCTCTTTGCCCATGAATGGGCGGGGGTGACGCCCGACATCATGGGCCTGGCCAAGGGGCTGGGCGGCGGCTTTCCGGTCGGCGCCTGCCTGGCCAGCGAAAAGGCCGCCATCGGCATGACGGCGGGCAGCCATGGCAGCACCTTTGGCGGCAATCCCTTGGCAATGGCGGTCGCCAACGCGGTGCTCGACGTCATGCTCGAGCCGGGTTTTCTGGCCGGGGTCGAGATGCGGGGCCGGCTGCTCAAGCGGCGGCTGGAAGAGGCGGTGGCACCCCATCCCAATCTGGTCCGGGGCGTGCGCGGCAATGGGATGATGCTCGGACTGGTCTGTCAGGCGCCCAACGGCGAGATCCAGATGGCTCTCCTCGATCAGGGGCTGATCACCATCCTGGCCGGCGACAATGTGGTCCGCATCCTGCCGCCGCTCATCGTGGGCGAGCGCGAAATCGAGGACGGTGCCGACCGGGTCGGCCGCGCGCTCAAGACTCTGGCGGCCTCGTGACCCGCGCACCTCGCCATTTCCTCGATCTCGACCGCTTCGACGAGGGAACCCTTCGGCGCATGCTCGATCTCGGCTTGGCCTATAAGAAGGGCAAGGCGGCCAATCCCCAACCGCTTAAGGGCCGCATGCTGGCTCTCATCTTCGAAAAGCCCTCGACGCGGACCCGGGTCTCCTTCGAGGTCGGCATGAAACAGTTGGGCGGCGATGTCGTCGTGCTCTCGCACCTCGAAACTCAGCTTGGCCGGGGCGAGACGGTGGCCGACACGGCCCGCGTGCTGTCGCGCTATGTCGACGCCATCATGCTGCGCACCGCCGCGCCGGCCAAGCTTTTGGAATTGGCCGAGCATGCCAGCGTGCCGGTGATCAACGGCCTCACCGACACCACCCATCCCTGCCAGATCATGGCCGACATCATGACCTTCGAGGAGCGCCGGGGTCCGATCATGGGCAAGGTGGTGGCCTGGAGCGGCGACGGCAACAATGTCGCGGCCAGTTGGATTCAAGCCGCCGCCCTGTTCCGCTTCGAGATGCGTCTGGCCTGTCCGGCGGCACTGATGCCGGACGCCAAGGTGGTGGAGTGGGCGCGCGCCAAGGGCGCCACCATCCTGCTCACCGACGAACCGCTGCGCGCGGTGGCCGGCGCCGATTGCGTGGTCACCGACACCTGGGTGTCGATGGGCTTCGCCGAGGAAAACCGGCGCGAGCAGTTGGCGCCCTTTGCGGTCACCGAGCGCCTGATGAGCAAGGCAAGGCCCGACGCCCTCTTCATGCATTGCCTGCCAGCCCATCGGGGTGAAGAGGTAAGCGACGGCGTGCTCGACGGCTCGCATTCGGTGGTCTGGGACGAGGCCGAGAACCGGCTGCACGCCCAGAAGGGCATTCTCACCTGGTGCCTTGAGTGAGCGAACCCGACCGCGCGCCCTATCGCCTCGAGCCGGCGCGGATTCCGCTTCTGATCGACGTGCCTCATGCCGGCACCGGCCTGCCCGCCGAACTGGCCCAAGCGCTCACTCCCGAGGCCGCCCGCTTTCCCGACACCGATTGGCATGTCGACCGCCTTTACGAATTCGCGTCGGCAGCGGGCGCCGGTCGGATGACGGCCCGCCTGTCGCGCTATGTCGTCGATCTCAACCGTCATCCCCAGGGGATCGCGCTTTATCCTGGCGCCGACAACACCGAACTGGTGCCGCTCAAACGATTCGACGGCGGCCCGATCTGGCAGACGGGCTTCTTCCCCGATGCCGCCGAGGTCGCCCGCCGCCGCGCCGCCTATTGGCAGCCTTATCACGAGCGCCTGGAGGCGGAAATCCAGGCCCTCAAGGCTCGCTTTGGCTACGTCATCCTGCTCGACGCCCATTCGATTCCGGCCCAGGTGCCGCGCTTTTTTCAAGGCCGACTGCCGGATCTCAATCTTGGCACCGCCGATGGCCAGAGCGCCCAGCCGTCCCTGATCGACGCGGCTTGGAAGGTGGTCGAAAGCGCGCCCGGCTTCAGCGCCATTCGTGACGGCCGCTTCAAGGGCGGCTACATCACCCGCCATTACGGCCGGCCGGCCGAAGGGGTGCATGCCCTGCAATTGGAGATCGTTCAGGCCAGCTATATGGACGAAGCCGATCCAACCATCTTCGATGTCCGGCGGGCGAACCCGTTGATCGGCGTCCTGGAAAGGTTGGTCGACGCGCTCAGCTCGTGGAGACCGTAAGGGCCTTGGCGGTCTCGCGTCCCAGATAGGCCTGGAACTCGTCGGCCGGCAAAGGCTGGCTGTAGAAGAAGCCTTGCACCGAGGTGCAGCCGTTCTCGCGCAGGAAATCGACCTGGGACTCGGCCTCGGCGCCCTCCGCCACCACCTCGATGTTCAGGCCCTTGGACAAGTCGATGATGGTGCGGGCGATTTCGGCCGTGTTGGGATCGTTCTCGACCTCGGCGATGATGGCGCGATCGATCTTGATCGAGGTGATCGGGAAACGCGACAGGAAGCTCAGCGACGTGTAACCGGTGCCGAAATCGTCGATCGAAATGCCGATCCCCAGGCCGCGCAATTCGTTCATGCGGGCGACCACCGAATCGACATCGCCGGCCAGCGCCTCCTCGTTGACGTCGATTTCCAGATAGGCGCCGTCGAGCCCGCTCACCGACAGCGCCCGCCAGACCCGCTGGACGAAATCGGGGGAGCGGAATTGCTGGGGTGTGACGTTGACGGCCAGGCGCACCGGCACCAGCTCCATGAACTGCCAAAGCCGGGTCTGCCGGCAGGCGGTTTCCATCACCCATTGCCCGATGTCGTTGATCAGGTTGCGGTCCTCGATGACCGGAATGAAATCGGCCGGCATGATCAGACCGTGTTTGGGATCCTGCCAGCGCACCAGCGCCTCCATGCCGACCAGGCTGTCGCTGTCGACATGAACCTTGGGCAGGTAATGAAGCACCAGTTGGTTCTCGGCCAGGGCGCGGCGCAGCCGGGTCTCGGTGTCCAGCCGCAGCCGGGCCTTGTCGTTGAAGTCGCCGGAATGGAAATGGTAGCGGTTGCGCCCGCCGCTCTTGGCGGTCTGCAGCGCCGCCGCGGCCCGCTTGAACAGATTGTCGACGTCGCCGGCGTCGTTGGGAAACAGCGACAGGCCGATCGAGGCGCTGATGCCGATGTCCTTGCCGTCGACCGCCACCGGCTCGCGCAGCGTGCGCAACAGCTTTTCCGCCACCACGACCACGTCGTCGGGCGAGGCCAGGGGAAGCATGAGCGAAAACAGATCGCCATCCAGCCGGGCCGCGGTGTCGCTGCCGCGCAGGACCGAACGCAGCCGCCGGCCGATTTCCTTCAAGACCGCGTCGCCGGTCTTCATGCCGAAGCCCTCGTTGATGAGGGCGAAGCGGTCCAGCCCGGCCAGCGCAAGGGCGATGGTCGACTTCGAGCGTCGGGCGGCCAGCACGCCCTGGTCGAGGCGGTCGGCGAACAGGTGGCGGTTGGGCAGACCGGTGAGCGGATCGTTGCCCAGCCGGCCCGCATGCGATTGCGTCTCGGATTCGGGGCTGCGCAACAGCGCCACCAGGCCGCCATTGCCATCGGGGCCCACCGGCGAGACCAGAAGCTGGAAATGGCGCGGCCCGCCTTCCTTGCCGGGGCAGGTGACGGAACCCATCCAGGTCTTGACCAGGGTGGTGGGCGGCTTGAGCTTGTCCTGCCAGATTTCGAACAGGTCGCGGCCCAGCACCTGGCGGGGCTCCAGGCCGCTTGCCTCGGGGAAAAGGGGCGAGACATAGGCGATCTTGCGGTCGGGGCCGGTCAGCAAGACCGGCTCGCCGACCAGACCCAACAGGGCTTCCAGGTGGTTCTTGGCGCTCATTGCCGTCATAATATCGAGCACGAGCCAAAGGGGAAAGGACCAAGGATGAACGAGGCCCGGCTGCAAGCCCTGGACAAGGCGTTGACCGAACGGATCGAACGGGCGGCCAGCTTTGCCCGGGACATGGCCGATCATCTGGGGCGCCAACTGCCGACCGCCAAGGGACCCGAAGCGATCGAAAGGCTGGAGACCGCCTTGAACCTGACATCGGCGCGGTTGGCCGAACAGGAATGGCGGCTGCGCGCCAACGAAGCCCTGTTCCAGGAACTGGCCGAATTGGGATCGGATTGGTTTTGGGAAACCGATGTTAATAATCGCGTCAGCATCCTTTCGAACCGCGCCTTCGAGCGAACCGGGATACCGCAGGCCTTTATTCTGGGCAAAACACGGCGCGAGGTGGGGGGTGAGGAGAATCCCGAGGAGCTTTGGGATGCCCACGAACGCTGCTTGGCATCGCGCCAACCTTTCCGCAATCTGGTTTATCGGTTGCGCGACCCTTCCGGACGCTTAAGAGTGATGCGGACGAGCGGCAACCCGCTGTTCGATTCGGTGGGCATTTTTCGCGGCTATCGCGGCATCGGGTCCGACATCACCGCCGAGGCCGAGGCGCGCCAGGCGATCGGCGAATTGCAGATACAGGTGCGCGAGGCGATCGACAGCCTGTCGGAAGGGTTCGTCCTGTTCGATGCCGACATGCGCCTGGCGCTGGTCAACCGCCACTACCAGCGCGCCTATCCGCTGGTCGCCGATTGCTTGGTGCCCGGCACCCGGTTCGAAGACATCCTGATCGCGGCGGCCCAACGCGGCCATTTCGTCGAGACCGACGCCAACATCAAGTCTTGGGTCACCAGCCGGCTCAACCGTCATCTCAACGGCGACCAGGCAGTGGTGCAGAAGCTGGGCGACGGGCGCTGGTACCACATCAGCGAGCGGCCGACGCCCTCGGGCGGCGTCGTCAAGCTGTTGACCGACATCACCGACCTCAAGGATCAGGAAGAGAAGCTGCGTCAGGCGCAGAAAATGGAGGCGCTGGGCCAACTGGCCGGCGGGCTGGCGCACGAATTCAACAATGTGCTGACGGCGATGGGCGGCTTTGCCGCCATGGGCCTGCGCGATCTTAGCAATCCGGAATGGGTCGAGACTTGCTTCAACGAGATCGCCAAGGCGGCCGAGCGCGCCGGCGATCTCACCAGCCATCTCCTGGCCTTCAGCCGCAACCAGCCGACCAAGCGCCGGGTGATCGATATCGGCCGGGCCACCTGGGACCTTGATTCCTTCCTCAGACCGCTGTTGGGCGAGCGGACCAAACTCGTCATTCTGCCGCCGCCCGAGGGCCTGATGGTGGAAACCGATCTCAGCCTCTTTTCCCAGGCGGTGGTCAATCTGGTGATCAATGCCCGCGACGCCATGCCCGAAGGGGGGACCGTTACCCTAGCCATCGCAAGGCAGGAACTCGACGCCGCCCAGGCCAAGGCCCTCGGCGTGCCGGCGGGCCCCTACGCCGTCCTTAGGGTCAGCGATCACGGCATCGGCATCACGCCGGAAAATCTGGGCCGCATTTTCGAGCCCTTCTTCACGTCGAAGGAGCCCGGCAAAGGTACCGGGCTTGGGCTGGCGCTGGTTTGGAGCCTGGCCAGCCAATCGAGCGGCGCGGTGGGGGTGGAAAGCCAAGTCGGCCAGGGCAGCAGCTTTACCCTTTATCTGCCCTTGACGGCGGCGGGGGCCAGCGCCGTCGCTGTGGCGGCCAAAGGCCGCCCGGCGAAGACGATGAGCGGAACGGCGCTGGTGGTCGAGGACGACCGGGCGGTGCGCGATTTCCTTAGGCTTACGCTCGACCATCTGGGCTTCACGGTCCGGGTCGCCCATTCGTCCGATGAAGCCCAATCGCTCTGGCCGGCGATCCGCGAGCAGGCGGTCCTGGCCGTCATCGACCTCATGCTGCCGGGCGGTCTGGTGGGCCCCGATCTGGCCCGAATGCTGAAGGCCGACCAGCCAGGCCTCAAGGTGCTGCTGGTGTCGGGCTATCCCGAAGCCGACGATCCTCGGGTTCGCGCCAGCGGCGACGCCTTCATGGCCAAGCCGCTCGACGCGCTTCATCTGGGCGACACCATCGCCGCCCTCATGTCCACGCCTACCTGATGGGCGGCCTCGGCTGGGGCTGCGGCGGCTCGTCGGGGGCGCGGGTTCGCACCATCTCGCGCATTTGCTCGATCTCGCGCGGACTCATTTCGGGCAGCAGGCCGTCGCGCAGCAGGCGGGCGTCGGCGTCGTTCTGGCGCGCCGCCAATTCCAGCCAGGTTACCGCCTGGACCAGGTCCTTGCGCACGCCGTCGCCGGTGGCGAACAGCACGCCCAGCCGGCGCATGGCGGTGGCCTGTCCGGCTTCGGCGGCGGCGCGGTACCATTCCGCCGCCTCGGTGGGATTGCGCGCCACCCCCAGCCCCAACTCGGCCATCAGGCCGAGATTGTATTGCGCCTCGACCAGGCCCTCGGTGGCGGCCAGGCGGAACCAGCGCTGCGCCTTGGCGTAGTCGCGGGGCGTACCACGGCCCTTGGCGTTCATCAGGCCCATCTTGAACTGGGCCTCGACATGACCCTGTTGGGCCGCCTTGCGGTACCACTCGACCGCCTTGGCCGGGTCCTTGGGGCCGTTCAGACCATTCTCGAACTGATAGGCGTAAAGGTACTGGGCGTTGGCGTTGCCGGCCTGGGCCGCTTTCTTGTACCAGCCCAGCGCCTGTGCCGCCTGGTCGCGTTCCGCCGCCAAGGCGGGCGAGACGGCGAGCAGAATGAGCAGGAAAAGAAGAAAAAAGCGGCGCCACATGATCGGGGACGATAGCCGAGAAGGTCTCCTTAGGGAAGCCGCTGGAAGATCATGCCGCCGGTGACGGGATTGGCCTCGACCAGACGGACCCGAATGGCATCGCCCAGCCGGAAGGTGAGCCGGTTGCGCCTTCCGGCCAGGCTGTGGCGCTTCTCGTCGTGGATATAATAGTCGTCGGGAAGGCTGCGGATCGGCACCAGCCCATCGGCGCCGGTCTCGTCCAGGGTGACGAAGAGGCCGAAGCGGGTGACCCCATTCACCCGGCCGGTGAAGGCCGCCCCCACCCGCTCGGCCAGGAAGGCGGCGAGATAGCGGTCGATGGCGTCGCGCTCGGCGGCGGCGGCGCGCCGCTCGGTCTCGGAGACATGCTTGGCGGTGGCGGCGAGGTTGAGGCCGTCCTCGGGCGCCAAACCGCCTTCGCCCAGCCCCAGCGTGGCGATCAACGATCGGTGGACGACCAGATCGGCATAGCGGCGGATGGGCGAGGTGAAATGGGCGTAGCGGGCCAGCGCCAAGCCGAAATGGCCGATGTTGTCGGGGCTGTAAACCGCCTGGGCCTGGCTGCGCAGCACGACCTCGTTGACCAGTCTGGCCTGCGGCGTGCCGGCCACCTTGGCCAAGATGGTGTTGAACAGGGCGGCCGTGATCACCTGGCCCTTGGCGAGCCGGAGCTTGAGGGTCTCCAGGAAGGCGCGCAGGGATTCGAGCTTGTCCATCGCCGGCTCGGCATGGATGCGAAACAGACAGGGTCGGCCCTTGCCCTCCAGCGTCTGGGCGGCGGCGACGTTGGCGGCGATCATGAATTCCTCGATCAGCTTGTGGCTGTCCAACACCGGCCGGGGCGCGATGC
The DNA here is from genome assembly GCA_016214125.1 of Rhodospirillales bacterium. Classification (GTDB taxonomy): domain Bacteria; phylum Pseudomonadota; class Alphaproteobacteria; order Rhodospirillales; family WMHbin7; genus JACRPC01. The sequence goes on along the minus strand of JACRPC010000053.1, from coordinate 8,780 downwards.
GCAGCACCCGTCCCTCGGCGTCGAGTTCGACCTTGCGCTCGGGCATTTCAAGTTCAAGCGCGCCGCGCCGCTTGCGCGCTTCGACCATCGCCCCATAGGCGCCATAGAGCGGCGTCACCACCTTGTCCATCAAGGGCGCCACGATGGTGTCGGGCTTGCCGTCCTTGGCCGCCTGGATTTGGCTGTAGGTGAGCCTGGCCGCCGAACGCATCAAGGCGCGGGTGAAGCGGTGTTTGACCAGATTGCCGGCGCTGTCGATTGCCAGATGAGCGACCAGACAGGGCCGGTCCTCGCCGGGCTTCAAGGAACACCAGCCGTTCGACAGCGCCTCGGGCAGCATCGGCACCACCCGGTCGGGAAAATAGACCGAATTGCCGCGCTTCAGGGCCTCGCGGTCGAGCGCGTCGTCGGGCCGCACATACCAGGCGACGTCGGCGATCGCCACCGCCAGGCGCCAGCCGCCCGCCCCATCGGGCTCGGCGAAGACGGCGTCGTCGAAATCGCGCGCATCCTCGCCGTCGATGGTCACCAGCGGCAGCTTCCGCAAATCCTCGCGCCTTCCCAGGGGGGCCGGGCCGGCCTTGGCGGCTTGGGCCAAAGCGTCCTCGGGAAAGACCTGCGGGATGTCGTGGGACGCCAGGGCGATCAGGCTGGCCGCCTTGGGGCTTGCGGTGGAGCCCAGCCGCTCGATGGGCCGCGCCAGCTTGAGGCCGAAAGGACGGCCGGGCAGGATTTCCGCCAGGATCAGCTCGCCTTTGCGCAGATCGGCGCAATCCTCTGGAGCCAGCCGGTATTCGGATCGGTCCCGCTTGTCGGTCGGCACCAGCCGCCCGCCCTCGGGCGCGGGCTCGAAGAGGCCCAGCACGCGGGCGGGCGCCGGCTCGATGCGCCGGATCGGCCGGGCCTCGTATTCGCGATCCGACAGGCGGCGCAGCTTGGCCAGCACCCGATCGCCGGCGCCCAGCGCCGGACCGCGGCCGCGCCAGGGCGCGATCAGAATGCGCGGGGCTTGGCCGGCACCCTCCCAGGCCAGCGGCCGGCCGATCAGCTCGCCGTCGGCGTCGGCGCCGGTGATTTCCACCACCGCGGTGTCCACCAGCCCGCCCGGATGGGCGACGCGGCGTTTGGGGCCGCGCTCGATGGCGCCCTCCTCGGCCAAGGCGCGCAGCATCCGCTTCAGCTCGATCTTGTCGGCAGCGTCCAGGCGAAAGGCGCGGGCGATCTCGCGCTTGCCGACCGGGCCGGTCGAATCTTGAAGGAAGGCCAGCAGCGCTTCGCGGCTGGGCAGGGTGGCTTTCCTGCGCTTGGTCTTGCCTATCATGCCGTAAGGGCGGGTCCGGGTTGAGGACGGTTTCCATTGACGGCATAGCCGCAAGCGGCTTTGCTGTCCATCTCAACCGCATCGATCGACAGCCCCTGCCCATGTCCGGACCCGCCCAAGCGAACCAGACGCCCATCACCGACCGCCGCCAACTGATCGAGGATCTCGAGAAGGGGGCGAAGCCGGAATCGGCGTGGCGGGTGGGCACCGAGCACGAGAAATTCGCCTTCCGCAAGGACGATCTCCGCCCATTGCCCTATGAGGGCGTCTGTTCGATCCGCACGCTCTTGGAAGGGCTGATGGGTTTCGGCTGGCAGCCGGTTCGGGAAGGCGAGAACGTCATCGCGCTCACCCGCCCCGACGGTTCGTCGGTGTCTTTGGAGCCGGGCGGGCAGGTGGAACTCTCGGGGGCGCTGCTCGACAACATCCACCAGACCTGCGACGAGGTGCATGCCCATCTGCGCGAAGTAACCCAGGTGGCCGACAAGATTGGCGCCGGGCTGGTGGGGTTGGGCTTCAACCCGAAATGGCGGCGCCAGGATATTCCCTGGATGCCGAAGGGTCGCTACGCCATCATGCGCGCCCACATGCCCCGGGTGGGCACGCTCGGCCTCGACATGATGCTCCGCACCTGCACGGTGCAAGCCAATCTCGATTACGGCTCGGAAGCCGACATGGTGGCGAAGTTCCGGGTCTCGCTGGCCTTGCAGCCGATCGCCACCGCGCTCTTCGCCAACTCGCCCTTCACCGAGGGCAAGCCGAACGGGTTCTTAAGCTTCCGCAGCCACATCTGGACCGACACCGACCCGGCGCGCACCGGCATCTTGCCCTTCGTCTTCGAGCCCGGCATGAGCTTCGAGCGTTACGTCGATTACATGCTCGACGTGCCGATGTATTTCGTTTACCGCCAAGGCCGCTACATCGACGCCGCCGGCCAGTCCTTCCGCGATTTTCTGGCCGGAAAGCTGCCGGCCCTGCCCGGCGAGGTGCCGACGATGGGCGACTGGACCGATCATCTCACCACGGCCTTCCCCGAGGTGCGGCTCAAGCGTTATCTGGAAATGCGCGGCGCCGATGGCGGATCGTGGGGACGGTTGTGCGCCCTGCCGGCGCTTTGGGTGGGGCTGCTCTACGATCGCCAGGCCCTGGACGAGGCGGCCCTGCTGATCGCCGATTGGACGGAAGAGGATCACGACCGGCTGCGCCGTCTGGTGCCCAGGCTTGGGCTCTCGACCCCTTTCCGCAAGGGCACGGTCCAGGATTTGGCCAAGCGCGTGGTGGCGATTGCCCGCGGCGGCTTGGTGCGGCGCGAGCGCCTGGACGATCAGGGGCGCGACGAGAGCGGCTTTCTTGATCCGCTCACCCGCATCGCCGAAAGCGGCATCACCCCGGCCGAGCGCCTGCTCGAAGCCTATCACGGCGTCTGGCGAGGCGAAGTCGATCCGCTGTTCCGCGATTACGCCTATTGAGCGGCCAATTGGGCGCCGGCGCCCAAGGTTGTATCGATCAGGCCGTCCGCATCTCCTTGAGGAAATGTTCGACCGTCGTACGCAGGCCCTGCGATTGTCCGGCCAGGGTCTGGGCGGAATCGAGCACCATGCCGGCGGATTGGCCGGTCTGCTGGGCGGTTCCGACCACCCGGCCCACGGCCGCCGAGGCCTGCTGGGTGCCGCTGGCGGCTTCGGCGACGTTGCGGGCGATTTCCTGGGTCGCCGCGCCCTGCTCTTCGACCGCGCTGGCGATGGTGGCCGAAATCTCGCTGATTCGGCCGATGGTGCCGGTGATGCCCTTGATGGCGCCGACCGCGCTTTCGGTGGCGCTTTGCACCTCGCCGATCTGGCTCGAGATCTCGTCGGTGGCCTTGGCGGTCTGATTGGCCAGCCCCTTGACCTCGTTCGCCACCACGGCAAAGCCCTTGCCGGCATCGCCGGCCCGCGCCGCTTCGATGGTGGCGTTGAGCGCCAGAAGGTTGGTCTGGCTGGCAATGTCGTTGATCAGCTTGACGACGGCGCCGATGCGCTGCACCGCTTGCGCCAGGCTTTCGACCAGGCCGTTGGCGTTGGCCGCTTCCTCGGCGGCGGTGCCGGCGATTTTCGCGCTTTCGGTTACCCGTCGGGAGATTTCGCCGATCGAGGCGGAAAGCTCCTCGGCGGCCGAGGCCACCGCCTCGACATTGTGGGTGGCCTGATCGGTGGCCTGACCGGCGGTGCCGGCCTGGGTCGAGGCCTCTTCGGCCGCCGCGCTCATGCTGCGCGCCGTGCCTTCCAGGGCCTTGCTCGCTTCCTCGACCTGGGCCAGGGCACCCGAGGCCTCGCGGTCGAAACTCTGGGTGAGTTCAAGCACCCGCTTGGTGCGGATCTCGCGCGCCTCCTGATCGCGGGCCTGCTGGGCGGCCAGGTCGGCCGCGCGGACCATCGCCTCCTTGAAGACCTGAACGGCGCGCGCCATGGTGCCCATCTCGTCGCCACGCTCGACGCCGGTGACCTCGATGGTCAGGTCGTTGGCGGCCAGGCCGGCCATCACCCGGGTAAGGCCGGAAATCGCGCGCAGCAGACTGCGTACGATGCTCACCGCCACCACCAAGGTGAGAACCAACAGGATGCCGACCGCCGCCAAGGCGATGGTCAGCACCAGCACCGCCTGGGCGTTGACCGAATTGGTAAGCGCCTGCAGATCGGCGGCCATCCGGTCTTCGATGGTTTTCAACAGATTGATGCGCGCCGTGGTGCCGTTGAACCAATCAGGGCCCGATACGCCGCCCATATTGCCGGTGGCGATGAAATCGAGCCCCGCCTTGCGCATCGTTTCGACCGTCTTGGTCGCCGCGACGTCAAGGGTGCTCTTGAAGAACTGCACCTGCTCGGGGGTGGCCAGGGTCATGAAGTCGCGGAAATAGGTTTCCTGATCGGCGATCAGCGAGACGAAGCGGCGATAGACGGCGGGCTCGAAGGCGTTGGCGGCGAAGGCGCCGGCGCCGGTGGCGCGCTCCTGGCCGGCGCGTTCCTTGCCTTCCATCAGCTTGAGATAGGCCGAGGTGCTGCGCGACACCGTCAGGTCGGAGCTCAACACCGCCAGAAGATCGACCACGTCGAGATAGGCGCGAATCGTGCTGGTGAACTTGCCGACCGCCGCCGGCGTCTCCAGGCTCATCTGATCGATGGCGCCGCGCGTTCCCACCAGATCGGCCAGGCGTTTGCGCGCCTCCTCGACCTTGGTCGGGAATGCCTTGCCCAGCGTGCCCAAATCGAACGCCTTGACGGTGGAATCCAGGATGGCGATCGCCTTGTCGGTCTTGGCGCGCTGGCCGCGCATCTCCTCGCCGAAACGGGCGCCCTTGCTGCCCAGGAAGACGGCGGTGGCCCCGCGCTCCACCTGCACCTCGTGAACCACGCCGGCGATATCGCGCACCAGAGGCGCCGCATCCTTGAGAGCGCCGGTCTCGTTGACGACGGTGAGCTTGAGGCTGACGACGTAGATCGAAAGGCCCAACACCATCAGAAGCGGCATGATGAAGGCGATGGCGATCTTCTGGGCGATGCCCAGAGAGTGGGTGGCGGGCATGCTGATCCTCCGGCGTCTTGGCTGTTGTGCTTGGTTGAATTAGAGTGTCACCAAATTTTCACGCAATATACCGTCGGCAAGGCTGGTCATCCAGTCATTTTTGAATAAAAATCAAATATTACAATTGGTAATACCCAATATAACAAAGTGAAAAAAGCATTGGATTGGATTAGCTGGTGATAATTACCGTATTCGACAATATTAGTCATCAAGAATGCTTAAAGCCCCAAATCATTCGCTTAGCAATGTCTGTCTTGACAGGGGTCATTTTGCCCAAAACCCATATGGTTATTTTCGGTCATCGCAACCGCCAACTTTCCAATTCGCAACCGCCAATTTCCCAAAAAGATCGTTCGCCGACGCTGGCCGATGCCCGAAGCAGGCTCGCGCCCCACGAGACGCGGGCCCACGCTCCAGGAATTGTGGCGTTTTATGCCGACTGGCCCCAACCGGCAGGGGGCGTTTTCGCAGCGCATTCTTTTCCTTGACGGCAGGGGGGCACCTGCATAGGATGCGCGACTTCTCGGGGAGCCGGTGGTAGGCGTTCGCCCTAGACGCGGTTGCCTCGTGTGCCCAACGTCGCTTTTAAGAGCCTTCGGGTCGCGACACGGGCCTGCGCCCATGAGAAACGCCGGTCGGGCCGGCGAGAAAAACCCGAAACGTGTGCCCCGGGGGGCTTCCGGCTCCCAAGGGGGGAAACACGTTCTGTTTGTTTTGATTGGACGTTTCGATGGATTGGGCCCGGGCGGATGGGTGATCGCCGGGTCCTTGGTTGAAGGGAAGGTCGATGCCGACGATTAACCAGTTGATCCGCAAGCCGCGCGCGCCCAAGACGTCGCGCAACAAGGTGCCGGCGATGCAGGAATGTCCGCAAAAGCGCGGCGTCTGCACCCGGGTCTACACCACGACTCCCAAGAAGCCCAATTCGGCGCTGCGCAAGGTGGCGCGCGTGCGGCTCACCAACGGCTTCGAGGTCACCAGCTACATCCCCGGCGAAGGCCATAACCTTCAGGAACACTCGGTGGTGATGATCCGCGGCGGCCGCGTCAAGGACCTGCCCGGCGTGCGTTACCACATCATCCGCGGCACGCTCGACACCCAGGGCGTGAAGGACCGTCGCCAGCGGCGCTCGAAATACGGCGCCAAGCGGCCGAAGTAAGGAGAATCGCGATGAGCCGCCGTCACGCCGCCGAAAAGCGCGAAGTTCAGCCGGACGCCAAGTTCGGCGACATCGTGGTCACCAAATTCATGAACTGCCTGATGCTGGCCGGCAAGAAGTCGGTCGCCGAAGGCATCGTCTATGGCGCGCTGTCGCGCATCGAGACCAAGGCCAAGGCCGATCCCCTGAAGCTGTTCCACGACGCGCTCGACAACGTCAAGCCCTCGGTCGAGGTCCGCTCGCGCCGGGTGGGCGGCGCCACCTATCAGGTGCCGGTCGAAGTCCGCACCGACCGCCGCCAGGCGCTGGCGATCCGCTGGCTGATCGAGGCGGCGCGCGGCCGCTCGGAGAACACCATGGTCGACCGCCTGTCGGGCGAATTGCTCGACGCCGCCAACAATCGCGGCACGGCGGTGAAGAAGCGGGAAGACACGCACCGCATGGCCGAGGCCAACAAGGCCTTCTCGCACTATCGCTGGTAGGGGGAAGGACGCTCCATCATGGCCCGCACCACCCCCCTCGAGCGCTACCGCAACATCGGCATCATGGCTCACATCGATGCCGGCAAGACCACGACCACCGAGCGCGTTCTTTACTACACCGGCAAGTCCTACAAGATCGGCGAGGTGCATGACGGCACCGCCACCATGGACTGGATGGAGCAGGAGCAGGAACGCGGCATCACCATCACTTCGGCCGCCACCACCTGCTTCTGGCGCGATCACCGGGTCAACATCATCGACACCCCCGGCCACGTCGACTTCACCATCGAGGTCGAGCGCAGCCTGCGCGTTCTCGACGGCGCGGTGGCGGTGTTCGATTCGGTGGCCGGCGTCGAGCCGCAGTCGGAAACCGTCTGGCGCCAGGCCGACAAGTACGAAGTGCCGCGCATCTGCTTCGTCAACAAGATGGACCGCATCGGCGCCGATTTCTATCGCTGCGTCGACATGATCAAGGACCGCCTGGGCGCCAACCCGGTGGTGCTGCATCTGCCGATCGGCGTCGAGAGCGATTACGCCGGCCTGGTCGATCTGATCAAGAACAAGGCGGTGATCTGGAAGGACGAAAGCCTGGGGGCCGAGTTCTCCTACGCCGACATTCCGGCCGATCTGGCCGAAAAGGCGGCGCAGTACCGCCACGACCTGATCGAGGCGGCGGTCGAGATGGACGACGCCGCCATGGAAGCCTATCTCGAGGGCAAGGAGCCCGACGAGGCCACCCTGATCCGCTGCCTGCGCAAGGGCACCATCGCCATGAAGCTGGTGCCGGTGCTGTGCGGCTCGGCCTTCAAGAACAAGGGCGTGCAGCCGCTGTTGGACGCCGTGGTCGATTTCCTGCCCGGCCCGCTCGACATCCCGCCGGTCCAGGGCACCAAGGTCGATTCGACCACGCCCGACACCCGCAAGCCGGAAGATTCCGAGCCCTTCTCGGCCCTGGCCTTCAAGATCATGACCGATCCCTTCGTCGGTTCGCTCACCTTCGTGCGCATCTATTCGGGCGTGCTGGAAGCCGGCTCTTACGTCCAGAACACCGTCAAGGACAAGCGCGAGCGCATCGGCCGCATGCTGCTCATGCACGCCAATTCGCGCGAAGAAATCAAGGAAGGCCGCGCCGGCGATATCGTCGCTCTGGTGGGCTTGAAGGACACCACCACCGGCGACACGCTGTGCGACGCCGCCAAACCGATCGTGCTCGAGCGCATGGAATTCCCCGAGCCGGTGATCGAGGTCGCCGTCGAGCCCAAATCGAAGGCCGACCAGGAGAAGATGGGCATGGCGCTGGCGCGCTTGGCCCAGGAAGACCCGTCCTTCCGCGTCACCTCCGACAGCGAGTCGGGCCAGACGGTGATCAAGGGCATGGGCGAGTTGCACCTGGAAATCATCGTCGACCGCATGAAGCGCGAGTTCAAGGTCGAGGCCAATGTCGGCGCGCCGCAGGTGGCCTACCGCGAGACGATTTCCAAGCTCTACGAATGCGACTACACCCATAAGAAGCAGTCGGGCGGTTCGGGCCAGTTCGCCCGCGTCAAGATCCGCTTCGAACCGCTGCCGCCCGGCTCGGGCTTCATCTTCGAAAGCAAGGTGATCGGCGGCGTGGTGCCCAAGGAATACATCCCCGGCGTCCAGAAGGGCCTGAACAGCTCGATCGACACCGGCGTCATCGCCGGCTTCCCGGTCACCGATCTCAAGGCCACTTTGATCGACGGCGCCTATCACGACGTCGATTCGTCGGCCCTGGCCTTTGAAATCGCCGCCCGGGCCTGCTTCCGCGAAGGCCTGCCCAAGGCCGGCCCCAAACTTCTGGAGCCGATGATGAAGGTCGAGGTGGTGACGCCCGAGGATTACATGGGCGACGTCATCGGCGATCTGAACAGCCGCCGGGGCCAGGTCACCGGCATGGATTCGCGCGGCAACGCGCGCGTCGTGGCGGCGATGGTGCCCTTGGCCAACATGTTCGGCTACGTCAACACGCTGCGCTCGATGAGCCAGGGGCGCGCCCAGTACACCATGCATTTCGACCACTACAGCGAAGTGCCGAGCAACATTTCCGAGGAAATCCGCGCCAAGCTCGCGGGCTGATCGATCGAGGGACGGAGTAAGGATCATGGCGAAGGCGAAATTCGAGCGGACGAAGCCGCACTGCAACGTGGGTACGATCGGGCACGTCGACCACGGCAAGACGTCGTTGACGGCGGCGATCACCAAGGTTCTGGCGGAGACGGGGGGGGCGACGTTCGTC
>JACRPC010000054.1 GCA_016214125.1 Rhodospirillales bacterium | reverse complement strand
TCTCAGGCACGTCAAAGCTCGGACCTTCGACGCCCTCTGGAGAGCCATCGGCGACGTCTGCCAACTCTATTCACCAGAAGAATGCTGGAACTATCTCAAGGCAGCCGGATATGCGTCAGATTAAACGCACGACGCTCTAGAACTGATCCTCGTCGAGCGCCATCACCGCCTGGGCGCCGGCCGTCGCCATCGCCTGATAGGCCCGGGCCTTGACCAGAATCTGCTCGGCGAAAAAGCGCGCCGTCGCCAGCTTGGCGGAAAGGAATTTCGGATGGCCGCGATTGGCGCCCAACTCGCGGGTGGCGGCCAGGGCGGCGCGGGCCATCTGCCAGCCGCCGGCGCTGATGCCCCACAGATCAAGATAGGCCTTCGAGCCGGCGGCAGTCGCCGCCGGGTCGCGGCCGTGGACTTCGAGAATCCAATCGGTGGTCTCGCTCAAGGCGGCCAGCGCGTCCTTGAGGGCGCGGCCGACGACCGCCAGGCTTTCGCCGGGCGCCCGGTCGAGTTCGGCCAGCGTGGCCCGCATGTGGGCGATGAAGGCGGTGGCGCTGGCGCCGTTGTCGCGCGCCACCTTGCGCCCGACCAGATCGTTGGCCTGGATGCCGTTGGTGCCTTCGTAGATGGCGGTGATGCGGGCGTCGCGCCAGAATTGCGGCGCGCCTGATTCCTCGATGAAGCCCATGCCGCCGTGAATCTGGATGCCCAGATCGGCGTTGGCGATGCCCGCCTCCGAGCACCAGCCCTTGACCACCGGTATGAGCAGATCGACGACGCTCTGGAATTGGCGCCGGCTGGCGGCGTCGGGATGGTGGCGGGCGCTGTCGATCGCCGCCGCCGTGTAGTAAGCAAGCCCCCGCGCCGCCTCGGCCCGGGCCTTCATGGTCATCAGCATCCGGCGCACGTCGGGATGGTGGATGATGGTGGCCGGGCCGCCTTCCGGCCTTGTTACCGGCTTCGATTGCACGCGCTCCTTGGCGTAGGCCAGGGCGTGCTGATAGGCGGCCTCGGCGATCGCCACCCCTTGCACGCCGACCGCCAGACGGGCGTTGTTCATCATGGTGAACATGTATTCGAGGCCGCGATTGGCCTCGCCCACCAGATAGCCGGTGGCGCCGCCATTGTCGCCGAAGGCCATCACCGCCGTCGGGCTGGCGTTGATGCCGAGCTTGCGCTCGAGCGAGACGCAACGCAGATCGTTGCGCGCTCCCGGCTTTCCCGCCGCGTCGGGCAGGAATTTGGGAACGATGAAGAGCGAGATGCCCTTGACGCCGGCAGGCGCGTCGGGCGCCCGGGCCAGCACGAAATGGACGATGTTGTCGGCCAGGTCGTGTTCGCCGTAGGTGATGAAGATTTTCTGGCCGGTGATCTTCCAGGCATGACCGTCCTTCACCGCCTTGGCGCGCACCTGCGCCAGATCCGAGCCGGCCTGGGGCTCGGTGAGGTTCATGGTGCCGGTCCATTCGCCGGAGATCAGATTGGGCAGATACAGGGCCTTCTGTTCGGGCGAGCCGTGCGCGCTCAACAGTTCGACGGTGCCCTGGGTGAGCAGCGGGCAGAGGCTGAACGACATGTTGGCGGCGCCGATGATCTCTTGGACCGCCACCGCCACCAGCCAGGGCAGGCCCTGGCCGCCATAATCGGGTTCGAAGGGCAGGCTGCCCCAGCCGCCGTCGCGGAACTGCGTCCAGGCGGCCTTGAAGCCTTCGGGGGTGCGGACCTGGCCGTTCTCCAACACCGAATGCTGGCGGTCGCCGATTTCGTTCAAGGGCGCCAGCACATTGGCGCCGATCTTGCCCGCCTCTTCCAGCGCCGCGGCCACCAGATCGGGCGTCGCCTCGGCGAAGGCGGGCAACCGGGCCAGGCTTTCCAGCCCGGCCAGTTCGGTGGCGGCGAACATCATGTCGTCCAGGGGGGCGCGGTAGGCGGTCATGGCGGGCTCGTCGGGGATCGGTTGCGGATGGCGGAAACCTAGCAGGCAGAGCGGGCGCTGTCATGGGGGCCGATCAAGGAAATGGCATCTTCGAAGGCTTTCGGGCAGGATGGCGGCCCTTTGGCAAACCGACCAACCGATGACCGCCCGCCAAGCCTGGATCGAGAAGCGCCGCCAGATGGAAGCGGCGATCTTTCACCCCTTGGGACGCGAATTGTGGCGCCAGGCCACCACGCGCTCGCTGATGGCCGTGGCCTGGGCCGGGTTGGGTGTGCTGGGGCTGCGCCGCCGCGGCATCCGCAACGCCTACGCAATCGAGACCCGCCGGGTCGAATTTTGCTATCCCGATCTGGCGCCCGGCCTGGATGGGCTGCGCATTTTGCATCTGTCCGATCTGCATCTCGACATGCTGCCCCATTCCGCCAAGCGCATCGCCAAGCGCCTGGCTGGGATCGAGGCCGATCTGGCGGTGATCACCGGCGATTTCCGCTGGCGCCATCGCCGCCCGGTTTCGCCCGAGGATCTGGCGGCGATCGCCGGCGCCGTCCGGGCGCCGCTGGGGCTCTTCGCCATTCTCGGCAACCACGACGATCATGGCCTGGTGCCGAGGCTGGAGGGTCTGGGCGCGCGGGTGTTGCTCAACGAATCGGTGACGCTGGCCTGGCGGGAAACGCCCTTGCGGCTGACCGGCCTAGACACCGTCTTCGGCCTGCCCGGCCGCGAGGCGCGGGCCGCACTGGTTCCGGCGCCCGGGGTCTTTTCGATCGCGCTGGTGCACGAGCCGCAGCATCGCGCCCTGGCGGCCGGGCAGGGCTACGATCTGTATCTGTGCGGCCACACCCATGGCGGCCAGATCTGTTTGCCGGGCGAAAGGCCGATCGTCACCGGCACTCGCTTCAAGCGGGCGCCGACCGCCGGTGCCTGGGAGTTGGGGACGATGCGCGGCTACACCAGCCGGGGCGCCGGCGTCTCCGGCCTGCCGGTGCGCTATCACTCGCAGGGCGAGGTGACGGTGATCACGCTGCGCCGGGGTTAATCGAGCACGTAGGCGACGTCCGAGCCGTCGCGGGCGGTGAAACGGACATGGCGGAGCACGCCCGCCTCGTCGAACCAGACGTCGCGTTTCATGTCGCCGGTGATGGCGTAGCGCCGAAGCGCCATCGGCCGGCCCCGCACCGAAAGCGTCTCTTGCCCGACGAAGCGGCTTTGCACGGCGATGCGGCTGCCATCGACGGTGTCGATCAAGGCCGGCGATTCGACCACCGCCGGATGCCAGAGGCTGGACGGCACCAACCGGCCGCCATGGCGCTGGGGCTTGCCGTTCAACGTCACCGCGACGCCGTCGGCCTCGCTCACCGATTTCAGCTCCTGGCGGGTGCCGTCGTCGTCGGTGTCCGAGATCAGTTCGACCAGCCGGTCGCCCTGCCAGATTTCGCGGCTTCGTTGGTTGAAGCGGTAGAGGGTGAGGAAGGCCAATTTGTAAGCGATCTCGGTCGTGACCTCGACGGCCAATTTATTCCCCTCGGGCCTAAAGGCGAATTCGAGCTTGCCGATCGGCGCGCCGTTGCGCGTCACCGTGTAGACCAGCCGCCCTTCCGTCGGCACGCCCGGCATGGCCCAGGCGGGCAGGGCCAAGGCGACGATCAGGCCAAGGAGGGCGATGATGCGCCTCATCCCACCACCTTGCCCGGATTCATGATCCCTTGCGGATCGAGCGCCGCCTTCAGCCGGCGCATGAGATCGAGTTCGACCGGCGATTTGTAGCGCGCCATGTCGGGCCGTTTGAGCCGGCCGATGCCGTGCTCGGCCGAGAAGCTGCCGCCCATCGCCATGACGATGTCGTGGACCCGATGGGCGATGGCCTCGCGCCGCTTGAGAAAGGCTTCGGCGCTCATGTCCCTGGGCTGCGACAGATTGAAATGGATGTTGCCGTCGCCGATATGGCCGAAGGCGCAGACCCTCACGCCGGCGATCGCCGTCTCCACCGCCTCGGTCGCCTGGGTCAGGAAATCGGGCAGCGCCGAGAGCGGAAGCGCGACATCGTGCTTCAAGCTGGCGCCTTCGGGCTTCTGTGCGGCGGGGAGGCTTTCGCGCAGCCGCCAGAGCACCGCCGCTTTCGCCAGGCTGTCGGCCACCGTGGCGTCGTCGATCAGCCCGTCGGCCAAGGCCATGCCCAGCGTTTCTTCCAAGAGGGCGGTGAGATTGCCATCGGGCCGGGGCGAGGACAATTCGATCAGGCCGTGCCAAGGGTGCGCCTGCTTCAAGGGCGCCCGCGTGTCGGGGATGTGGGCCAGCACGAAATCGAGGCCGAGACGGGGGATCAGTTCGCAGGCGGTGACGGCGCCGCCGCTCGCCGCCTCAAGACGGCCCAGAAGCTCGATCAGCCGCGCCGGATGCTCGAAGCCCACCCAGGCGGTGGCAATGTCGCGCGGCCGGGGGAACAGTTTCAGCGTGGCGGCGGTGATGATGCCCAGCGTGCCCTCGGCCCCCAAGAAGAGCTGCTTGAGATCGTAGCCGGTGTTGTCCTTGCGCAGGCCGCGAAGCCCGTTCCACACCTGGCCGTCGGGCAGCACGACCTCGAGGCCCAGCACCAGCTCGCGGGCGTTGCCGTAACGCAGCACGCCGGTGCCGCCGGCGTTGGTCGAGAGGTTGCCGCCGATCTGGCAACTGCCCTCCGCCGCCAGGCTTAGGGGGAAGAGCAGATCGGCCGTCTCGGCCTCGGTCTGGACGGCGGAGAGGATGCAGCCGGCCTCGACGGTCAGCGTGCGGTTGGCGGCGTCGAGCGCCCGCACCCGGTCGAGCCGGGCCAGCGCAAGGACGATCTGGCCGTTCTCGGGCACCGCGCCGCCGCACAGCCCGGTGTTGCCGCCCTGGGGCACCATGCCGACGCCCAGGCGGGCGCAGAGCGCCACCAGCTTGGCGACCTCGTCGGTCGAGCCCGGGCGGGCGACCAGAAGCGCCTGGCCCCGGTAGGTGCCGCGCTCCTCGCCCAGATAGGGCGCCATGGCTTCGGCGGTCGTCAGGCAGTGGCGGTCGCCGACGATCTCGCGGACCTGATGGAGAAAGGCTTCGCTCATGTCGCCACCTTGCCAGAGCCCAAGGGCCGCCTCAAGCCGACCGTGGCGCGGCAGCGCGGCGCAAACGATCGTTGATCGCTTGGCCAAGACCGCTTTCCGGAATCGGCATCGCCGCGATGGCGGCGTAGTCCGGCCGGTCGAGCGCGCGCAGGGCGGCGAACAGATTGGCCGCCGCTTCGATGAGATTGCTCGTTGGGCTGAGATTGATTACCCGCGCATAGCCGGCGGGCGGATGGGGGCCGAAGGCAAGCAGGGCCTCGTTCGGCTGTTCGGGCGCCGTTGCCATCAGGCGCAGCCGCAGACGGGGCGCGTAGTGGCTTTCCAACTGGCCGGGCGAACGCGGTTGCGCCCCGCCCTCCGGGGTTGGGGCCAGGGGGCCGGTGAGCGTTTCGATCGCCTCTCGGGGGGTGCCGCCCGGCCGCAGCAGCACCGGGGCCGCCCCGCTGAGATCGAGCACCGTGCTTTCCAGCCCGACCCGGCAGGGTCCGCCATCGAGCACCATCGCCACCTTGTCGCCCAGGCTTTCGACGACATGGGCGGCGGTGGTCGGACTCACCTGGCCCGAGGGATTGGCGCTGGGCGCGGCGATCGGCCGTCCGGCCCGGGCGATCAATTCGAGCGCCACCGGATGGGCGGGAATGCGCAGCGCCACCGTGTCGAGCCCGGCGCAGGCGAGCAGCGACACCGGCGCCTCGGGCCGGCGGCGCAGGACCAGGGTAAGCGGGCCCGGCCAAAAGCGTTCCGCCAGCTTGTCGGCTAGGGGCGGGAAGTCGGCCAGCCGACGGGCGGTGGTCGGCTCGGCGACATGGACGATCAGGGGATTGAAGCGCGGCCGGCGCTTGGCGGCGAAGATCGAGGCCACCGCGGCGTCGTTGCCGGCGTCGGCGCCCAGCCCATAGACCGTCTCGGTCGGAAAGGCAACGAGGCGCCCGGCGCGGATCAACTGCGCGGCCTCTTCAAGCGCGGCGGCGCCGGCGGCGCGCAGCCGGCTCATCGCTTGCCCCAGGCGACGAAATCGGGATTGACCAGGCTGGGCTTGCCGTAGCCGAGCGGTTGGCCGTCGAGCGTTTCCACCGAACCGCCCGCCGCGACGAGGATGGCGTGGCCGGCCGCGGTGTCCCATTCGCTGGTCGGGCCGAAGCGCGGATAGAGATCGGCCGCGCCCTCGGCCACCCGGCAGAATTTGAGCGAGCTGCCCGAACGGCTGAGCGCCGCCACCTTGCGCCCGGCCAGGTATTTGTCGAGGCGCAGGGGATCGCCGTGCGAGCGGCTGGAGAGCACCGTGAGCCCTTCGGGCGGCGGCAGGCGGCAGGCGATCGGCTGGCGCTGGCCGTCGGTCCCAACGCGGAAGGCGCCCTGGGGACCGCCGGCGAAGGTTTCCGCCACCGCCGGCGCGTGCACGACGCCCAGGACCGGACGCCCCTGCTCGACGAGGCCGATGTTGACGGTGAATTGGCCCGAGCGGGCGACGAATTCCTTGGTGCCGTCCAAGGGATCGACCAGCCAGAAGCGGCCTCGGCCGAAATCGGGTTTCTGGCCGCCGGCGGTCGCTTCCTCGGCGATCACCGGCAGATCGGGGGTCAGGCGGGCCAAGGCCGCCAGAATGATTCGTTCGGCCGCGACGTCGGCCGCGGTGACCGGCGAGCGGTCGTCCTTATGGGAGACGGCGAAGTCCGACTGGTAAACGGCCATCGCCGCCCGGCCGGCTTCCAGCGCCGTGGCGATCAGGGACTCCAGGAGATCGTTCACGCGCTCACGGGGCTCCGCGCAGCTTGACGTGGCTGATCACCCGGCGCACATGCTCGGTCGAGCGCGCATGGCCGATCGCCCGGTCCAGTTCGGTCTTGTCGCGCGCCACGCCCAGCAGATAGACGGTGCCGTTGACGGCGCGCACCGAGTAGTTCACCGATTTGATCTCGCGGTCGCCCAGAAGCTTGGCGCCGATCTTCTGTTCGGCCACCGTGTCCTCGACGAAGGCGCCAAGACCCCCTTCGTTGGTGATCTGGATTTCGTTGATGACGCTTTTCACGCCCTCGACCTTGTGGGCGATCGCCACCGCCTGCGCCTGGGCGTCGGCGCTGGTGACCGCGCCGGTGAGCAGAACCTGGCCGTTATAGACCTCGGTGCCCACCGCCTGGAACAGCTTGCGGTCGGTGTCGAAAATGGCGGCGCGGACCTTGAGCTTGGTCGAGACGTCGGCGGCTTGCTGGTTGGTCGAACGGTCCTCGGTGACGATGGCGCCGACATCGTGGGCGAGCCCAATCGGCGAGCAGCCGGTCAGAGGCGCCGCGAAAAAGGCGCCAAACAGCACAAAAACCGCAAGATGATGCGTACCCCAGGACATGACCCACTACTCCTCGTGGCAGGATCGCGAAAGCGGCGGCACTATAGCAGGTCGAGCGCCGAAGAGCGATGGCAAGCGGCGATTTCTTCGTCTGGACAGGGTGATTCAAACTGGTTTAGAGACGATGTTCGCCCTTGTTATCCACAGGACCGTCAGGCCATAGTGCGCCGCCATGACCGAGTTTACGCGCTACATCGCCAAACAGCTTCTAATCGGCACCTTTCTGGTGGCGCTCGGCCTGTCGGCGATTCTGTGGCTGACCCAATCCCTGCGGTTCGTCGAACTGATCATCAACAAGGGCTTGTCGATCGGCTCCTTCGGCCTGCTCACCATGCTGCTCTTGCCCAACTTTCTCACCATCATTACCCCGGTTGCCGTGTTCGCGGTCTTGCTGTTCACTTACAACCGGCTCGATGCCGACCGGGAGATCGTGGTCATGCGCTCGGCGGGCCTCAGCCATTTGGCCTTGGCCCGGCCCGCCTTGACGGTGGGGCTGGTGCTGGTCGTCTTCGGCTACATCCTCAATCTTGTGGTGATCCCCTCGTCGGTGAAGACCTTCCGCGAGATGCAATGGTCGATTCGCAACGATTTGTCGCGGGTGATGCTCCAGGAGGGGAATTTCAATCAGATCACCGATGGCCTGACGGTCTATGTCCGCAGTCGGACCGGCGACGGCGAACTTCTCGATGTCTTGGTGCATGACATGCGCTCGCAATTGAAGGAGCGCGCCAAAGGCAAGGCCGGCAAGCCGGAATCGGAGAAGGTGATCACCATGATGGCCGAGCGCGGCGCCCTGGTGAAGGGCGACGGCAACCGGCCGCGCGTCCTGCTGGTCAACGGCAACCGCCAGGAGCTGTTTCCGGAAAGCGGCCGCCTGTCGCTGCTCTATTTCGACAGCTACACGGTGGAAATGGCCGGCGCCGACGACGCCGCCGAGCCGCGTTTCCGCGACGCCCGCGAGCGCCCGATCCAGGAGCTGCTCTCGGTCACCGCGGCCGAGGTGGGGGCGGTCGATTTCGCCCGCTTCCGCGTCGAGGCGCACCAGCGCCTATCGGCGCCCCTCTATCACCTTGCCTTCATCGCCATCGGCCTGGCCTGCCTGTTGATCGGCGGCTTCTCCCGCCACGGCCAGACCGGGCGGGTGATCCTGGCCATCGGTCTGATGGTCGCCACCGAGGCGGCCCAATTGGGGGTCGGCGGTCTGGCGGTGAAATCCTTGCGGCTGGTGCCGCTCATCTACCTGGTGCCGCTTCTGCCGGTGGCGCTCGGTCTTTACGTGCTGGCGCGGCTGCCCGTACGCCGGTCGCGCGGCCGGATCGCCGAGGCGGCCGCATGAGCGCCGCCCGGTGGCTTGGCGCGCTGGCGCTGGTTGGATTCCTGGCCGCTCCGGCCGGGGCCCAGACTCCGGCGCCGCCCACGGAGACCGAACGCCAGGTGCTGTTTTCCGCCGACGAGGTCGATTACGACAAGGAAAGCGGCGTGGTGATCGCCAAGGGCAAGGTCGAGGTCACCCATGCCGGGCGCGTGCTGCTGGCCGACGAAATCGCCTATGACAGCAAGCGCGACCGGCTGTTCGCCAACGGCAATGTCAGCCTGCTCGAACTGTCGGGCGACGTCTATTTCGCCGAGCAGATCGAGCTTTCCGGCGATCTCAAGGAAGGCGCGGCGCGCAACATCCGCATCCTGCTCGCCAACCAATCGCGCCTGGCGGCCGCCGAGGGTCGCCGGGTCGCCGGCGAGCGCCACGACATGGACCGGGCGGTCTATTCGGCCTGCGAGGTTTGCAAAGAGAATCCCGATCGCCCGCTGATCTGGCAGGTCAAGGCGGTGCGGGTCGTCCACGACGAATCGACCGAGACGGTGGAATACCATCACGCTTGGCTGGAAGTGTTCGGCCTGCCCATTCTCTACACGCCCTACATCGCGCACGCGGACCCGCGGGTGCCTCGGCGCAGCGGCTTCCTGCCGCCCACCTTCGGCGGCAGCAAGCAGCTTGGCGGCGCGATCACCGTGCCCTATTACTTCAACATCTCGCCCTCCGAGGACGCGACGGTGTCGGCGATGATCACCGGACAGGAAGGCCCGGTGGCAATCGGCCAGCACCGCCGCCATTTCCAGGACGGGAAGATCGAAACCCAGGGAAGTATCACCCGCAATTCCCACGAACAATATCGCGGCCACATCAAATCCAAGGGCCTCTTCGATCTCGACGAAACCTGGCGGACCGGCTACGAACTAGCCCGGTCGACCGACGACACCTACATGCGCACCTACAGCTTCCGCCATCCGCAGCCGGTCCTGGAAACCCGGCCCTTCCTGGAGGGCTTCGGAGGGCGCAGCTACGCCCTGGCCCAGGCCTATTCCTACCAGGGCCTGCGCGCCAAGGACGATCCGGGCATGGAACCCTTCGTGCTGCCGATGCTCGAATACCACCGGGTCGGCCAGCCGGGGCCCTTCGGCCAATATTGGAGTTTCGATGCCGGCGGTCTGGCGATCACGCGCGGCGACGGCACCGACACGCGGCGTCTGTCCAGCCGGATCGCCTGGCAGTTGCCCTACACCGCGCCGGCCGGCGACATCTACAAGCTGACTGCCCAACTGCGCGGCGAAGGGTATCACACCGACAACTGGCACGCCGACGGCCGAACCCATGAAGGCTTTACCGGCCGCATGGTGCCCGAACTGTCGCTCGATTGGCGTTTTCCCTTTGTCCGTCACGGCGCCTGGATGAGCGACGTCATCGAGCCGGTCGTCGTGGGCACGGTGGCGCCCAACGGCATGAATCCGACCCGGCTGCCCAACGAGGACAGCCTCGATTTCGAATTCGACGAAACCAACCTGTTCCGCCCGGGCCGCTTCGCGGGCCTCGACCGCTACGAGGGCGGCTCGCGCATCGCCTATGGGCTCAAATGGAGCGCCTTCGGCAACCGCCCGGGTTCGATTTCCGCCATGCTGGGCCAAAGCTACCGCGTCCATACCGACAGCACCTTCGCCCGCGACACCGGCCTGGCCGATCATCTGTCCGACTATGTCGGACGCGTCGAAGTCGCCCCGCAGGGCAATGTGCGCTTCCTCTACCGCTTCCGCCTCGACAAGGACGACCTGTCGGCGGCCCGCAACGAGATCGGCACCCAGCTCGGACCCAAGGCCATGCAGCTTTCGGCCAACTACCTGTTCGTCGATCGGAGCAGCCAGACCGGCTATCCGGAGCGCGAACAGCTTTCGGCCAGCCTCAGCTCGGCCCTGACGCAGAACTGGTCGGGCAGCCTGTCCACGCTTTACGATCTCGGCGCCAACAAGGGGCCGCTCATGCACATGGCGCGCCTGGTCTACGACGACGAATGCTTTGCGCTAGGGCTCACCTACATGCATCGCTACACCCACGACCGCGAATACAAGGGCGGCGAGGCGGTGATGCTGCGCTTCGTCTTCAAGACGCTGGGCGAATACCAGACGCGGTTCGATCAACAATGACGGACGACGATCAGGGAGGCGTGACCACATGACGAAGACGGTTGGGTGCTTCCTCGTTCTGGCGGCTTGGTTGCTTGGAACGGCGCCGCTTGGCGCCCAGGAGCAGATGCGGATCGCGGCCATCGTCAACGACGACGTCATCTCGTTCGCCGATTTCGAGGCCCGGGTGCGCCTGATGATCGTCAACGCCCAGCTCGAGGACACGCCCGACACCCGCCGGCGGGTCGCGCCCCAGGCCCTGCGCAAGCTGATCGACGAAAATCTCCAACTCCAGGAGGCCAAGCGCATCGGCGCTTCGCCCACCGACGCCGACGTGGCGGCCGGCATCGCCAACATCGAGGCGATGAACAACATGCCGCGCGGCAGCCTGGAGGCGGCGACCAAGCGCGACAACATCGATTTCGAGCAGTTGCGCCAGCAGATCCGGGCCGAGATCGCCTGGGCGCGGGTGGTGCGGCGCTCGCCGGGCTCGAATTTTCGGATCACCGACGAGGAAATCGACATCACCCTCAACACGATCAAGGAAAACGCCAACCGGCCGCAATTCCTGTTGGCGGAAATCTTCTTGGCGGTCGACAACACCGTGAACGAAGGCGAGGTGCTGGGCCTGGCCGAGCGCATCGCCCAGCAGATTCGGTCCGGGGCGCCCTTCCCGGGTCTGGCCCGCCAATTCTCGCAGAACGCCACCGCCGCCCTGGGCGGCGATCTCGGCTGGATGCATCAGGGCCAGTTGGCCGAGGAGATCGAGACCGCGCTGCGCGGCATGCAGGTGGGCCAGCTCTCGCAGCCCATCCGGTCGCTGGCCGGCTACCATCTCGTCCTGCTGCGCGACAAGCGGGTGGGCGGCGCGGCGACCCTGTCGCCCGACAGCACCATTCGTCTGGCGCAGGTCCATTTGCCGCTCGGTCCCAAGGCGACGCCGAGCGAGGTGAAGAGCCAAGTCGATTTGGTGCGGCTAACCGCCGACACGGCGGAGAATTGCGACGACCTGGCGCGCCTGGCCAAGGAATTGGGCTCGAAACTGCCCGGTCAGCTTCCGGAAATGAAGATTTCCGCCCTAGCGCCGGAACTCCGCCAGGCGGTGCTCGAGGTGCCGGTCGGCCGCAACACCCAGCCGCTCAAGGTTGCCGAGGGGGTGGCGGTGTTCAAGGTCTGCGAACGCACCGAGAAGAGCAACATTCCCACCCGCGATCAAATCCGCACGCAGATCGAGCGCGAGCGGCTGGATGTGG
Organism: Rhodospirillales bacterium; assembly: GCA_016214125.1. Classification (GTDB taxonomy): domain Bacteria; phylum Pseudomonadota; class Alphaproteobacteria; order Rhodospirillales; family WMHbin7; genus JACRPC01. The sequence goes on along the minus strand of JACRPC010000054.1, from coordinate 18,213 downwards.
TGGCGCGCCGGCAATTGCGCGATCTGCGCCGCTCCGCCTTCGTCGATGTCCGGCTCTAAGGCGGATTCCCGTCCGCTGGTCCTTACGCCGGGCGAGCCGGCCGGCATCGGCGGCGTCATCGCGCTTCGGGCCTGGTTGTCGCTGCGCTTGAGCGGGCGGCCGGTTTTCGTTCTCATCGACGATCCCAAGCGGATGGCGGCCCTGGCCGCTGCCCTTGGTCTCGATGTTCCGATCCGCGCCATCGACGAGCCCGGCGAAGCTGCCGCTTGCTTCGCCGACGCGCTGCCCGTCCTGCCGATGGCCTGGCCGGCGCCGCCGGTGGCCGGCCAACTCGACCCGGCCAACGCCCAGGCGGTGGTGGCGGCGATCGAACAAGCGGTCGCGCTGGTCCAGGCCGGCCGGGCCAAGGCCTTGGTCACCAATCCCATCCACAAGGAAACGCTTTACCGCGCCGGCTTTGCCCATCCCGGCCACACCGAATTCTTGGCCCATCTGGCCGGCGGCGATCTCGAACCGGTGATGATGCTGGCCGGGCGCGATCTTCGCGTCGTGCCGGTGACCGTCCATGTCGCGCTGGCCCAGGCGATCCGCAGCCTGACCGCCCAAAGGATCGTGTCGGCCGGGCGGATCGTCGCCCAGGCGCTCGGGCGCGATTTCGGCATCGCCCGGCCGCGTCTCGTGGTGGCCGGCCTCAACCCCCATGCCGGCGAAGGCGGCGCCATGGGGCTGGAAGATGGTCTGATCGTGGCGCCCGCGGTGGCCGAACTGCAGGCGCTGGGCCTCGACGTCCGCGGTCCGCTGCCGGCCGACACGCTGTTCCACGAGGCGGCCCGCGCCACCTATGACGCCGCGCTTTGCCACTATCACGACCAGGCGCTGATCCCGATCAAGACGCTCGATTTCCACGGCGCCGTCAATGTGACGTTGGGCTTGCCCTTCGTGCGCACCTCGCCCGATCACGGCACGGCGCTCGATCGCGCCGCCAGCGGCGACGCCAATCCGGCCAGTCTGATCGCCGCCCTCGATTTGGCCGCCCGGATGGCGGATCGCCGCCATGACGCTGCCGCCGCTTAAGGAGGTCATCGCCCGCCACGATCTGCGGGCGAAGAAAAGCCTGGGGCAGAATTTCCTGCTCGACCTCAATCTGACCGCCAAGATCGCGCGCGCCGCTGGCGATCTATCCCGGGGCACGACGATCGAGATCGGCCCCGGTCCGGGCGGGTTGACCCGCGCGCTCCTTGAGGCCGGCGCCCAGGTGATCGCCATCGAAAAGGATGCGCGCTGCCAGGATGCCTTGGCCGAGATCGCCGCCCATTATCCCGGCCGCCTCGAGGTGATCGGTGGCGACGCGCTTGCCCTCGATGCCGCGTCGTTGGGCGAGGCGCCCCGGCGGATCGTCGCCAATCTGCCCTACAACGTTGCCACGCCGCTTTTGATCGGCTGGCTGCGGCGCATCGATGCCTTCGAAAGCCTGACCTTGATGTTCCAACGCGAGGTGGCCGAGCGGCTGACCGCTTCGCCCGGCACCCATGCCTATGGCCGCCTGTCGGTGATCGCCCAGTGGCGGGCCCAGGTGAAGCGGCTGTTCGACATCGCCCCCCGGGCCTTCACCCCGCCGCCCAAGGTGGTGTCCAGCGTCGTTCAATTCCGCCCGCGTGCCGACGCGCCCGAGGCCGAATTCGCGCTTCTGGAACGCGTGACGGCGGCCGCCTTCGGTCAGCGGCGCAAGATGCTGCGCGCCAGTCTGAAAAGCCTGGGCGACGCGGCGGGGCTTTTGGCCGAAGCCGGCCTCGAGCCGACGGCGCGCGCCGAAGAGATTCCGATCGAAGGCTTTTGCGCCCTGGCCCGCGCCCTGGCCGGATCGCTCACACGCCGCGCAGGCGATTGACGAAATCGGCCAGGCCGACCTGGCGATCGCGTTTCAGCCGTTCGGCGGCCAGGATGGCCTGCACGCCCCGGATGCTGGTCGCCAGATCGTGGTTGACGACGACATAATCATATTCCCGCCAATGGCTCATTTCGTCGGCCGCCTTGGCCATGCGTTGTTGCACCACCGCGTCGCTGTCCTGGGCGCGGCCCTTGAGGCGGCGCTCCAGCTCGACGAGCGAGGGCGGCAGGATGAACACCGCCACCAGATCGTCGCGCGCGTTCTGCGCCAATTGCTGGGTGCCCTGCCAATCGATGTCGAACAGCACGTCCTTGCCGGTGCCAAGTGCCGCCTCGACCGGCGCCTTAGGCGTGCCGTAGAAATGATCGAAGACGCGGGCGTGTTCGAGAAAGGCGTTCTCGGCCAGCATCGCCTGGAAGCGCGGGATGTCGAGGAAATGGTAATCGACCCCATCGGTCTCGCCCGGCCGGGGCGCCCGGGTGGTGGCCGAGACCGACATCGCCAGGCCTGGCTCGGCTTGCAAGAGCGCCCGGGCGATCGAGGTCTTGCCGGCCCCCGAGGGCGAGGACAGCACCAGCATCAGGCCGCGGCGATGAATGGTTTGATCGGGCATCGGCCGGCTCATTCGATGTTCTGCACCTGCTCGCGGAACTGCTCGATCACCGCTTTCAACTGCAGGCCGAGGCGGGTGAGGTCGACATCGGCGGCCTTCGAGCACAGCGTGTTGGCCTCGCGGTTGAATTCCTGGCAGAGGAAATCGAGGCGCCGGCCGATGGCGCCGCCCTCGGCCAGCATCTCGCGCGCCGCCGCCACATGCGCCTCAAGGCGGTCGATCTCTTCCTTGACGTCGCCCTTGGCGGCGATCAGCGCCGCCTCTTGCGCCAGGCGTTCGGGATTGAGCGCCGGCTGGGCGGTCAACAGCTCGTCGAGCTGGGTGGTGAGCCGGGCCCGCACCGCCTCGGGTCGCAGGGTGGCGGTCGCCCGCGCCGCCTGGGCCAGGCGAAGCACCTCGTCCAACTCGCCGGCCAGCAGGGCGGCCAGGCGGGCGCCCTCGGCCTGGCGCATCGCCTTGAGGGCGTCGAGCGTCTGGTCGAGCGCCGCCAGCAGGGCGGCGTTGCGCCGTTTCACATCGGCTTCGTCGGGCGGGTCCTCGATGGTCTCCAGCACCCCCTTCAAGGCCATCAGCCCTTCGATGCGGGCGGGCGGCGCGTTCAGGCGCTCGCGCCACGAGGCGGCGATGGCGACCAACTGTTCGAGCAGCGCCTCGTTCAGGCGCGGCGGCGGCGGCGGACCGATTCGGTTAAGCGTGAGCGAGAGGGCGACGTTGCCGCGCTTCAGCCGCTTGGCGGCGGCCTCGCGGGCCGGGATTTCCAGGGCGTCGAAGCCGGGCGGCAGGCGCAGCCGGACCTCAAGGCCGCGGCCGTTGACGCTTTTCGCCTCCCAGATCCAGGTGCTGGTCTCGTCGCCCCCCTGGATGCGGGCGAAGCCGGTCATGCTGGCGACGCTCACCGTCTTGTTCTCCCTTGCGTTCACGCCTTATGGCCCGGAACGCCCGGTTCTCGCAAGGGCTTTCACGCCCGGTCGGCTTAGGCTACATCTTGGGCCATGAGCAAAGCCGATTCCCGGGATCGCGAGCGGCGCAAGCGCGGGCTGGTCGACGTCACCGTCTGGGTGCCGGCGCACGCGGTGGCGGCGGTGCGCCGCCAGGCGGCCCGGCTCGAGCGCCGCCGGCCGATCGAGAAGGAGGCGGTCATCGCCACCTTGCGCGCCAACGCGGCCGATCTGGCCCGCTTCGGGGTGGTCGGTCTGGCGCTTTACGGCTCGGTGGCCAAGGACCGGGCGACCCGGGAATCCGACATCGACCTCCTGGTCGATTTCGCCCCCGACCGCCCGACCGGGCTGTTCGAGATGATCGACCTCAAGCGCCGGCTGGAAGGGCTGTTGGGCCGTCCGGTCGATCTGGCGACGCCCAGTACGCTCAAGCCGCGCCTGAAGGCCCGCATCCTCAAGGAGGCCCAGCGTGTCTTCTAGAGACTGGAGGGTGCGGCTGGAAGACATGGTCGAGGCGGTGGAACGCATCCAGCGCTACGTGCACGGCCAGGACCGCGATTCCTTTTGCGAGGACGAGCGCACCCAAGACGCGGTGACCCGCAATCTGGAAATCCTGGGCGAGGCGGCGCGCCGCCTGCCCTCCGACGTCCAGCGCCGGCATGCCGACATTCCCTGGTCGCGGCTGGCCGAGATGCGCAACATCCTGGTGCACGAATACCACGCGGTGGCGCCGGAAATCCTCTGGCGCACCCTGTTGAACGACATCCTGCCCCTGGCGCCGCGTCTGGCCCAATTGCGCCGCGACGAGGCCTTGCCGTGAGCGGGGTGCTGATCACCGGCGCCTCCAGCGGCATCGGCCGCGCCCTGGCGGTCGACTACGCGGCCCCGGGCGTTCATCTGTTCCTGGGCGGGCGCGACGAGGCGCGGCTGGAGGCGGTCGCCGCCCAATGCCGGGCCAAGGGCGCCAGGGTGGCGATCCAGGCCCAGGACGTCGCCGAAGCCCAGGCGATGCGGGCCTGGGTGCTGGCCTGCGACGATGCCCATCCGCTCGATTGGGTGATCGCCAACGCCGGCATTTCGGCCGGCACCCACAAGGGCCCCGAGGAATCGGCCGAGCAGATGCGCCGCCTGTTCGCCGTCAATGTCGAGGGCACGCTCAACACCATCCTTCCCGCCCTGGAACGGATGCGGACGCGCGGGCGGGGCGGCGTGGCGCTGATGTCGTCGCTGGCCGGTTTTCGCGGCTTTCCCCAGGCGCCGGCCTATGCGGCAAGCAAGGCGGCGATCCGCGTGCTGGGCGAAGCGCTGGCGGCCCGCCATCGGCCCGATGGCATCCGGGTCTCGGTGATCTGCCCCGGCTTCGTCAAGACGCCGATGACCGACGCCAACCGTTTCCGCATGCCGCTCCTGATGACGGCCGAGCGGGCGGCCGTCATCATTCGCAAGGGGCTCGAAGGCGGCCGGGGGCGGATCGCCTTTCCGCTGCCCATGCTGGCCCTGGTCTGGCTGCTGGCGGCTCTGCCCGACCGACTGGCCGGCTGGCTTTCCCGGCGGCGGCCATGACCGCCCAACCGATCAAGATCGCCGTTCTGGTCGATCTGGCCCTGTCGCCGGCAGCCGGCGGCCATGTCAAATGCTGGGAGCGCTTTGCCGAGGCGGCGGTGCGCCATCCCGAGGCCGGGATCGATCTCACCATCTTCTTCTCGGGCGTACGGCGCGAGGAGCGCCGGCTGGCGCCGCATGTGCGCTACGTCCTCGAGCCGCCGGTCTTTTCCACCGCCCGCATTCCCTTTCTGTCGCATGTGCCCGATCATACCGATCTGGCGCCGCATCACCCGGGTCTGGCCAAACGGCTGGCCGGCTTCGACCTTCTGCACACCACCGACGGCTTCTTCGCCTTTGCCCGCACGGCGGAAAAGGTGGCGCGCCGCCACCGGATCCCGCTGGTCAATTCCGTCCACACCGAAACGCCGGCCTACGCCCGCGTCTACACAAGGCGCACCATCGAGCGCCTGTTCGGCCAGGGCGCGCTGGCCCGCCTGCTGCTCGACCGTCTGGGCGCCGACGCCAGGGCCGAAAGGCGCATGCGCGCCCGCCTGGTCCGCCATCAGCGCCACTGCCTTTTCGTCTGGGTGTCGCGCACCGCCGAGGCCGCCCTGGCCGAGAAGGCGGTGACGCCCGAGCGGGTGCGGTTTCTCGGCCGCGGCATCGACCGCGACTTCTACCATCCGACCAAGCGCGATGGCGCCGGGCTGCGCCAGGAATTCGGCCTGCCCGAGGACGCCATCGTCGCCCTCTATGTCGGGCGCTTGAGCCCCGGCAAGAATGTGGGGATGGTGATCGGCGCGATGGAAGAAGCGCGGGTCACCGATCCCCGCCTGCATCTGCTGTGCGCCGGCGAGGGCGAGCTGCGCCGGGAGATCGAAGCCCGGCTGGGCGCCGGCGTCCGCTGTCTGGGGGTCATCGGCGCCGAGGCCCTGGCCCGTCTTTACGCCTCGGCCGATCTGTTCGTCTTCCCCTCGGAGATCGAGGTCTTCGCCAACGTCGTCAACGAGGCCCAGGCCTCGGGCCTGCCGGTGCTGGTCTCCAGCCGTTCGGGCATCGACCGGCTGCTCGATCCCGGCGAAGGCGGCCTGGTGGTCCAAGCGGGCGACCCCTCCCACTGGGCGCGGGCGATGCTTGACTTGGCGGCCGATCCCGAACGACGCCATCGCATGGGGCTGGCCTCGCGCCGACAGGCCGAGACGATGCTGGCCTCGTGGGACGAAGTGTTCGAACGCGATCTGCTGCCGATCTGGCGCCTGGCGGCGGCGAGGTCCGAGTGAGCGCCGCGACGCCTTGGGGGCGGCGGCTGCTCGTTCTTACGCCCCATCCCGACGACGAGGTGGTGGGGGTGGCGGCCGCGCTGGGTCGCGCCCGCCAGGACGGCGCGGTGGCGGCGGTGGCGTTTCTCACCACCGGCGTTCCGGACCGCGAGGCCGCCTGGCCCTGGCGGCGGTCGGGCCATGCGGCGCGGCTGGCGGCGCGCCAGGCCGAGGCACGCCAAGCGGCCCAGGCGCTGGGGCTTGAGATCGTCCTGACGAGCACACTTGCCAGCCGGCGCCTGAAGGACGATCTCGAGCGAACCCGCAAGGCTGTCCTCGAGGTGATCGATTCCTTCAAACCCGACCGGCTGTGGGTGCCGGCTTTCGAGGGCGCGCATCAGGATCACGACGCCGCCAACGCCTTGGCCGCCAGCTTGGCCGATCCTTGTCCGGTCTGGGAATTCGCCGAATACAATTTCATGGGCGGGCGGGTGCGCGCCAACGAATTCCCCATGCCCTCGCCCGATCAATGGGTCTTGGAGTTGAGCGAAACCGAGCGGTCGGCCAAACGTGCCCTGCTGGCGCTTTATCGCTCCGAGGCGGCCAATCTCGGCCATATCGGCACCGTGCGGGAATGCCTGCGCCCGCTGCCCCGCCACGACTACGCCAAGCCGGCCCATCCGGGCCGGCTGTTTCGTGAGCGATTCCATTGGCTGCCGTTTCGCCACCCGCGCGTCGATGCCGAGCCGACGGCGCCAATCAGCGCCATCCTCGCCGCCTTCACCCGCCCTTCTTCTTGACGCCGAAACAGTGCTCGGGGGCGGGGAAGGTGCGCGCCTTCACCTCGGCGGCGTAGGCGGCGGCCGCCTTGCTCACCTCGGCCGCCAGATTGGCGTAGCGTTTGACGAAACGCGGCTTGAAGGTGGCGAACAGACCGATCAGGTCGTCGCTGACCAGAATCTGGCCGTCGCAATGGGGCGAGGCGCCGATGCCGATGGTGGGCACCGGTACCGTCTTGGTGATCTGGCGGGCCAAAGGTTCGACCACCCCCTCGACCACCATGGCGAAGGCGCCGGCCTCGGCCACCGCCTTGGCGTCGGCCAAGATGCGCTTGGCTTCGGCCGCCTCGCGGCCATGGGCGCGGAAGCCGCCGGTGACGTTCACCGACTGCGGCAACAGGCCGACATGGCCCATCACCGGGATGGCGCGCTTGGCGAGAAAGGCGATGGTGGGGGCCATGCTGACGCCGCCTTCGAGCTTGACGCCGGCGGCGCCGGTCTCGGCCATCACCCGGGCGCAATTGCGGAAGGCCTGCTCGGGCGATTCCTCGTAGGTGCCGAAGGGCATGTCGACCAGCACGCAGGCCTCGGGAGCGCCGCGCTTCACCGCCTTGGCGTGCAGGATCATCATGTCGAGCGTCACGCCCAGCGTGTTGTCCATGCCGTGCAGGACCATGCCGACCGAATCGCCCACCAGCAGAAAATCGCAATGCGGCGCCAGGAGCGCGGCGATCGGCGCCGTGTAGGCGGTAAGGCTGACGATCGGCGTGCCGCCCTTGCGGGCGCGCAGATCGGGCGGCGTGACGCGCGGCGACGCGCTGGCGGGTTTGGCGACGCTCACAAGAAAGGCCCTCCGGCAATCGAAAACGGCCTTACTATCGCCCCCTCGGCCGGCCCTGTCCAGCCGCGATCAGGGCCAGGCTGTAGGGGTCGCGGGCCGTGCCAGCCCGCAGCGCGGCGGCGGTGAGTTCCTCGAGGCCGCGGCCGTTTCGCATCACGGTCAGGCGCTCGCACAGCCGGGCGAGCAGCGGCAGGGAATGGCTGACCAGCACCAGAGTCACCGTCCGTTCCGCCCGCAACCGTTCCAACAAGGCGACGATGCCGGCCTGCACGGTGGGATCAAGCGCGGCGGTGGGCTCGTCGAGCACCAGCAGGCGCGGCTTCAGCATCAGGGCGCGGGCCAGCCCCACCCGCTGGCGCTGGCCGCCCGACAGCTCGTGCGGAAAGCGGGTGGCCATCGCCGGATCGAGCCCGACGGCGAGCAGCGCCGCCTCGATATGATCGGGATGATCGTCGAGGCCGTGGATGCGCAAGGGCTCGGTCAGCATGCGGCCGATGCGCTGGCGGGGATGCAGGGCGCCCGCCGAATCTTGGAACACCATCTGCACCAGCCGGGCGCGGGCCAGCCGGTCGTAGGCCGCGAGCGGGCTGCCGTCGATCCGCACCACGCCTTCGAAAGGCAGAAGGCCGCAGAGCGCGCGCAGCGTGCTCGATTTGCCCGAGCCCGATTCGCCCGCCAGCCCGTAGCACTCGCCTTCGAGGACGCGAAAAGAGAGATCCTCGACCGCGACCGAGGAGCCGAAGGTCACCCGCAAATGCTCGACGGCGATCATAGGCGGAGCACCGCGTCCCACAGGCGCCGGGTCGCCGGATGGCGCGCCCCGGCCAAGGCGCCGGTGGGCTGGGTGTCGACGATCCGGCCCCGCTCCATCACCGCCACCCGGTCGCAATGATCGGCCAAGAGCGGCAGATCGTGGCTTATGAGCAGCATGGTCAGGCCCTCGTCGCGCACCAGCCGGTCAAGCTCGTCCATCACCTGGCGGGCGATGGTGGGGTCGAGCGCCGCCGTCGGCTCGTCGGCGATCAGAATCACCGGCCGGGCGGCCAGGGCGAGCGCCATCATCGCCCGTTGCGCCATGCCGCCCGACAATTCGTGGGCGCGGGCGTCGAACACCCGCCTTGGATCGGGCAGGCGGACGTGCGCCAACAGATCAAGCGCCCGCGCGCGGGCCTGGGATCGGCCGAGCGGACCATGGGCGCCAAGCGCCTCCACCAAAAGCCCGCCCACCGTTCGGGTCGGATGCAAGGCTTGGCGGGCGTCTTGGAGGACAAGACCGATCGTGCCGCCGCGCAAGGCTCGCCACCCCCGGGGGGAAAGGGCCAAGGCGTCCTGGTCGGCGATCAGGAGGCGCTTGGCCATCGTCCGGCCCGGCGGGGCGATCAGGCCAAGGAGGGCCCGCGCCAAGGTCGATTTGCCGGATCCCGATTCGCCGGCCACCCCGAACCGTTCGCCGGCGCCGATCGCCAGATCGACGCCGTCCAGCGCCGCCCCTTCGGGATAATCGACGCGAAGGCCCTGGACGGCGATCATGCGCGGCGCGTCCTTGGATCGAGGCGGTCGCGCAGCCCGTCGCCCAGCAAGGTGAAGCCCAGCCCGGCCAGCAGGATCGCCAGGCCGGGAAAGGTCGCCACCCACCACTGGTCGAGCAGATATTTGCGGCCCGAGGCGATCATCGCCCCCCATTCGGGCGCCGGCGGCGCCGCCCCCAGACCCAAAAAGCCCAAGCCGGCGGCGGCCAGCACGATGCCCGCCAGATCGAGCGACAGCCGCACCAGCGCGGTCGAGAGCAGCAGCGGCAGGATATGGACGAAGATCAGGCGCACCGGTCCGGCCCCGGCCAAGCGGGCGGCGGCGAGGAAATCGGCGCCGGCGGCGGCCCGGGTTTCGGCGCGCGCCAGGCGGGCGTAAGCGGGCCAGGCGGTAAGCGCCAGGGCCAGGGCGGCGTTCATGAGACCGGCGCCCAAGGCGGCGGCCAGCGCCAAGGCCAGCACCAGGCGCGGCAGGGCGAGCGCGATGTCGGTGAGCCGCATCAGCAAGGCGTCGAGCCAGCCGCCGCCCAGACCTGCCGTTGCCCCGATCACCAGGCCCAAGGGCGCGGCGATCGCCGAGACCAGAACGACCATCAGCAAGGTGGTAAGGGCGCCATGCGCCAGGCGGGCCAGGATGTCGCGGCCCAATTCGTCGGTGCCCAGCCAATGATCGGCGCTAGGCGGCGCCAGGCGGTTGCCGAGATCGGCGGCCAAGGGCGCCTGGGCGGCGAGCAGGGGACCCAATAGGGCGGCGGCCAAAAAGAGCCCGACCAGAATCAGGCCCAGGATCAAGGTGACGTCGGCGCGCCGGGTCACGCCGTCCTCGGATCGAGGCGGCGCTGGAGCGCGTCGGCGCCGGCATTGACCAGGACGAAGACCAGCCCCACCAGGAGCGCGCCGCCCAGGATGGCGTTCGGATCGGCGCTCATCAGCGCCTGGGTCATGTAGGCGCCCAGGCCCGGCCAGGCGAAAACGGTTTCGGTCAGCACCGAGCCCTCAAGCAGCCCGCCCCAGACCAGCGCCAGCGCCACCACCAACGGGCCACGCACCGCGGCCAGCGCGTGGAACAGAAGGACGCGGGTTTCGGAAAGACCGCGAGCCCGGGCCGCCAGCACAAAATCCTGGCCCAAGGCTTCGATCAGGTAGGCGCGGGTGAGCCTAGCGATCTGCGCCACCGAGAACAGCCCCAGCACGCTGGCCGGCAGCACAAGTTGGGCGAGCGCGCTTTGCAAGGCCGGACCGTTGCCGGCCAGCAGCGCATCGACCAGCAGCAGCCCGGTGATGGTCGGCACCGTGCCTTCGAGGGCAAAGGCGATCCGCCCCGGACCCGGTGCCCAATCGAGCCTTGCGTAGAACAGCAAGAGCGCCATCAATCCCAGCCAGAAGACCGGCACCGAATGGCCGAGCACGCCAACCAGCCGGGCCAGATGATCGGGCCAGCGACCGTGCCAATAGGCGCCGGCCAGCCCGAGGGGCAAGCCGAGCGCCAGCCCGATCAGGGTGGCGGCGGTGGCCAGTTCGACGGTGGCGGGAAAGACGCGCACCAGATCGGAAAGGACCGGGCGGGCGGTGAGCGTCGAGGTGCCGAGATCGCCGGTCAGCACCCGGCCCAGATAGGTGGCGAAGCGCAACGGCAGGGGATCGTCGAGACCAAGGGCGCGCCGCGCCGCCTGAACGGTTTCCGCATTCGCCCGATCGCCGACCAGGGTCAAGGTGGGATCGATCGGGGTGGCTTGGCCGATCAGAAAGGTGACAAGCAGCAACCCGAACAGGGTGAGGATAAGACCGGCCAGGCCGCCCAGGGCACGTCTCACCGGTGCCCTCGCCGCTCGCATGGAAAATCGTCGGACCAAGATGCGCATTAGGGCCTTCGGCCAAGCTGGCGTTGGATCAAGCGCTTTTCGGCATTGAGAATGGCCAGGTCAAGGCTGCGCCAATCGTAGACCCACGGTCGATCCAGAAAGGGCAAGGGCGAGGCATCGTCCGACGTATCGCCCAGCACGAATTGCAGACGGTCCAGCAAGGGGTAGTAATAGCGCTTAAAGAAAATAAAGAGATCCTCGGTTTCGGATGGCGCGACGAGATAGCTGGGAACAAGGTGGATCAGTTCGGCGTCGGTGTGGGAAAAAATGAAATTGCCAAGCGCCGCTCCCACGGGGGCAACGACAAGCCGGGCCTCGGACAGCAGGGTCTGGGCGGTGGCCAGGGGCATCGCTTCCATCTCGACAATCTCAAAGCCGATCCGAACGAGGTTGGATTCGATTTGATCTTGATTGGCGACGCGGTGACGGGGAGTCAGATTGCGCCGCGACAGGTAGAGCCGGCGCTCTTTGTTCGGGAGGGCCGTAGTCCGATCGCCGGAGCCTGTGCGATCGCGCAGGTACCGGTAGGCGATGGAGTAGGGAAGGGCGGCCGGAACCATCAGATCGGAGAACAGGATCCGTCCACGCTCTTCCGGCCGCGCGGCAAGGTCGAGAAGGCGGTCCGAACGCCAACCCATCCGCTCCAGCAAGGCGGCGTGGAACCCCTGCGTCAGGCCAACGATCACCGGCCGGGCTTGGGCATCGTCGTCCAATTCGGCCAGCAGCAATTTTCCGAGATAATCGGCGATCCAATGCCCAAAATTGGGGTGGCTGCCAAGAAACAGTATCGGGTGCTCGATGCAGGCGACCAGCGGATAATCGTGGAAATCGCAAAGGGCAAAGGCGCCGTCCGGCGAGATCGATCGAACGAAGTTCGGCCGCGACAGGGGCGCCATGAAGGTCGTATCGGGAAGAAAGAGAGCGCCGTCTTGGGCCTGGAGAAAGAATTCGATATCGGTAACTCGATCCTGGGCGTCGCGCGTTTTCTGGAACGCCAAGGTGATCGCCTGGCCCTCCACCCAGGACAGCCCGCGCTCGATATGGGCAATCTCGCGCTGTCGAATGATTTGCCAATCGCGGCTGAGCACGCCGTCCTCGGCGCGAACCCCGGGATCAAACGGATAGGGGCGGCGCCGAAGCCTGTTCCCAGCCGCCGTTCCCCAGGCTTCGAAATCAAGAACCGGATGCAGAGAGGGATTCATGGGCAAATCATGGTCGGAATGAAGCGGGCGCGAGGTTTTCACGGTCGTGACGGGGAGCTTTTTTCATGGAGCAACTGGCGCAGGGCATCGGCAAGATGTCCGGCGGACGATGGGTTGTCGAACAGCGGGTCGGCGTTGGCGAGAATCCGCCGGGTTATGGCCTGCCGCTTCGCGGGCTCGGTGGCGATCGCAACGGCGCGCGGGGCATAGGCGGACAAATCGTCGACGATGAGTTCATCCGCCAAGCCGATAAGCGTGAGAAAGCCGGCGCAATGGCGGCTCCGCATGAACGTGCCCGGCCAGGTCACGATGGGGACCCCGAGCGCCAGGGCTTCCAGGGTCGTGTTGCCGCCGCTGTAATGGGGCGGATCAAGCATGACATCGGCATGGCTCAATAAGGCCAGGAAGTCCTGGCGTTCCAGCCGTCGGACGAGATGAACCCGCGACACGACGTCGGGCCCGGCGCGTTCCAGGCGTCGCATCAGGCGCGTGTCCAAGCCCGGATCGCCACCGGACAGCAAGACGAGATGACCTTCGGAATCAAGCCGAAGGACCGACAGCAAGACCGTGTCGGTGGCCGGGTGAAGTTTGAAGGGGCTTTGTGGACAAAGATACAGCCGGCCGTCGGGCAAGCCGAGCTTGGCCCGCGAGGTGGGGGCCTCCAGGCGGTCCGGGCGCGAATAAAGAGTGAGGGGTGACGGGATGCGGATCAGGCGTTCGGAATAGTGGGATTCACCCGCGGGGCTTTCCATCAAGGCATCCGACAGAAACGCATCGATCGAGGGCATGCCCGTTGTGTTGGGATGACCCAGACTGATGGCTTGCACCGGCGCCAACCGCGCCATAGCCAGAAGCCAGGTGAGCGGAGTCATGCCGATATCCGGATAGAAAAGAAGGTCGAGATGCGCGGCGGCGATCGTCTCCTGGGCGGCCTTGACGTCGAAGGGCAACGCCGCGAAATGGTCGGCCTTGGCCGCCAGCTCCTCCTGGATCGGATCGCCCGGCTTCGCCGTGGCAAATATCCAGAGCTCGAAGCCATAGGCGGGCAGCGCCGCGATCAAACGGCCAAACAGCCGGCCGATGGTGTGGCTGTGCAAATGCTCGCTGACCACGCCAAGACGGATGCGCTCGCCGGCGATCCCTTGCCAACTATGGACGTGCGGGGCCGTGACATCGAGCGATGGGCACGCCTTCAAGAGAAGGCGAACCAGCGCCTCCATCAAGGGGCGGTCGTCCTGGGCGTGATAGGCGAGGTAGAAGGGCGTCATGCCGATTTGGCGCAGCGGATCGGCAAGGGTAAATTGCCGGGTCGACAAGTCGTCGATGACGGCGCGCAAATCGGCCCGCGCCGCATCGATGTCGGCCGTGGAATCGGGAATCGCCGGCAGGGCCAGGGCGGCCCGCAGGCGCATCGCCTCGCCGCCGCCCGCTCGCTCGGCGGCGGCAAAGGCGGTCTTGGCTTCGTCCGCTCGCCCTTGAAGAAAGCGCACGGCGCCCAGATTGGCCAGGGCCTCGATGAAAGTGGGATGAAGCCGTATCGCCCGTTCGTAGTGATCGGCGGCGGCCTCCAAGTGACCGTTGGCCTTGGCAAGATTGCCCAAATTGTTCTGCACTTCCGGCGATTGCGGCGCCAGGGCCTGTGCCCGCTCCAAAGCCTGGGCGGCGCCCGCCGGATCGCCCGTGGCCTGGCGCGCCAGGGCCAGATTGTTCCAGCCCTCGGCCTGATGGGGGGCCAGCGCCACGGCGCGCTCCAAAGCCTGAACGGCTTCCCCGGCGCGGCCCAAATCCTTGAGGACGAGGCCCAGATTGGCCAAGGCCAGCGGATAATCGGACCGAAGGGCGAGGGCCTGACGGAGCGCGGTTTCCGCCTCGACCAAACCACCCAGCCGATAAAGGACGAGGCCGAGATTGGCCCAGCTTTCCACGAAGGAGGGCTTGGCCTTGACGGCGCGGGCGAACCAATCGGCGGCGTCGGCGGGGCGGCCGGTCTGGATCGCCGCCACCCCGAGAAGATGAAGCGCGCCGTGATGATCGGGACGGGCGGCCACGATCGGCATCAGAAGATTGGCGGCCTCGGTCCATTGGTCGCGTTCGGCGGCGTCGAGGGCGGCGTTGAAGCTGCGGGCCAGTTCGTCGCCCGCGCCGGCGCCGGCGGGAGGCTTCCGCGTCATGGGTTGGCGCGCCGCTTCGAGACCTGGTCGAGGCGGAGTTGATCGACGCCGGGGCCCAAGGCGAAGCCCTCGACATCGACCCGTTCCGCCCAGACATGGCGGTCCTGGAACATCACCGCGTAGGGCGAATCCTCGAGCAGGCGGCGCTGGAGTTCGTCATAGAGATCGCCGCGCCGGTTGGGATCGCGCTCGCGCAGGGCGCGCTGCACCAGCCGGGTCAGATCGGGGGCCTCCCAGGCGTTGCGCCAGGCCAACAGGCGGAAAGGCGACTGGTCGGAATTGTCGGGGTTCCAGGCGAAGCCCTGGGCGTTGGAATGCGGATCGAGGAAATCGGGCGACCATTGCGCCAGCACGAGCTGATGGACGCGGGCGCGGTAGCGCGTCAGCACCTGCTTGCCGTCGCCGGGCCGCAGATCGAGCCGAATGCCGGCGCGGGCGAAGTCGGCTTGCAGGGCCTGGGCGATGTCGAGCGAGGGCGCGACGTTGCGCACGTCGAGCGCCAGCGTCAGTTGGCCCGGCTTGATCCCGGCCTCGGCCAACAGCTTGCGCGCCGCCTCGATGTCGAGCCGGTAGGGGCGTTCGAGCCGGGCGCCGGGGAAGCCCTCGCCCAGGATCGATTGATGGGGAATCTTGGTGTCCTTGAGCAGCCGACCGGCGATGCCCTCGTAATCGATCAGGCGGCGGATCGCCTGGCGCACCGGCGCCTTGGACAAGGCCGGGTGGCGCTGGTTCATCGCCAAATAGAACAGGCCGGCCTGCGGCGCCGTGCGCACCCGAACGCCGGTGAGCCGGCCCAGCGCCGCCAGATCGTCGGCGCTCAAGCCCCTGGCGACATCGAGATCGCCCTTGGCGACCATCAGGCGCAGCACCGAAGGCTCGG
Organism: Rhodospirillales bacterium; assembly: GCA_016214125.1. Lineage (GTDB taxonomy): Bacteria > Pseudomonadota > Alphaproteobacteria > Rhodospirillales > WMHbin7 > JACRPC01. The sequence goes on along the minus strand of JACRPC010000054.1, from coordinate 2,706 downwards.
CCAGATGCTTGAACACCACCCGCTTCATCGACGCCATGCCGCGCCAGTGACGGGGGAAGGCGTCGAGCGCCAGGCCCTCGCCGGGACGCCAGAAGGACAGCTTGTAGGCGCCGGAACCGGCCGATCGGGTCTTCAGCCACTCGTTGCCGAAATCGCCCTTCTGCTCGAACTTGCGCACCAAAGCCGAATCGATCACCGATCCCACCCAACTGGCCAGGGCCTTCAAGACGAAATCCTCGGCCAGGGCCTCGGGCAGATCGAGAATCAGGCGCCGCTCGTCCGGGGCCTGAATCCGCCGCTCGGCGTCGTTGGCGGTGAGCCCCAATTGCTTGAGCAGGAAGGCGGCGCCCTTGTCGAGCTTCACCGCCCGCACCAGCGACCAGGCGGCATCCTTGGCGGAAACCGGCGTTCCCGACTGAAAGGTGGCGCCCGGCCGGATGAAAAAGGCGAAGCGCCGCCCGTCGGGCGAAACCTCCCAGCGCTCGGCCAAGGCGCCTTCGGGCCGGCCGTTGACGATGGTCACCAGCCGGTCGTAGACGTTGGCGGCGTATTCGGCGCCGCTTGTCTCGTAGATTTCCGCCGGATCGAGGCTGACCAGATCGTCGTAGCGGCCGCCGATCACCAGGATGTCGGCGGGCGTGATCGCTCGGGCCGGGGCCGCGGCCAAGGCCAAGAAAAGCGCCAGATGGGGAAGCCTGGACAATTTGACCATGATTGAAACGGGACTATAGACCGATTCGCCCCGGCGTCCACGCAGGAAGGGGGGGGCGGAAACGGGTTGACAAGGGGGGGGATCGCCTCTTTTCTGGACCCCCTTTTTCTCGGGAGACCATCCGGCATGACACGCGCATTCGTCTTTCCCGGCCAGGGCTCGCAGGCCGTCGGCATGGGCCGCGAACTGGCCCAGGCCTTCGCCAGCGCCCGCGAGGTGTTCGGCGAGGTCGACGAGGCCCTGAAGCAAAACCTTTCGGTGCTGATGTTCGAGGGCCCCGACGACCAGCTCACGCTCACCGAAAACGCACAGCCGGCGCTGATGGCGGTCAGCCTGGCGGTGCTGCGTGTTCTGGCCAAGGAGGGCGGCTACGATTTCGCCCGCCACGGCCGCTTCGTCGCCGGCCATTCGCTGGGCGAATATTCGGCCCTGGCGGCGGCGGGAACCTTTGGCCTGTCCGACACCGCCCGCCTTTTGAAAATCCGCGGCCAGGCGATGCAGAAGGCGGTGCCGGTGGGCGTGGGCGCCATGGCGGCCCTGTTGGGGCTCGATTTCGAGCAGGCGCAGGCGGTGGCGGCCGAGGCCGCCCAAGGCGAAGTCTGCCAGGCCGCCAACGACAACGCGCCCGGCCAGGTGGTGGTGAGCGGCCACAAGGCCGCCGTCGAGCGGGCGCTGGCGATTGCGGCGACCAAGGGCGCCAAGCGCGGCATGCTCTTGCCGGTGAGCGCTCCCTTCCATTGCAGCTTGATGGCGCCGGCGGCCGAGGCGATGGCCGAGGCGCTGGCCAAGGTGGCGGCCGAGCCGCCGCGCCTGCCCTTGGTGGCCAACGTCACCGCAAGGCCGGTGAGCGATCCCAGGGAAATCCGCGAACTGCTGGTCCAGCAGGTCACCGGCACGGTGCGCTGGCGGGAATCGGTCCTGGCGATGAAGGAAGCGGGCGTGGCCCAACTGGTCGAGATCGGCGCCGGCAAGGTGCTGACCGGGCTCGTCAAGCGCATCGACAAGGACTTGTCGGCCCAGGCCCTCAACGGCCCCGCCGACATCGAAGCCTTTCTCAAGAATTAGGGAGCCGCCCGATGTTCGATCTTACCGGCCTGAACGCGCTGATCACCGGCGCCACCGGCGGCATCGGCGGCGCGGTGGCCTCGCTTCTTCACCGTCAGGGCGCCCAGGTGGCGCTCTCGGGCACCCGGCGCCCCGCGCTTGACGATCTGGCCGGCCAGCTCAAGGAGCGGGTGCATGTGACGCCTTGCGATCTTGCCGATCCCGCCCAGGTCGAGGCGCTGTTGGGCCAGGCCGAGCAGGCGATGGGCTCGGTCGACATCTTGGTCAACAACGCCGGGCTCACCCGCGACGGGCTGGCGATGCGCATGAAGGACGAGGATTGGCAGAAGGTGCTCGACGTCAACCTCACCGCCAGCTTCCGCCTGATCCGCGCCGCGCTTAGGGGCATGATGAAGCGCCGCTTCGGTCGGGTGATCGGCATCACCTCGGTGGTCGGCGTCACCGGCAATCCCGGCCAGGCCAATTACGCGGCCTCGAAGGCCGGCATCATCGGCATGAGCAAGGCCTTGGCCCAGGAAGTGGCCAGCCGCAACATCACCGTCAATTGCGTGGCGCCCGGCTTCATCGCCACCCCGATGACCGAGGTGCTCACGCCCGAGCAGAAGGACAAGCTCTTGGCCGGCATCCCCCTGGGCCGCATGGGCACACCCGAGGAGATCGCCGCCGCCGTCCTTTACTTGGCCAGCCGCGAGGCGGGCTATGTCACCGGCGCCACGCTGCACGTCAATGGCGGTCTGGCGATGATATGATTCGTAAGTTAATCTCGATTTTTTTCAATTCTCATTGACTGGACTGCACCCCATGGGTGAGACAGCGTAATTAGGGACAGGTTGCGTCAACCACCCCAGCGGGCCGCTGGCCAGCGGCCCGCTGGGGGAACAGGTTTTCCTCGAACTCAACCGGCGGCCGGTAGCCCAGCGCCGAGTGGA
>JACRPC010000052.1 GCA_016214125.1 Rhodospirillales bacterium | reverse complement strand
GCTTCACCGCCGACGGCTATTACCGGATGGGCGACATGGTCTATCGCCGGGACGGCACCGTCTATGTCGACGGCCGCAAGAAGGACCTGATCAACCGGGGCGGCGAGAAGATCAGCACCGAGGAGGTCGAGAATCACATCCTTGCCCATCCGGCGGTGCACAACGCGGTCGTGGTCGCCATGCCCGATCCGGTGATGGGCGAGAAGGCCTGCGCCTTCGTCATCGTCAAGGACGGCGCGCGCTTCACCTTTGCCGATCTCAAGGCCTTCCTGGAATCGCGCCAGATCGCCCGCTTCAAATGGCCGGAACGGCTGGAACTGGTGGAGGCCTATCCCCTAAGCCCGGTCGGCAAGATCTTGCGCCGCGAATTGCGCGAGATGATTGCCGCCAAGCTGAAGGCCGAGCAGGCGTCCCCGGGCAACGGTTGACCGATTAACTAATACCAATCGGCGTCGGTCGTGACCGATCAACGCCCCCTCAAGCGCCGGGCGCTCGCCTCCGGCTCGCTTGGCTTTCGCGCCACAGGGCGCGCGGCCGCCGTCGGGGCCGACCAAGATGCGATGAGCCCCGCTCATCGCATCTTGGTATTAACCCAGCAGCTTGGCCATCGCCCGGTTGATCTCGGCGGCCGGGAAGCGCACGCGCTTGCCGGTCGGCGGCAGGGGTTCGTCGTAGAAGAAGGCCGGCAGAACGTCATCGGCCTCGGAAAATCCGGCGGCGCGGTTGAAGGCGCGCTCCATCCGCAGGGTCTCCTTGGCCAGGCCGTCGAAGAACCCGGCGTCGATGGCGGTGCCGTGATAGGCGTTGATCGCCTGGGCGATCAGATCGCGATCGACGTCATGGACCGAACGGCCGAAGATGCACAGCCCCAGCGAATCGGTGACGGCGGCGTTGCACTGCACGCCAAAGCTCAACGCCGCCAGCTCCTCGGCGGTCTTGTCCTTGCAATCGACGAAGGGCAGGTTGCCCGCCGTGTGGTCGGCGCCCTGGGCGGTGACCATCATGGTGACGCCGGTGACCTCGATCACCCGGGGATCGTAGGCGCTGATCGCCTGCTTCTTGATCACCGGAACGCGCTTGACGCCCAGCCGCTCGCCCGCCCGGGCGGCGCCCAGCGCGATCAGTTGGCCGCGCTCGTTGCCCAAACGCAGATCCTCGATGGCCGCCAGCAGGAAGGCCAGATCGCCGAAGGGGGCCAGACCGGCCTCCATCAGCACGCCCAGCGTCGCCCCCAGCTCGATGGTGTCGACGCCCAGATCGTTGGCGTGGGCGTTGAGCAGGGCGACATCGTCGGGATCGGCAAGCCCGAGATTGGTGCCCAAGAGGCTCAGGGTCTCGTACTCGACCGGTGAGGTGATCTCCTTGCCCGCGGCGTCGACATAGACGTTGCTGCATTGGATGACGCAACCGGGCATGCAGGGATGTTCGGTCTTGCCGCCGCGCCCCAACTGCTGCTCGCGGATGTACTGGCCGCCGATGCGCAGCGGCTCGACGTCGCGGTCGACCAGACGGCCCAGGCTGAAATTGCGCACCGGCAGGCCGCCGGTGTAGTTGGTGATGTCGGCGACGAAGGCGGTGCCCTGCTCGCGGTAGCTCTTGACCACCGATTGTTCGCCCAGCTTGACCGCGTATTGCTTGCCGGCCCCCAGGCCGGCCTTGCGGTCGTGCATGGGCGGCATCTTGTCCAGATCGACGACCACCGCCTTGACCTTCTTGGCGCCCATCACCGCGCCGACGCCGCCGCGCGCCGCCAGCCGCGAGGGCCGAAATTCGCGGTCGCTGAAGCCGATGCCGGCGATCAGGCCCAGCCGCTCGCCCACCGGGCCACACAGGCCGAAGGCGATCTCGCGGCCGTAATGCGCCACCAGGGCCGCCGCCGCCGCGTCGTTGCCCAGGCCCCGATAGGGCGCGGCGTCGTCAAAGGAAATCTTGCCGTCGCGGGTCAGGCGCAGGATCACCCAGTCCTTTGAGGCCGCCGTCAAGGTAAAGCCCGCCAGCCCGAGCTGGCCCAGGGCGAGCGCGAAGGTGCCGCCGGCGTTGGCCTCCTTGATGCCGCCGGTGAGCGGGCTCTTGCAGCCTACGCTGATCCGGTTGGCGTTGGAAAAGGTGGTGCCGGCGAAGGGTCCGGCCGAAAAGATCAGCGGATTGGCGGGCGAAAGCGGATCGACGGTGGCGACGCCCCCTTCCAAGAGGGTCTTGGCGATCCAATGGCGGCCGGCCTTGGCGAGGACCTCGCCCTGCAATTCGGCGGCCTCGGTCGTTTGGCGCGCCAGATCGATGTGCAAATACTTTCGCATGCGTGTCCTGCCGATGAAGAGGGGACCGGGCGCGATGGTAGTTCAAAGCGCCCCCGGTTTCCAGGGCGCGATCGGAAGCGCCGACCGGTACCAGGATTTCAGCCCGGCGATCTTGGCCCGCATCTGGGCCTTGAGGTCGTCCATCCGTTGGCGCTCGGCGTCGTAGCCCGGCCCTTGCGGCACCACGAGAATGTTGGGAAACGCCGCCGCCGACGCAGCCGGTTCGGCCACCGGGCGCGTCGAAGCGGCGGCGGGCGTCGGGGCCGAAGGGCCGATGGCCGCACTGGCAGGTGAGTACAAGATACTGGAACGGGTGACTTTTCAATCCATGCGAATTAATCTTAAGGTTCCGAAGGCAGGGGTTGTGGGTTCGAATCCCGCTGGCTGCGCCAAATTTTCAATCGTGCTGACCGAAAATATTGGAACCGGATTGGACCCAAGAAACGCGACAACAATATTGCTTCAAGGAGGCAAAATGGGCATAAAGGGGAAACAGCAAAATACCAACGACAAACATCCACCAATTATATTCTGCAATATTGGGTGGATGAAAGAATATCGGGGTTTAACAAGAACGGACGAGAAGCTTATTGGAGGTGGAAAATATCCGGCCCTAAACGAAAGGGGTGGCGAGGTTTGTAATTTCTTCTCGGTTCGGCGCAAGGTTTACGGCCATGTCGAGACGATAAAAGGCCAGAAAGACCGCACTATCGACATCACCCGCCTTGGCGCAAAAGAGGGGGATATTTCCGTTTCGGGTATCGACGTAATATGGACGGCCACCAACCCAGTTACTCGTGGTCGGTTCGTCGTCGGCTGGTACCGAAATGCAACTGTCTATAAAAAGCGAATTCTCTATAATAATAAGAACGTCCCGGCCCCTTCGAAATTTCATAAATCCAATGATATCCATTCTTACATTATTGAAGCGCCTTCGAAAAATTCGGTCTTGTTACCTACCAAGGATCGAAAGAAGTTACCTTTAGGGAGGGGCAAAAATTGGATGGGTCAGGCGCAGTTATGGTATGCGGACAAGCCAGCCACAGACGTTACGCAATTTATTGAGAAACTCAGAAAATTTATGAACTCGCGCCACAAAGACGCAAAACCCGCGTCAACGGCCATTCGGAGTACCAATCGCAACGCAAATGTCGTTCCACCAAAGAAAAAACTACGACGCGGTGGGCCTGGCGCTGCCCGGGGCGATTATCTACGTTACGTTAATAATTACGAATGTAAGATTGTCCCCAAACACAATGCCTTACAAAAGAGGTTTGAAAAATACCTCGCCTCAATAAACGCGACCAAGATTTCAGTGACAACGTACCCAATCGACGTCACCTTTGATCATCCCGAATTCGGACCCGTGATTGGCGAGATCAAGCCATGTGACAAGAAGAACATAAGATTTGCGATTCGAACCGCAATGGGACAATTGCTCGATTATCGGCAAAACACTCAAGGCAGGCCAAGATCGTTGATCATATTGGAAGCAAAGCCTAAAGCAGGCCTAGATGTTTCTCTTGCGCATACGAACGGTTTCGGTCTCGCCTATCCAGACGGAAAGGGTCAATTTAAAATTGACTGGCCTCAAAACTGATAACCAAACGACAGTAATCGCATTTCTTTGTTCGGGCACCTAGCTTGTCGCCCAGTGCGAGTCCCGCCCGAATCCCTAGCTCTTCAGCCCGGCGATCTTGGCCCGCATCTGGGCCTTGAGGTCGTCCATCCGTTGGCGCTCGGCGTCGTAGCCCGGCCCTTGCGGCACCACGATGACGTTGGCGACCGGCGCCGGCGCCGGGGCCGCCGAAGGCGGGCCGGGTTCGAAGCGCGTGGTGGCGATGGGGGTCGCCGGGCGGGCGGGCGGCTCGTCCTCGTCGAAGGTAAAGCCCGGCACCGCCGCCTTGGGATCGGGCTTGCCGTTGCGGATCAGATCGGCGCGGCGCTGCCGCCACAGGCTGCGCAGCGAGGCGTAGAAATCGAGCGAGCCGCGTTCGATCTCCTCCAGGGGGTCGATGTATTTCTCGCGCTTGTCGATGCCCCCCACCGCCGTCTTCGCCCACAGGGCGGGCTGGGGCGCCACCAGCCCCAAGGCCCAGCTCGCCGGATCGAGGAAGTAACCGGCGACGTCACCCGTTAGGTCGCGCGGGTTGTTGGGACCGAACAGCGGCAGCATCAGATAGGGTCCCTCGCCCACCCCCCACACCCCCAGGGTCTGGCCGAAATCCTCGTCGTGATGCTCGCCCAGAAGCTCGTCCATGACGTCGAACATCCCCAAGATGCCGACCGTGGTGTTGCCGAGGAAGCGTCCCAGCGTGACGCCCGAGCGCTCGATCTCGCCCTGCAGCACTTCGTTGACGAAGCTCCAGGGCTCGCTCATGTTGGTGAGCATGTTGCGGATGCGCTCGCGCACCACCTTGGGCACATAATCGCGGTAGCCCTCGGCCACCGGCTTGATCACCGCCTTGTCGAGGCCTTGGTTGAAGGCGAAGACGGCGCGGTTGGTGGGCTCGGCCGGATCGTTGAGCTGTTCCCACTCCTGGCGGGCTTCCCGGTTCTCGGGCGAGGGCGGCGTGGCGCAGCCGGCGAGAATCACCAGCAAAGCCGAAACGGCGATGACCTTCAACGATCCACCCCTCACGATATCGCCCTCAATTGAAATCCGAATCCGCCCAAAGTTTGGCGGGCAATCATAAACAAAGCGTGTAGATTGGAAACCGATTTTTCCGATCCAAAAGGAATCGACAAGCCGGCCCGCGATCCCGACAATCGGCGCGGCTTCCAGACCGCCGGAACAGGCACGGGAAAGGGGACGAGACAGGCATGCTGGCACTCTACGCGGCCACGGTGGCGCTTTCCGCCCTGCTGCTCTTTCTCGTCCAGCCGATCCTCGCCAAACAGATCCTGCCCTGGTTCGGCGGCGCCGCCGGCGTCTGGACCGCTTGTTTGTTTTTCTTCCAAACGGCGCTGTTGGCCGGCTACGCCTATGCCCACGCCCTGATCCGCTGGGTGCCGCCAAGGCGTCAGGCCTTTCTCCATCTGGCGCTTCTTGGACTGGCCGCCCTCACCATGCCGGTGATCGCCTCGGCCGCCTGGCGGGAATCGGCGGCCGGCGCCTGGCCCAGCCTGCGGGTGGTCGGCCTGCTCGGTGCCACGGTGGGCCTTCCCTATCTGATGCTGGCCTCGACCAGCCCGCTCGTCCAGGCCTGGTTCGCCAGGCGCAACGCCAACCCTTATCGCCTGTTCGCCCTCTCCAACTTGGCCTCGCTGCTTGGCCTGCTCGCCTATCCCTTCCTGATCGAGCCGGCCAGTCCGGTGCGCGCCCAGGCGCTGGTCTGGTCGGGATTGTTCGTCCTGTTTGCGCTGTTGAGCGGCGCCTCGGCCCTGCGGGCTGGGCTGGACGCGCCGGCCCAAGCCCAAGCGCCCGAGGCCCCGGAACCGGCAGCGCCCGGCCAAGCGGGCGTCGGAGCTTGGCTCGGCCTATCGGCCCTGGGCTCGCTCTTGTTGGTGGCGGTCACCGCCCATCTGACCCAGAACATCGCCTCCTTCCCGCTTTTGTGGATCGCGCCCCTGGCGCTCTATCTCATCACCTTCGTCATCGTCTTCGACCTTCCCCGCCCCCTGCCGCCGGCACCGATCGGACTTCTGGCGCTCGCCTTCGCGGCCGCCATGCTGTGGATGCGCGGCGAAACCGACCTCACGCTGACGGTGACGCTGTCGATACCGCTTTATCTGGGCGGCCTGTTTTTCGCCTGCCTGTTCCTGCATGGCGAACTGGCCCGGGCCAAACCGGCGCCGGCCCGGCTTACCGGCTATTACCTGGCCCTGGCGGCGGGCGGCGCCTTGGGCTCGCTTTTGGGCAGCGTGCTGGCGCCCGAGATCTTGCGCAGCGACGACGAACTGCCGATCGCGCTCAGTCTGGTCGCCTGGGCGTTCTTCTGGTCGTGGCGGCGCCGGATGCTGGGCCTTCGCCTGTTGGCGGGGCTGGCGGTGATCGGCTTTTGCGTCTACGCCTTCCTTCAGGCCTGGGAGCAGGCGCGCTGGGTTCGGGTCTTTGCCCGCAACTTCTACAGCTTCCTCAAGGTGGTCGATTACGACGCGACCAACCCCTATCAGGCGGTGCGCTCGCTCCAGCACGGCATCATCGAGCACGGCAAGCAGTTCCTGGACGGCGACCGCCAAAGCGAGGCGACGTCCTATTACGGCCGGCAATCGGGGGTCGGTCTGGCGATGGCGCGCCAGCGCGAGCGGGCGCGCGGCGGGCCGCTGGCGGTGGGGCTGGTCGGGCTGGGCGCCGGCACCTTGGCCACCTATGGCGAGCGGGGCGATGTCTTCACCTTCTACGAAATCAACCCGCAGGTGGTGGGACTGGCCCACCAGGAATTCACCTTCCTGGCGAAAAGCCGAGCCAAGATCGAGGTCGCCCTCGGCGACGCGCGGCTCAAGCTCGAGCGCGAGGCGCCCCGCCGCTTCGCCCTTTTGGTGATCGACGCCTTTTCCGGCGACGCCATTCCCATTCATCTCCTGACCCGCGAGGCGATGGCGGTCTATCGCCGCCATCTGGCGCCCGGCGGCGTGCTGGCCTTCCACATCACCAACCGCTATGTCGATCTGGCCCCGATGATCGCCCGCCTGCTGGCCGACGACGGCTTCGACATTCGGCTGATCCGCGACGACCCCAGCAAGCCGGCTTCGCCGCCCTCGCCCGAGGACGATGCCGACGACGAAGCCCGCGAGCGCCGCGAAGGCGATGGCGCGCTCGCCCCCACCGACTGGGTGCTGGCTGCCGATTCGCCCTTGTGGTGGCAAGCCGAGCCGCTCGCCAGCCGCAGCGAGGCGATCGCCCTTGTCCCCGACCAGCGGGCCTGGACGGACGATTTCAACGACATCCGTTCCGCGCTGCGCCCGCTCGATTGGCGCTTCGGCTCCAAGCCCTAGCTTGCTTGGCAAAATCGGCAAGGATTTCAAATGGCTCGGCCGAGCGTCTTTCCGAATTGAGTACGGCCCCGGGCTGGTTTATAGTTCGCCCGGTTCGTGGGCGAACGGTCAGGGGATCATCCGCAGGCGAAACCATCCGCGGCTTGCGGAACGCGCCACCTAGGGAGAGGGGACATGCCTTACAAGGATATTCTGGTCAACGTCGATAACGGCAAGAGCTGCAAGGCTAGGCTCGATGTGGCGATTAAGATCGCCCAGCAGCAGCAATCCCATCTCATCGGCCTGTTCATCGGCGCGACGCCCCGGGTTCCCGATTACGTCCAGGCCCAACTGGGTCCGCAGGTGGCCGAGATTCAATCGAAATACCTGGCCGAGGCGGCCGAGAGGGCCAAGAGGCTGTTCGACGCTACGGCCGGCCAGTCGGGCCTGTCGGTCGAGTGGCGGGTGGCGACCGGCGATCCGGTGGAAATGCTCGATATGCACGGCCGCTACACCGACCTGGTGATCGTCGGCCAGCACGATCCGGACAGCGACGAGGCGGTCGACACCGACGACGTCGTCGACGATCTGGTCTTTCAATTGGGCCGGCCGGTGCTGGTGGTGCCCTATGTCGGCCATTACGAGAAGCTGGGCGGCCGGATCATGATCGCCTGGAACGCCAGCCGGGAAAGCACCCGCGCGGTCGCCGATGCGCTGCCGCTCCTCAAGACGGCCAAGCAGGTCGTGGTGCTGGCCATCAACCCCAAGGGCGGCGACCACGGCCACGGCGCCATTCCGGGCGCCGACATCGCCCAGCATCTGGCGCGTCACGGCGTCAAGGCCGAGGCCCAGCACGTCTTCGCCGACGACATCGATGTCGGCAACATGCTGCTGTCGCGCGCCGCCGACGAGGAAATCGACCTCATTGTCATGGGCTGCTATGGCCGCTCGCGCCTGCGCGAGATGATCCTGGGCGGCGCCAGCCGCCACATCCTGCGCCACATGACGGTACCAATCCTCATGTCGCACTAAATTATTTCGTCTTTTCAAGGCCCTCCGTCCAACGGGCGGAGGGCCTTTTTCGTTTCCCCTTGGAAACAATGCTGTTCCGTTTGTGGGGATTTTCCCTTTGCCCGCGAAGGGTTACCTTCCCTTTCGAGGAGTGGAGGTCCGTTCGCCGATGTCGTTTCTTTCCGATCCCGTCGTCCAAACATCCTTGCTGCCCCTGCTGACCGCTTTGGTCGCGGCGGGGGTTCTCGGGCTTGTGGGCGGCGGCGATCGGGGGAAACGTCTGGCGGGCGGCGGCGCCGCCTTGGCCTTTCTCGTCACCTATGCGGTGATTCTCGGCTGGCCGGCCTTTCCGCCCCAAGGCGCGATGGCCAAGACCGGTTGGAGTTTGGCGGCCGGCCTGGTTCTGGCTTTGGTGATCGATGCCAAGCGTCCGCTCGACCGCTTAGGCCTCATCCTGATGGCCGCCTGGCTGGCCGCCAGCGCGCTTTGGATTTTCGCCCCCGTCCTGAAGGCGCCCGGCGGCACCGACCTTCTTCGCTTTGCCCTGTGGGCGATGGCGGCGGTGCTGATTTTGCGCCGGCTGGCCAGCCGGGGGCTTGATCCGGCGCCCGCCGCGCTGATGGGTCTCCATCTTTCGATCGCCCTGGGCGCCGTGGCCTTGATCGGCGCCTCGGCCTCGATCGGCCAGCTCGGTCTGGCCGGGGCGGCGACGCTGGGCGGCTTCCTGCTTGCCAATTGGCCGAAGGCCCGCCACCAGCCGGGCGCCGGCTTGCTGCTCGCCGCCGCCGGCGCGCCCTTGTTGCTGGCCCTGGTCCTTGTGCAGTTCGGGCCGGCGCGCACGCCGTCTTGGTGTTTGTTGGCGGCGCTGCCCCTGCTTTGGGCCGATGGGGTCGCCGATCGGGTGGGGATCGCCAACCGCGCCCTGCGAATCGTCGCCCTTGGTTTCCTCGCCGCCCTGCCGATGGCGGTGGCGGTAGGCCTGGCCTTCCTCGTCTCGCCCGATGCGACCTCGGGCTACTGATGTCCACCTCAACCGCAACCACCAACTGGGAGATCACGATGTCGCGTAAAATTCTCGGAGCCGCTCTGGCTTTGTCGGCGCTTTCCGCCCCGGCCCTGGCCGGCGAAAAGTTCCCGCTCGATCCCGGCCACACCAGCATCTACTTCATCCACGGCCATTTCGGCTTTTCCAAGATGATCGGCCGCTTCAACGAATCCTCGGGCGAGATCGATTTCGAGAAGGACAACATCCCCGCCTCGAAGGTCAAGGTGGTGATCAAGGCCGCCAGCATCGACACCAACCACGCCAAGCGCGACGACCATCTGCGCAGCCCGGATTTCTTCAACGTCAAGGAATTCCCCGAGATCACCTTCGTCTCCACCGGGATCGAGAAGACCGGCGAGCGTTCGGGCAAGCTGATGGGCAACCTGACCATGGTGGGGGTGACCAAGCCGGTGGTGCTCGACGCCTCCTTCAACAAGGACGACATCAGCCCGCCCTCGAAGAAGTTCACCATCGGCTTCTCGGCGCGCGGCAAGATCAAGCGCAGCGATTTCGGCATGAAGTACGGCGTGCCCAATCTGGGCGACGAGCTTGAAATGCTGATCGAGACCGAGGCGATGCGTCCGTAAAGCGGTCTTCGTTTGGCGCAACCACCAGAAACGGCCGGGCGGGGCACCATCCCCGCCCGACTTTTCTCACCGGGCGCTTATTTCAGCCGCACCCTTTGAAGCCAGAGGATCAGATCCTCGGCCGATTGCAAGCCGCAATATTTGACGTCGATGATCGTATCGAATTTGTCGGTGCCGGTATCGTGGGCGGGCCGAAACTCGTAGCCCTTGCTGGCCGAACGGATGTCGTAGCCGGCCCGCGACACGAAGCAGCGCCGCTCCCCGTGCATGCCGAAGGTGTAGAGGCCTCCGCCCCTGGCAAAGGTCGGGGTGATTTTTCGCGCCCGATCGAAGGGGCCGGAATATTTCAGCTCCTTCAATAGAGTTACGAACTGATCCTCGTTGCGGGCGTAAACCGCTTCGGCGTCCGGAAAATAATTCCAACCGTTTCTTTTCTTGATATCGATGACGCCCTGATCGTCGGCGAAATGGAGGGTGTAATAGACCAGCGATCCATAGTCTCTTTCTTTTTTGATGATCTTGGCGAATCGGAATTCGCTGATTTCGTAGATGTCGTATTCCAGCTCCTTGGCGGTGATCTTGGTTTCTTGCAGGAACTCGCCTCGGTTTTCCGTGGCCTGTTTGGCGCCGGTGAGCTGGCATCCGACCGAAAGGCCAAGGAGCATGGCCGCCGACCCGATCTGAACAAATCTTGAAGCCGCCATCGCCGATCCAAAGAACCGAAACCAACCCGATCCGGCTCGATCCGGAACGCTCTCCTCCACGAGAGCCGCGGCAAAATTGCACAGTCGTTTTCGAAATTCCAGCCGAAATCGCCGGCCCGGCGGCGATCGCGCCAAGCCGACCTCGCGGGTTGATTAAGGGGCGGTGAATTGTCGCGGATGGCGATGGCGACGGGGGCGCCGATCCTCTCAGGCCTTGAGAATCTCGCTCACCGAACCGTCGGGTTCGAAGCGGGCGGCGATGAGCGCGCCGCCGAAACCGGCGCCGCCATCAAGCGTCACCGTGTGGGCGTCGGTGCGCGGGCCCTGATGCTTGCGTTCGAAGCCGCGCACCACTTTCATGAAACCGCCATAGGGCTGGGCGAGATCGGAGAATCCGCCGCCGCCCCACCAGAAGCTGTCGCTTTGCGCGGCCAGCGGCCTTGTGGGATCGATGCCGGCATGGACGAACAGCAGCCCGCCCTCGCCGGAATGGGCGGCGTGGCGCAGCGCCGAAAGATATTGGGCGTGGCCGTCATGGCCGCGAAAGACGGTACGAAGCGCGCTGGTCCAGCGGGTCAAGGCCAAGATGCCTTCCTTGATTGCCTGGCGCCCTTCCTCGACCGTGCCGCCATAGGCGGCGATGGTGGGGCCAACGCCCTGGCTCAGCATCCAGTCATAGACCTGGGCGGGGCCGGTGGCGAATTGAAGCTGAAGCAGCTTCTGCCACATCTCCTCCTGGGCACCGCGCAGGAAGACGAGATCGGCCGCGTCGGCGCCCGGCCTGGCGATGAAGGCGCGGCGAAAGAGCAGCGCCGCGTCGAGCGCTTCCTTAACCTTGGGCCCCAGGCCAAGAAGATTGCCGAGATAAACGAGTTGGTCGCCGGCCTGGCTTTTCGCCAGCAGTTGGGCATGCAAGTCGTCCAGGCGATCGGCCTCGCCATGCACGGCGGCGACGGCCCAAATGCGCCCGCCGCCCCGAAGGGCCAGGATGGTCTGATGCTCCGCCGGCCCCCCCGCCCCAGCCATGGCTAGGCGGCTTCGAGAAGCGTCTCCAGACGCCGCGTCGCGGCCTTGGGATCGATGCGCTCGACGGCGGCCAGCTCGGCCGCCAGGCGATCGAGCGCCGCCTCGTAGATTTGCCGCTCGGAATAGGATTGGTCGGGCTGGCTCGAGCTGCGGTGCAGGTCGCGCACCACTTCGGCGATCGACACCGGATCGCCGGAATTGATCTTCGCCTCGTATTCCTGGGCGCGCCGGCTCCACATGGTGCGCTTGACGCGGGCGCGGCCGCGCAGCGTGGTCAGCGCCGATTCCATCACCTTGCGGGTCGAGAGCTTGCGCAGGCCCGATTTCTGGGCCTTGGTCACCGGCACGCGCAAGGTCATCCGGTCCTTGTCGAAGCTGATGACGAAAAGCTGAAGTTCCATGCCGGCGATCCGCTGGTTCTCCAGCGCCATCACCCGGCCGACGCCATGGGTCGGATAGACCACATAGTCGCCGGGATTGAACGAAGAATTGGTGCTCGCCATTCTCTTATCTTCCCTCACATCGGCCCTTTTTCGCCGCGTCGATCGCCCGGGCTCGAAGGGCGATGACGAATCCGCCTGCCATCCGCATCGATACGGATGGTTGGTCATGCGACACAGCTCATGGGCAAACCCGCCCGGCCAAAACCGTCAACGATTTCGCCGCGTAAGGGACTGTTCGGAGGCCCGAAAAACCCCGTCCCGGCGACCCGTCAACCTCCTGTCTCCGGGCCATTTTTATATAGCACGACTTCGCCCCAAATGACAGGGGGAAAGTATAACATCCTGTTAAGAATAGGCCTTTTTTGGTGGTCGGCCGGCCCGGCCCAACTACATATGGTGGTTTTACCGGATCAGCGCTTGGCCGGATTCGGGCTGAGCTGGGCCTTTTTGCCGGGCTTGCCTTTCCAGGCATCGGCATCGGCCAATTTATCGATCTTTTTGGTTATGTTAGGCCATTCTTTGCTGAACTTCCGGTTGGGTTCGACCCAGTCGGCGGTCACCGCTTCCGAATCGGGGAAGATGGCCTCGGCCGGGCATTCCGGCTGGCAGACGCCGCAATCGATGCATTCGTCGGGATTGATGACCAGGAAGTTCTCGCCCTCATAGAAGCAATCGACCGGGCAGACTTCGACGCAGTCGGTGTATTTGCACTTGATGCAGTTCTCGGTGACGATATAGGCCATGGCGATCTCTCCCGGACGCAACGCTTTTCAAGCGACAGCCCACCTACCATAACGTTCGCCGGCTTACAACCCTTGCCGTTAAGGGGCTTGCTCGAGATCGTCATAGAGAAGACGGGCCTGGACGGCGGAACCGCGCCTTGGGGCCAGCGCCACCACCTTGATCAGCGCCAGGTCGCGCCCGCGCGGCAGGATGAGCACGTCGCCCGGCCGCACGAGATGGGATGGTTTTTCCACCCGCTTGCCGTTCGCCTTCGCTTGGCCCGATTCGATCAGCGCCGCCGCCTTTTCCCGCGTCTTGGCAAAGCGGGCGACCACCAGCCATTTGTCCAGCCTTTGGCCGGTCATGGGGGCGCGGTCCGGCGTTGCTTCAAGATCGCAAAGGGCGAATCGCCCGCCGCCGCCGCCTTGGCCGATTTCGCCGGCTTGGCGGATTTTTGCTTGCCCAGCATGGTCCGCGCCTCGGCCAACGCCACCGCCGAGAGACCAAGCCCCGCCGCCCCCTCGCCCGCAAGCGCCGCGGCTTCGGCTTGGGCCTGGCGGCGCACCAGCACCGCCAGCTTTTCCAGCACATCGACCCGGATGGCGTGGGTGGCGAGCGGACGATAGCCGATCGCGCGCCAGGCCTCGGGTTCGAGATCGCCCAAGGGCGGCGCCACCCGATCGAAGCGCGGCGGCGTCGGAACGGCGCGGCCCTGGCCGGCGGCCCAGAGCAAAAGGCGGATGCGCTGATGGGCGGGCTTGAGAAGGGCGGGCAGGAAGAGGCTTTCGGTTCCCAGCCGCACGCCCAGCCTTGCCAGCGCCTGGCGCTCGGACTCGGTCAGCGCCTTGACCAGACCGGCGGCGGGGCGGGCCTCGATGGCGCCCAGCCCCTCGACCAACTGATAGGCCAGGCCGCGCGGCCCGCCCATCAGATCGGCGTCGCGCAACGCGATCAGGGGCGCCAGCCCGCGCGCCACCCAGCCCGCCACCCCGTCTTCGAAGCGGCGCTGAACATCATCGCGTTGGGCGACGCTCAAAAGTTCGCCGCCGACAAGCCGCACCGCCGGGGTAAGGATGTCGGGGCCGGGCGCCAGCCGGCCCACGCTTTCGCCCTGCCACAGCACCCGGCCCTCGGCGTCGGGCATGAGGGTGGTTAGATCGTCGGCCCTAAGGCGGGCCAGCCTGGCCGCCATCTCCGCTCGAAGCGCCCGCTCGGCCGCCGCCGACAGGCTGCGCAGCTCGCGATGGCCCTGGGCGCCCTCGGCGGCGAAATGGAAGCCCTCCAGCCGGCCGACCAAGGCGCCGCCGATCCGCACCTGGGTGTCGTGGATTTCGGCGTCGGCCTGCTCGTCGCCCTCCTTCTGCCAGCGGGCCAGGATGGCGGCGCGCCGATCGACGAAGCGTTGGGTCAGCCGTTCGTGCAGGGCGTCCGACAGCCGATCCTCGACGGCGCGGCTTGTCGCCTGCCAATGGGCGGGATCGGCGACCCAATCGGCGCGATGCGTCACATAGGTCCAGGTGCGGATATGGGCGATGCGGCCGGAAAGGGTGTCGATGTCGCCCTCGACGCGGTCGAGCCTGCGGATCTGCTCGTCCAGCCACTCGTCGGCCAGGCGATGGGGCGACTGGGCCAGGCGGCGATAGATCTGGCCCAACAGGCGGGCATGCTCTTCGGCCATGATCTTGCGGAAATCGGGGATTTGGCAGACCTCCCAGAGAAGCCGCACCCGCTGGGTCCCCTGGGCGAGCGGGCGAATCTCGGGATCGCGGGCCAGCGCCTCCAGGACCAGCCGGTCGTCGGCCAGGCGGGCGGGCAACAGACCGGGCGCCGGCGGCGGGCGGTCGAGATCGTGGATCAGCGTCTCGATCGAGGAAAAGCGCAGATCGCCGTTGCGCCAATAGACCGCCTTCACGGGCGGGAAAACATGCTCCTCGATGGCGCGGGCGATGTCGTCGGCCAAAGGCGGGCAATCGGCGGTGGTGCCGAAGCTGCCGTCATTCATGTGCCGCCCGGCCCGACCGGCGATCTGCGCCAACTCGGCGGCGGTCAGCGCGCGCGGCCCGCGGCCGTCGAACTTGGCCAGCGCCGCGAAGGCCGCGTGATCGATGTCCATGTTGAGGCCCATGCCGATGGCGTCGGTCGCCACCAGATAATCGACCTCGCCCGCCTGATAGAGCGCCACCTGGGCGTTGCGGGTGCGGGGGCTCAACGCCCCCAGCACCACGGCGGCGCCGCCCTTGGCGCGGCGGATCAGCTCGGCCAGGCCATAGACCTCGCCGGCCGAGAAGGCCACCACCGCCGAGCGGGCCGGCAGGCGCAGCAACTTGGCCGGCCCGGCATGGCGAAGCAGGGAAAAGCGGGGCCGGCTTTCGATCGCCACCCCCTTGACCAGGCGGGCCAACAGGCCGCGCATGGTGGCGGCACCCAGGAACATGGTTTCGCCCCGCCCGCGGGCGTTGAGGATACGGTGGGTGAAGATGTGGCCGCGCTCAGGATCGCCGGCGAGTTGGATTTCGTCCACCGCCAGGAAATCGACCTCGCGGTCCAAGGGCATGCTTTCGACGGTGCAGACGAAATAGCGGGCCCGGGCGGGCAGGATGCGCTCCTCGCCGGTGATCAGCGCCACCTGATCGGCGCCCTTGGCGGCGGCCACCCGCTCGTAATTCTCGCGCGCCAACAGGCGAAGCGGAAAGCCGATCATGCCGCTGGCATGCGCCATCAGGCGTTCCAGCGCCAGATGGGTCTTGCCGGTGTTGGTGGGCCCGAGAACGGCCAAAAGACGCGACATGGGGTAAGAATCGGCCATCACGGCCGTCCTGACAAGGTCGCCAAGGCGCGTAGCGCCCCGGCGGCAAGGCCGCCGCGCCGCTTATGCGGCGGAAGCCAAGCGAGCGGAGGCGAGCGCCCGGCGCCCTCTTTGATCCGGCGGCCGGGTGCGTTGATCGCCTGCGATCAACGCAAAAAGAGTCCCTCCCTCACTTAAACCTTTCTTTACCCCCGCCGGCCAGACTGGACCCATCGCCCACGAGGCCCGATCCGCCATGAGCCGCCCGCCCCGCGATCCCAAAGACCCGACCCGCCCGAAGCCCGATTCGGTGGCGGTGGCGCTTGAGTACAACCCGGACAAGGCCGAGGCGCCCCGGGTGGTGGCAAGCGGGCGCGGCTTCGTGGCCGAGAAGATTCTCGAGCTGGCCTTCGCCCACGGCATCAAGGTGCGCGAGGACGCCGATCTGGCGCAGATCCTGTCGGCGATCGACATCGACAGCGAAATCCCGGTCGAGGCCTACATCGCGGTGGCGGAAATCCTCTCCTACGTCTACCGGGCCAACAATCAGGCGCCGCCCGAAGCGCCCGAGGCTCCCCGATGAGCGCCGCTTCCGAAAGCCCGGCCGGGGCCGAGCTGCGCCAATTGGCGGCCCTGGTGACGGCGGCGCTGGCCCATCTGGCCGAGGGCCGCGCCATCGACGTCAAGGCTTTGGAATCGCGCACCCAACGGCTTTGCCGGTCGCTCGCCACCTTGCCGCCCGAGGAAAGCCGGGGCTATCTGCCCATTCTCGACGATCTTCTGGCCGGGCTCGACCGGCTGGGCCAGGCCTTCGCGCTGCGGCTGGAAGGCGCCCTGCACGCCCAAGGCGGCGGAGCCTGATCGATCATGGCGATGGACGGCGAATCCTATCTGCGTTTCGTGCTGGCCCTGATCCTGGTGATCGGGCTGATCCTGGCCTTGTCCTGGGCGGTGCGCCGCTTCGGGCTTGGCGGCGCGGTACCGCGCAACCGGGGGCCGCGCCGGCTGGCGGTGATCGAGGTCACCGCCCTGGACGCCAAGCGCCGGCTGGTGCTGGTGCGCCGCGACGGCACCGAGCATCTGTTGCTGGTCGGCGGCACGGTCGATCAGGTGGTCGAGCGCGGCATTGCGGCCCGCCCCGCCGAACCGGGGCGCGCCTCGGAACCCTTGGAAAGCCCGGCATGAGAAAATCCCTGCTCCCTTTGGCGCTGGTCCTTGTTGTGGCGGGCGCCTCGCCCGCTTTGGCGCAGACGCTCACCCTTGATCTGGGCGAGGGCGCCTCGACCACCGGGCGGATCATCCAGCTCGTCCTCCTCACCACGGTGCTCAGCATCGCGCCCTCGGTTCTGGTGATGGTGACCAGCTTCACCCGCATCGTGGTGGTGCTGTCCTTCCTGCGCACGGCGCTGGGCACCCAGAGCACGCCGCCCCAGATGGTGATGGCGGCTTTGGCCCTCTTCCTCACCGGCTTCATCATGACGCCCACCTTGACCGAATCCTACGAGCAGGGCATCAAGCCCTTGCTGGCCGGCAAGATCGACGAGATGCAGGCGCTTGACGCGGCGATCAAGCCGCTGCACGCCTTCATGATGAAACATGTGCGCGAGCAGGATCTGGGCCTGTTCCTGGAAATCGCCAAGGCCAAGCCGGTGGCCAGCCCCGAGGCGACGCCGATCCACGCCCTTATTCCCGCCTTCATGATCAGCGAGCTGAGGCGCGCCTTCGAGATCGGCTTTCTCATCTTCGTGCCCTTCGTGGTCATCGACATGGTGGTGTCGTCGGTCTTGATGTCGATGGGCATGATGATGCTGCCGCCCACCATGATCGCCATGCCCTTCAAGGTGATCTTTTTCGTGCTGATCGATGGCTGGTTCATGCTGGTGGGCAGCTTGGTGAAAAGCTTCGGGGTGTAGGGCGGCGCTTTCTTGGAGTGCCGCCCAGCCTTCTTGCCCGTTTGATCGGTCGAATCCCGGCGCGCCCGCCACGCCTCACGCGCTCTCGCCCGTAGCACCTCTCGCGCCCCCGCTTCCCCCCACGCCCCTCGCACCCGCACCCTTACGTCCACGGCCCTGGCCCTCTCGCCCACGCCGCCCCGCGCCCTTACGCCCTCCGCTCGGCGCTTGCCTTCTTTCCCGCCTGCGCCATGATCGAGGCTTGGTTCGGCTTCGGAGCTTCCGCCCATGCCCAGCGCCGGAACGAGATTGATCAACAGCGCCCGTCAGGCGCTGGCCTTCGCACGGGGCGATGCCAAGCCAAAGGATTATGGCGTCCGCCTTCCGGCCACCCTCGATGCCCGCGCCCGGCGCAAGACGATGGGCGTGACTCAGAAGAAATTCGCCGCCCTGTTTGGGGTGAGCGTGGCGGTGCTGCGCGATTGGGAGCAGGGAAGGCGGATGCCCTCGGCCCAGGCCCGCGCTCTCTTGACGATTATCGCCCACGAGCCCGACGCCGTCCGCCGCGCTTTGGCGGCGGTGAAATAGGCTGGGCATTTTCCACCCCATACCGTTGCCTTGAATTTCGTAATATCATTAACCAATCGCTGGCCGGTTCGATGGCAAGGAGGCGAGGGGCATGGTGCAGCCATTGGGAAACAATCAGCTTTCCTTGAGAAAGGGCGAAATCCTGATCGAGGAGGGGACGGAGGGGAATTTCATTTACCTGATCAAGAGCGGGCAAGTTGAGGTCCGCAAGATGAGGCTCACCGATCATCCCCGCAAGCTGGGCGTACGTGGCCCGGGCGAGGTGGTGGGCGAGATGGCGATGTTCGATGATAAGCCACATATGGCGCGTGTGGTGGCGGTGGCCGATACGACGGTGTTGGCGATGTCACGAGCGGACTTCCAGGCCCGATTCGCCGACCTTGACCCCATCGTCAAGGCGACCGTCCTAACAATCATCAAGCGCGCCCGGCAAATGGGCGACATGCTGATCGAGAAACCCGAATGGCCGAAACCGCCTAAACGAAATCCGCCTGGGTAAGCTGGCTTGCGGTGACATTATCCAGTTGGGTAATGGCCTGAACCTCGCCGGTAACGACGATGCCGTCGGCCCAGGCCCGCGCCCTCTTGACGATCATCGCCCACGAGCCCGACGCCGTCCGCCGCGCCCTGGCGGCGTGAGGAGGCGTGATTCGGTTTTATGGGTATGCAGCATGAACTAATTGAAAATATGCTATATTTTTAGAAAATAAATCTCATGTCCCCTTTTTTAGACATGGACTGCACCCCATGGGTGAGACAGCGTAATTAGGGACAGGTTGCGTCAACCACCCCAGCGGGCCGCTGGCCAGCGGCCCGCTGGGGGAACAGGTTTTCCTCGAACTCAACCGGCGGCCGGTAGCCCAGCGCCGAGTGG
>JACRPC010000028.1 GCA_016214125.1 Rhodospirillales bacterium | reverse complement strand
TCGTCGAACTCCAGGAAGCGATCAATCGCTTCATCGACGAGACCAACGGCGATCCAAAGCCATTCGTATGGACCGCCGACCCAGACCGTGTCCTCGCTGCCGTCAAGCGCGGGAAGGAGGCGTTAGAGTCGGTCCACTAGGCAACCCTCGGCCAGCGTGGCATGCTTTCCCGCCGCCAGAAGCTCAAGAATGACGATGGGAAGTTTTCCCGAAATGAAGTCGGGAAGCGCCCGAATCACCCCCAACGGCAAGGTTTGGGCGTGACTGAGCACTTTGCCGAGCGGGCGCAATGCGCTCGCGCTCAACAAATCGACATAGGCGGCCTTTGCCAAAGGGGCAGGATCAAGTTTGTAGAGCAAGCGGACGCCGGCCTTGTCGATCTTCCGCCCCAGCAATCGGCCAAGGAATGCCGGACGCCTTTCTTCCATCATGGTCGCCGCGAAGGCGAACGCCTCCGGCCCTTTGACCACCGCAGGGTCCGCCAAGGCCAAACAGGCAAAAAGATAATGTTGTTCGCCTTGCTGGCGCAAGAGATCGACGAATGCGCCGAAGCCCTCGACAGCCTCGGCCATCCGGGCGGTTATCTCGTGAACGTTCCCGCGTGTTAGAAACGATGCATGAAGAACCATGCCTCTTTTTCTAGCACAGCCTCAGGCGATCGCCCACCTCTCACACCATGGCGAAAAGCTGATCGAAGCGGGCCACGCTCATCAGCCGGGCGATGCGGCCGCGCGCCCCCTTGATGGCGACCTCGACCCCATGCGCCACCGCGGTCTCGCGCACCAGAAGCAGCATGCCGATGGCCGAGGAATCGATGAACTCGATCTTTTCCAGATCGAACACCACCTTGGGATAGTCGCGCCGCTCAACCGCGCGCACCAGCTCGCGCATGTTTTTGTGATCGGCGAACGTGATCCGGCCGCTCACCACAAAGGTGATGCCGTCGGTCGTGTTGTAGCTTTCGATGATCATCCCACACCTCCCCGAAAGGCCCGGCATCCCCGGCGGGCCTTTCTTGGCTTCCCAACGCGGTTACGACGCGCGCAAATGGGCGATGAAGCGCTGGACATCCTCCTTCAGATGCGCCGACTGCTCCGACAGGCCGCGCGCCGCCGCCAGCACCTGTTCCGAGGCGCTTCCGGTCTCGGTCGAGGCCTGCATGACCCCCGAGATGTTGGTCGAGACCTCGACCGTTCCGGCCGAGGCCTGCTGAACGTTGCGGCTGATCTCGCCGGTTGCCGCGCCCTGCTCCTCGACGGCGCTGGCGATCGCCGAGGAAATTTCGCTGATGCTGCCGATGGTCTGCGAAATCTCCCGGATGGCGTTGACCGCTTGCCTGGTCGCGCTCTGCACGCCCGAGATCTGCTGGGTGATCTCCTCGGTCGCCTTCGCCGTCTGGTTGGCCAGGCCCTTCACCTCGTTCGCCACCACGGCGAAGCCCTTGCCGGCCTCGCCCGCCCTGGCCGCCTCGATGGTGGCGTTCAAGGCCAAGAGATTGGTCTGGCTGGCGACGTCGTTGATCAGCTTCACCACGTCGCCGATGCGGCTGGTCGCCTCGGCCAGGCTTTGCACGAGGTCGTTGACCTTGCTCGATTCCTCGACCGCCTGGCGCGACACCCGGGCGGCCTTCTCCACCTGACCGCCGATCTCCTTGATCGAAATGGCCAGTTCCTCGGTGGCGGCAGCCACCGTTTGCACGTTGGTCGAGGCCTGATCGGAGGCGGCGGCCACGGCGGTGGCCTGGCGCTGGGTCTCCTCGGCCACCGAGGAGAGCGACTGCGCCGAGGCTTCCATCTCGGCCGCCGACGAGGACACGGAATTGACCACGCCCAGCACGCTCTTTTCGAAATTGTCGGCCATGTCGTTGATGACCCGCCTCTTCTCCAACTCGGCCTGGCGCTTCAACTCTTCTTGTTCGCGCTCCAGCCGGCGCGACTGCAGCAGATTGTCCTTGAACACCAGAACCGCCTTGGCCATCTGGCCGATCTCGTCCTTGCGGTCGGTGGCCGGCACCTCGGTCTCGGCGTCGCCCTGCGACAGCCGGTCCATGGTGTGGGTCATGCCCTTGAGCGGCCGGGTGATGCCGCGCGCCGTGGTAAAGGCGATCAGCCCGCCCAAGGCCAGCCCGATCGCCAGGGCCGCCCAGACGACCGTCACCAGGGTTTCGATGCTGCGGTCGATGGCCAGCGCGTCCTGCTTCAGCATCATCTTCTGATTGTCGACCATGCCGCCTTTGCGCAAACCGTCGGCACCCTTCTCGCCTTCCAAAAGCACGAACAGGCGATTGATGCGCGGCACGGTCTCGTTGGCGATGATCTGGCGTGCCTGGGCGGGATCGCTGGCCTGAGCCGTTTCGGCGCGGCCCTGGGCCTCCCTAAGTTCGCCCAGAACGGCCTTGGCCTCGGCCCAGATTTCCTTGTTGCGCGGATTGGTGAAATGGACGGCGATGGCGTCCATCTCGGTCACCAACCGGCCGATTTCGCGCCAAGCGTCGGCGCGATCGACCTTTTGCGCCTCGCTGTTGGTCAGCATGTAGCCGCGGATGGCGGCCACGGCGCCGATCATCTGAGTCTGGATGCGAGCGCCGGTATCGGCGGCCGGCATGCGCAGATTGGTCATCCGGTTGGTGGCCTGTTTGATGCCTTCGACGCTCACCGCCGTGTAGGCGGCGATGCCGGCGATGATCAGGCAGAGCAGGCCGAAGCCCAGCCACAGGCGTTGTCCGATGGAGATTTTCAGGACTTGGCTCATCGTAACCCCCATAATATTTTTGTGGTTAAAGCGTGCTTTGGCACGTTTTCATTAAATAGCACGAGCGATGATCATTGAATATTCATTTCACTTTGAAATATTTGTTATATTTACGTCACATGAATATTGATTACCGTCAAACTGTTCACTTGACCGCCATCAAGCCCAATCGGCTTGTTCCTGGTCAAGCCGGCAAATCATTGAGGGATAAGGAGATCGGGTGGAAGGGGCGAGGCTAGGCGGCGACGGTCACCCGATTGCGACCCTGATTTTTGGCCTCGTAGAGCGCCTTGTCGGCCTTGGAGAGCAGCATGTCGATGTTGCCGTCCGGCCCCTTGGCGGTGGCGACACCGATCGAGGCGGTGAAATCGATCGGCAGGCCCTGATCGAGCACCACCTTGGCTTCGGCGATGGTGGCGCGCAGCCGTTCCGCCACCGCCCGCGCGCTCTCGGCGTCGGTTTCGGGCAGCAGCACGGCGAATTCTTCGCCACCCATCCGGCCCGGCAGATCGATCTCGCGCAGCGTGGTGGCGAAGATCTGCGCCATCCGGCACAGGACCAAGTCGCCCACCTTGTGGCCGTGGGTATCGTTGATGCGCTTGAAATAGTCGAGATCGAGCATGAAGACGGACAGCGGACCGCCATAACGCTGGGCGCGCGCCAATTC
Source organism: Rhodospirillales bacterium (assembly GCA_016214125.1). GTDB lineage: Bacteria > Pseudomonadota > Alphaproteobacteria > Rhodospirillales > WMHbin7 > JACRPC01. The sequence continues at coordinate 25,227 of JACRPC010000028.1, read as the reverse complement.
CACCTCGGCCCGCTCCAGGAAATGGCGGCGGTTGGCCAGGCCGGTGAGCGCGTCGGTGCGCGCCTGGGCCTCCAGTTCCTTCAACAGGCGTTTGCGCTCGGTGACGTCGCGGCCAACGCCGCGGCCGCAGACATGGCCGGTCGCCTCGTCGTGATAATAGCTGGTGGTGACTTCCATCCACAGCGTCCGGCCGTCCTTGGTCGGCTGCTCGATTTCCGCGGTGAAATAGCGCCCTTCGCCTTCGTCGCCGGCGCGCACGGCGGCAACATGGCGATCGAGCGAGTCCAGCCGGCGTCGGATTTCCTCCGGGGCGATGCCATGATAGAGCGGCAGGGCGTAGATTTCCTGGGGCGTATAGCCGGTGGTGCGTTCGATCGCCGGGCTCATATACAGGAACCGCTTGGCCTCGGCATCGACGATGAAGACGACTTCCTGGACGTTTTCGGTCAACAGCCGGTGCATGCGTTCGCTGGCCCGCAGGGCGCCATCGGCTTGGCGGCGCTGGGCGGCCAGTTGGTTGAAACTCGCCACCAGTTCGCCCACTTCGTCCCTCGACGTGATGGGCAGTTCCTGAAGATCGCCCTTCGCCCCAGTCATGGCACGGATGCGGGAGGTGGCCAGGCTTAAGGGGGCAAGCAAGCGACGGATGACCATCCAGGTCACCAGGCCGATGACGACGGCCATGCCCGCCGCCAAGCCATAGATGGCGTTGGTCATGGCGTGCATGGGGGCGTAGGCCTCCTCGGTCGGCAGCACCGCCTGGACGAACCAGCCAACCGAGGGAATCTGCCTGGCCGAGGTGAGCGTCTCGATGCCGCGCGAATTGACCGCCACCCCCGACCCTTCGAACCCGTCAAGAAAGCGGTCGAGCATGAGGTTGGCGCCACGCTTGGGCATCACCTCCAGGGCGCGGCTGGGGTCGCTGGCGGTGACGATCAAATGGTATTTTGGGTCGCCGATGGCGATCCAGCCCGATTTGCCGACATTGGCGCTTTCAAGCTGGCCGAACAGGGAGGGATCGGCCAGGGCGACAAAGCCGATCAAGGCGCCGATCAGATTACCGGACTGGTCCTTGATCGGCACAGCAAAGGCAACGCCCGGGGTTTTCGTCACCCGGCCCAGCCTTGGCTTGCCGAGAGACCGTTTGCCGGTCGCCATCACCTCTTGGAAATATTCAAGCCGATCGAAATCGGCGCCAGGCTGGGTCAAGGATTTCGGATAGATGGAGATGTTCTTACCGGTTCGATTGGCCACCGCCACGCCGTTGGCGAACAGGCTGAGCAGAACCGGACGGTTGAGCAGCAGCGGGTCGAGCTTGGCCGGATCGGTCAGCATCTCCGGCGTGATCGCATTGGCGGTGCTGGCAAGAGAGTCAAAGCGGAAGCGGATGTCCTGGTCAATCTCCGAGGCGACATAACTCACCGCCGCGAATTGCTGATCGGAAAGCACGCCCACCACGCCCTCGCGCAGCCGGGTGGTGGTGAGCCAGGTGAGCAGGCCGATGCCCACCAAGAACAGCACCAGCACCCCCAGGGTGATCTTGGTCTTGAGGGTAAGGGCTTGCCGCATGCCGCTTACATCGCCTTGAGCGGGCCGCCGCCGGATTTGCCGCGCCCGCCCTTGGCGGTGGGCGCGGTCACGCCCGGCGCGGCCTCGGGGCGGATTTCGGGCACCCGGATGTCCAGCCCCTCGGTCGCCACCGTCTTGAAGGTGACGCGGTCATGCTCGGGCGTGAAGGGGAAGGGCCGGGTGCAATCGAAGCCAACCTTGGTGCCGGTGCCCGAGGCGAAGCCGGGATTGAGATTGTGGCCGAACGCTTTAGGGATGAGGACGATGCCGGTGAGCGGATCGAGCCTTGTCGTCTTCGCCCATTCGATGTCGCCCGGATCACGGATGTCGACATCGTCATCGACCACCGTCACCATCTTCAAGGGCGGAAAGGCGGCGAAGGCCGCCATCATCGCCTGCTTGCCCAGGCCCGGCCGTTTCTGCGCCAGACTGACCACGGCGTGATAGAAGCCGCAGCCGCCATGGCTGAAATAGACATCGACGACGCCCGGCACCTGCTGGCGGAGAAGGTTAAGCACATTGGCCTCGCCCAACAGCCCAACCGAATTGAACACCTCGACGCCCGACAAGATGGTGTGGAAGATCGGATTCTTGCGCCGGTGAATCTTTTTCACCCGCACCACCGGCCGGGGCGCCTGCTTGGCGTAATAGCCGGTGACTTCGGCGAAGGGGCCTTCCAGGGCCACTTCGCCCGGCACCAATTCGCATTCCAGCGCGTACATGGCGTTGGCGACCATCTCGACCTTCGAGGTCGTGCCGGCCACCAATTGCAGGGGTGCTTCGTGAAAGGCGCTGGCGATGCCCAACTCGTCGGTGTCGGCGGGCGCCGCCTCGGCCGGGGTGGCGGCGGCGAAATGCAGGCCAGGCCCGACGCCGATGTTGATGGTGATCGGCAGGCGCACCTGCATTTTCGCCGCCTTGGCCAGGTACAGCTCCATGTGCCGGCCGGGATCGATCAGCATGCCCAGCTTGTCCTTGCCCAGCACCTGGAAGCGGTGGATCGAGGCGTTGCGCACCCCGGTCTCGGGATCGCGGGCGATCACCACCGCCACGTCGAGATAGGGACCGCCATCGCCCAGCGCGTGTTCGGGGATCGGCAAGCGCGCCAGATCGACCTCGCGTTCGGTTACCTCCAGCACCGGGCCCGTTTTCACCACCACCGGATCGACCGGCTCCTTCTGCCAGGAGCGGATGCGATCGAGCACGTAATGGGGCAGGCTGTCGGCGGGCTTGCCCATCAGATCGCCCAACAATTCGCGCGACCAGTAAAGCCCGGTGAAGACCGGATGGGCGTGGCCCTTCACCTTCTCGAACAAAACGGCCCGCGGTCCGCCCTCGAAGCGGGCGGCAATGCCGGCCAGATCGTGGCGGGGATCGACCTCGCTCTTGATGCGGACCAGCCGTCCTTGCGCATCGAGCGCCTCGATGATGGTTTCCAGATCGGCAATCACCCGGGCCGGGCTGTTGGGGCGGGCTTTCGGCATGGATCTTCCTCGGATTTCCCTTTTTTCTTTTTCCATTTTGCCCACCAACATTGCGCAATGACAAGGGGCCGGCTAGCATTGCGGGCAAAACCGTCCCCTTAAGGGCGGCGGCCATATCAGGGATCGTTCACGAAAGGGAAGTGACCATGAAAATTCGCACCGTTCTTCCGGCCTTGGCGCTGCTGGCCGCCCTACCGGCCCAGGCGCAAGACATCAAAGTGGGCGCCATCCTGCCCTATTCCGGCGTTTACGCCTCGATCGGCGAGGAAATCACCAACGCCATGGCCTTGGCCTTCGAGGAGGCGGGCAACGCCGTCAACGGCCGGGCGCTCAAGATCATCCGCGCCGACACCGAGACCAAACCCAACGTCGCCGCCGCCAAGGCACGCGAGCTGGTGACGTCGGACAATGTCGATTTCCTGGTCGGGCCGGTGGCCTCGTCGGAAGCGATGGCGATCCGCGATTTCGTCCATCAAAGCAAGATCCCGCTCGTCATGCCGAACGCCGGCGCCAACGTGCTGACCGGCGAGAAATGCTCGCCCTACATCGTCCGGGTCGGCTTTTCCAACGATCAATTCGTCCGCCCGGCCGGAAAATGGCTGTTCGACAAGGGGGTAAAAAGCGCCTTCCTCTTGGCGCCCGACTACGCCGCCGGACGCGAGCTGATGGGCGGCTTCAAGAAAAGCTTCACCGCGGCGGGCGGCAAGATCGTGGGCGAGGAATATTCGCCCTTCGGCCAGACCAGCGATTTCGGTCCCTATCTGGCCAAGGTGAAAGACGCCAAGCCCGACGCGGTCTTCGTCTTCTACGCCGGCTCCGAGGCGATCAATTTCATCAAGCAAGCCGCCGATTTCCAATTGGCAAAAAGCGTCAAGATCACCGGGGCGGCCTGGACGGTGTCGCCGCTCTTCCTGCCCGCCCAGGGCGAGGCGGCGGCGGGCTTCCTGGGCTCGCTCAATTACGTGCCGGCGCTCGACAACCCGGCCAACAAGGCCTTCCAGGCCAAGTATCAGGAGCGCCACAAGCGGGTGGCAAGCGAGTTCGGCGCGGCGGGCTATGAATCGGGCCGCCTGATCGTCGAGGCGCTTAAGCGCACTCAGGGCGCCACCAAGGACAAGAAGGCGGTAATCGAGGCCATGCACAAGGTCGAGATGAACGGGCCGCGCGGCCCCTTGAAGATCGATCCGGCCACCAACAACGTCATCCAGAACATCTACATGGTCGAGGCCCGGAAAGGCGCCGACGGCAAGGTCGATCTGGCGGTGGTCGACACCATCGCCAACGTCAAGGACGACGTCAACGGCTGCGCGATGAACTGGTGAAAAGGCGGGGGGCGGCGTTTTGCGCCGCTCCCCTTCCCCACCCGCTTCCGATGATCCAGCTTCTCAACGCCCTTCAGCTTTCGATGCTGCTCTTCCTGCTCGCCATCGGGCTGTCGGTGGTGTTCGGGCTGATGAATTTCATCAACCTCGCCCACGGCACGCTCTACATGATCGGCGCCTATGTCGGCTTTGCCGTCGCCAAGGCGACCGGCACCTATTGGGCGGCCTTCCTCGTCGCGCCGCTAGCCGCCGCCATCCTGGGCCTCGTCCTCTACCAACTGCTCTTCAAGCGCATGCAGCACCAAAGCCCGATGCGCCAGGTGCTGCTCACCTTCGGCCTCATCTATGTGGGCTTGGATGCGGTGCGGCTGATCTGGGGCAATTACAGCCAGTCGGTGCCGGTGCCCGATCTCTTGAAGGGCCAGGTGACGATCCTGGGCGAGCCCTATCCGCTCTACCGCCTGTTTATCATCGGGCTGGGCTTGGCGGTTCTCGTTCTCCTCCATATCGGCCTCGAGCGGACCAAATTGGGGGCGATGGTGCGGGCCGGAGTCGACGATGCCGAAACGGCGCGCTCGATCGGCATCGACACCGACCGGGTGTTCATTCTGGTCTTCGCGCTGGGCTGCGGCCTGGCCGGCTTGGCCGGCATCGTGGCGGCGCCGGTGCTGTCGGTCTATCCGGGCATGGACATGGCGATCCTCATCCTCACCCTGATCGTCGTCGTGGTCGGCGGTCCGGGGAGCTTGAAGGGCGCGGCCCTGGGCGCGCTCTTGATCGGCATGGTCGACACCTTCGGCCGCGTCTTCCTGCCCGAGCTGGCGCTGGTGATGATCTATGCGGTGATGGCCCTGGTGCTGCTGGTGCGCCCGCAGGGGCTGCTGCCGATCAAATGAACGCCGATCCCGATCGCCAACTGCGCTGGGTCTTGGCGCTGGTCCTGATGGCGGCCGGGCTGGCCGCCTGGGCCAGCACCGGCTATTTCGGCCGCAGCTTCCTGGCCGAGATTGCGCTGTGGGCGATCGTCGCCATGAGCCTCGATCTGTTGGCCGGTTTCGCCGGACTCATTTGCTTGGGCCAGGCGCTGTTCTTCGCCTTGGGCGGTTATGCGGTCGGCATCCTCGCCACCCAATTCGGCCTCGGCGCACTGACCGCCACCGGCTTGGCAATCCTCTTGGGGCTGGTGGCCGGCTTCCTGGTCGGCGCGGTGGTGGTGCGGGTGGGCGGCGTCTTCTTCATCATGGTGACGCTGGCGGTGGGCGAGATGCTGCACGCCTTCCTTTTCACCAGCCGGAAGATGGGCGCCTCCGACGGCCTGCCCGGCATTCCGCGCGCCAATCTGAAGGCGCTGGGCCTCAATTTCGACGATGCCGGCACCTTTGCGTTGGTCGCCTTGGCCGCCGCCTTTTTGGTCTTCGTGCTGCTCGACCGGCTGGCTGCCTCGCCCTTCGGGCTGGTCCTGCGCGCCTTGCATGGCAACGAGACGCGCCTGCGCGCCTTGGGCGCCAATCTGTGGGCGGTGAAGACGGCGGTGTTCACCCTGGCCGCCGGCATCACCGCGCTGGCCGGCGCGCTGTTTGCCCAGTTGAACGGCTTCGTCTCGCCCGATCTCGCCCATTGGACGGTTTCCGGTCAGGTGCTGATCATCGTCATCCTGGGCGGGCTGGGTTCGATCGCCGGCCCGGCCCTAGGCGCGGTGGTGGTGCAAGTGGCGGCGCATCTGCTGGCCAAGCACACCGGCCACTGGATGCTGGTGTTGGGCGCGCTGTTCGTGGCGGTGGTGATGTTCGCGCCGCACGGCCTGTTCGGCCTGTTGAAAGCGGGCCTGGCGCGCGGGCGAGGCCGTCATGCTTGAAACGATCGGCCTTGCCCGTTCCTTCGGCGCGCTTTCGGTGCTGCGCGACGTGACGCTCACCATCGCAGCCGGCGAGCGCCGGGCGGTGATCGGCCCCAACGGCGCCGGCAAGACCACCTTCTTCAACCTGCTGTCGGGCGAAGTGCCGCCATCGGGCGGGCGCATCCGCTTTGCCGGCCAGGACGTCACCACGAAGGGCGTTGCCGCCCGGGCGCGGATGGGTCTGGCGCGCAGCTTCCAACGCAATTCCCTGTTCGCCGACCTTGGCGTGGGCGCCAATCTGGCGGTGGCGGTGATCGAGGCCGAGCGCCAGGGCTGGAGCCTGTGGCGTCCGCTCAACCGGCGCGCCGACATCGAAGGCAAGGTCGCCGCGATCGCCGCCCAAATCGGCCTGGCGGATCGGTTGGAACAGCCGGTGACGGCGTTGTCTTATGGCGCCCAGCGCCAGCTCGAGGTGGGCCTGGCGCTGGCCGGCCGGCCGAAACTGCTGCTGCTCGACGAACCCACCGCCGGCATGAGCCCCGACGAGACCCAGGCGATGGAACGGCTGATCGCCGCCCTGCCCCGCTCGGTGACCGTGGTGATCATCGAGCACGACATGGATGTGGTGTTCGGTCTGGCCGACCGGGTCACCGTGCTCGATGCCGGCACGGTGCTGGCCGAGGGCACGCCCGCCGAAATCCGCGCCTCGGCCGAGGTGCGCGCCCGCTATCTGGGCGGCGCGCCATGAGCCCGCTCCTCGATGCGCGCGATCTTCAGGTCTATTACGGCCCCAGCCATGTGCTGCAAGGGGTAAGCTTGGCGGTGGCGCCGGGCACCGTCACCGCGCTTTTGGGCCGCAACGGCGCCGGCAAGACCACCACGCTGCGCGCGCTGATGGGGCTGACGCCGCCCCGCGCCGGCACGATCACCTTTGATGGCGCCGCCATCGCCGGCACCAGAACCTCCTCCCTGGCCCGTCTGGGCCTCACTCTGGTGCCCGAGCATCGCGGCATGTTCCCCTCGCTTTCGGTGGCGGAAAGCCTGGCGATCGCCCGGCCGTCCCGCGCCGGCGAGTGGAGCTTGGATCGCGTGCTCGATCTCTTTCCCCGCTTGGCCGAACGACTGCAAAGCCGGTCGGGCCATCTCTCGGGCGGCGAGCAGCAGATGCTGGCGATCGGCCGGGCGCTGCTCACTCAGCCCCGCCTGTTGATGCTCGACGAGCCTACCCAGGGGCTGGCGCCCCTGATCGTCGCCGAACTGCTGGGCCATTTGCAGCGCCTCAAAGGCGCCGGGCTAACCATCTTGCTGGTCGAACAGAATCTCGGCTTTGCCAGCACCCTGGCTGATCGGGCAGTGCTGTTGGGCAAGGGCCAAGTGCGCTGGGCGGGCGCCATTGCCGAGCTGGCCGGCCAAGCCGAACTGGCCCATACCTGGCTCGGCGTCTAACCCGCCGGGCCGGTACGGAAACCCCGATCACGTCTTCCGGGCCCTTCGATCAAGAGCATCATACTATTATATATTCTATTGAATTATCAATTCTATGTTCCCCTTAAACGCCGAAATGCGTATTTTGATCTATATCCATTTTGGCGTCCTGGAGATTCGCCATCCCGCAAGGCCGGAAGAGACGGACCCTACGGATCGTGGCAATCTCGGCAGCGTCACCGATCGTTATCATCCGTTTTTTTCGATTTTCACCTTCCCGCCGCGACCCTCTTTGTGTTAGCGTTTGCTAATACAACAATTCCTAAATCGCGGAGACGACGATGACCAACGCACCCGACAACACCAAGCGCATGGCGATGATCGTCAGCAAGGGCACGCTCGATTGGGCCTATCCGCCCTTCATCCTGGCGACCACGGCGGCCAGCCTGGGCCACGAAGTGGCCTTGTTCTTCACCTTCTACGGGCTTGGCCTCTTGAAGAAAGACGTCTCCGATCTGGAAATCTCGACCTTGGGCAATCCGGCGATGAAGATGCCGATGATGGGCATGCACATGACCATGCCCAATCTGATGGCGGCGATTCCGGGCGTCGACGCCATGGCGACCAGCATGATGAAGAACCTGATCAAGAAGAAGGGCGTCGCCTCGATCGCGGAATTGCGCGAGGCGGCGATCGAATCGGGCGTGCGCCTGATCGGCTGCCAGATGACGCTCGATCTCTTCGAGTTCAAGAAAGAAGATCTGATCGACGGCATCGAACTGGCGGGCGCGGCGACCTACATCGACCTTGCCAGCCGCTCGCAGATCAATCTGTTCATTTAGGTCCGGAGAAGAACGCCATGCGCCTCCGCACCCTGATTCTTCCCCTTCTGCTGCTCGCCGCCACGCCGACGCCGGCGGCCGAACCCGACGCCGATGCCTTGAAGGCCGAGGCCGGCGCGGTGATTAAGGATTTCTTCGACACGCTACGCGGCGAATTGTTCGGCGCCATGCAGTCGGGCGGACCCTTGACCGCTCTGGCGGTCTGCACCGAAAAGGCCCCGGCGCTGGCGAAGGCGAAATCGACCGGCGGCTGGACGGTGGCCCGCACGACGCTGCGCACCCGCAATCCCGGCAACGCGCCCGACGCCTGGGAGAAGGCGGCGCTTGACGACTTCGCCAAACGCCATGCCGCGGGCGAGGAATTGGGCAAGCTGGTCAAGGCCGAAATCGTCACCGAGAACGGCCAGCAAACCTTCCGCTTCCTGAAAGCAATCGGCACCGACGGTCCTTGCCTCAATTGCCACGGCGCCGAGTTGAAGCCCGAGGTGGCGGCCCGCATCGACCAGCTTTATCCCCAGGACAAGGCCAAGGGCTACAAAGAGGGCGATTTCCGCGGCGCCTTCACACTCAAGAAGAAGCTCTAATTCTTGCAACGACCGAACACTTCCGTGAAGCCATCCTTGACGGTGCGCCGGACCAATTGATCGCCGAACAGTGTGATCTCGTAGCGGGGCTGGCCTTCGTCCTCGGTGGTTTCCCGAAGGCGGAACAGGATGCGCGCCGCGTTGGTCTCGTACGAATATTCGCCGCGCACCGTGCCGTGCGCCTCCTTGCCCTTGAACCAGCGGAAGCCGCCATCGAAGAACACCAGCTTGCGGGCGCTCTTGTCCCGGCAATTGCCGTTCTCGACCCAATCGCCCTTGAGCGTCTTGGGCACGTCCTTGGTCCAGCGCTCGGCGGCGTCGGTCCCCGTCGTGCCCATCAAAGCACCAACCGTCAGCAGCCCAGCAAAAACCCAACCTTGCCGTCTGGTGGTCATCCGGGTTCTCGTAGCGAAATGGAGCCCTGCCAAGAATACGACAGCGATCGGCAAAGGCAATCGCGCCGTGCCCCTTGAACCGGAAGTCGAAAAACCACACACTGATCCAAAATCGGGGGTATGAGCCTAAACGATGCCAATACGTATGGAAAAAGATCCGGCGCTGGCCGAACTGCACGTTCTCGCGGTCGACGACAACGATTATATCTTGCGCCTCGTCAAGATGGTGGTCACCGATCTGGGGGTCGCCGAATGCCTGATCGCCCGTGACGCCATCGAGGCAATGAAGATTCTTCAAGCCAATCGCGGCACCATCAACCTGATGATCTGCGATTGGAACATGCCGGGCATTACTGGGGTGGAATTCCTGCGCAAGCTCAGGGCCGACAAGCTCGACATGCCCTTCATCATGCTCACCGCCCGCGCCGACGAGGGTTCGGTGATCGCCGCCAAGGAAGTGGGGGTCGATGCCTATCTGATCAAGCCGTTCGCGCCCATCCAACTGGAAAAGAAGCTGAAGGCGCTGGTGCGCGGCGAGGAAGAAGTGCCCGCCGATCCCTTCGCCTGATCGAGCCCCGATGCCCCACCCCAGCTCCACGTCCCCATCGGGCTGGCTTGCCCACCTACCCATGGCCCAGTTCGCCGCCATCATGGGGATCGGCGGGCTGGGTCTGGCTTGGCGCAAGGCGGCTGAGCGGTTGGCGGCGCCCGGCCTGATCGGCGAGGCGATCCTGGCCCTGGCGGCCCTGCTCTTCGCGCTGACCCTGATCGCCTATCTGGCCAAGATTTTTCGCCATCCGCAAAGCGTCGCGGCGGAATTCGTCCATCCGGTGCGTTCCAGCTTTTTCGCCACCTTCTCGATCTCGTTGATGATCCTGGCCTCGGCGCTTTTTCCTTACGCGCCCGCTCCGGCGCATCTGTTGTGGGCCTTGGGCGCCGCCCTGCAAATGGGGCTCACCTTGCGCCTGATGAGCCGCTGGGTGCTGGTGCCGCACGATTACGCCCAGTTCAATCCCAGTTGGTTCGTGCCGGTGGTCGGCAACATCATCGCCCCCCTGTTGGGCGTCACGCTCGGCCACACCGAGATCGCCTGGTTCTTCTTCTCGGTCGGGCTGGTGTTCTGGCTGGTGCTGTTCGCCGCCCTCTTCGAGCGCCTGGTCTTCCATCCGCCTCTGCCCGCCAGGCTGGCCCCCTCGCTGTTCATCCTGATCGCCCCGCCGGCGGTGGGCTTCCTGGGCTATCAGGCCTTGAACGGCCATCAGCTCGATATTCTGGCCCGCCTGCTCTTTTTCACCGCTCTGTTCATCACCTTGCTGGTGCTTCTCTGCTGGCCCTTGTGGCGCAAGCTGCCTTTCGGGGTCACCTGGTGGGCTTTCACCTTTCCCTTAGACGCCATGGCGCTGGCCAGCCTCGATTACGCCGGGCTTATTGGTCATACCGCAGCCCATTGGCTGGCCGGATTGGCCCTTGGCCTCGCCACGTTGGCCGTTCTATGGGTTTTCCTCTATTCGAGTAAGGTACTGATATCCGGCAAGCTTTTCCCGCCCGAGTGATTCCGGCGGTTCTTTGTTGCATTGCACAATAACCAGCGTATCATGAATCCCGCATAGACCGATGGCCTCATGAGCGTTCGCAATCTTTCGTTTCTGTTCAAACCCGCTTCGGTGGCGGTGATCGGCGCCAACGACCGCGACAAGGCGGTGGGTTCGGTGGTGATCCGCAACCTGCTGCGCGGCGGCTTTCTGGGACCGATCATGCCGGTCAATCCCAAGCGGGTGGCGGTGGCGGGGGTTTTGGCCTATCCCACGGTCGCCAGCCTGCCGATCGTGCCCGATCTGGCGATCGTCTGCACGCCGCCCGACACCGTGCCCGGCCTGATCGCCGATTTGGGCCAGCGCGGCACCAAGGCCGCCGCCGTGCTGACGGCGGGCATGACCGCCCACAAGATGGCCGACGGCCAAAGCGCCCAAGAAGCGATGCTGGCGGCGGCCAAGCCGCATCAGCTTCGTATCCTGGGGCCGAATTGCCTGGGGCTTTTGGTGCCAGGCGCCAATCTCAACGCCAGCTTCTCGCACAAGCCGGCGCTGCCCGGCCGCATCGCCTTCGTCTCGCAATCGGGAGCCTTATGCACGGCGGTGCTCGACTGGGCCAGGCCCAAGGGCATCGGCTTCTCGCATTTCATCTCGCTTGGCGATTGCGCCGACGTCGATTTCGGCGACGTGCTCGACTATCTGGGCTCCGATCCCGAGACTCGCGCCATCCTGCTTTATATCGAATCGATTCACGCCCGGCGCAACTTCATGTCGGCGGCGCGCGCCGCGGCGCGCAACAAGCCGGTCTTGGTGATCAAGGCCGGCCGAGCGGCCGAGGGCGCGCGGGCGGCGGCCTCGCACACCGGCGCCTTGGCCGGCTCGGATGCCGTCTACGACGCGGCCATCCAACGCGCCGGCATGCTGCGGGTCAACGACATCGACGAGCTGTTCGCCGCCGTGGAAACGCTGGCCCGCGCCAAGCCGATGAAGGGCGAGCGGCTGGCGATCCTTACCAATGGCGGTGGCATCGGCGTCATGGCGGTTGATTCCCTGATCACCCAGGGCGGTTCGCTGGCCGAGCTGGCGCCCGAGACGGTGGCCAAACTCGACGCCGTCCTGCCCTCGACCTGGTCGCGCGCCAACCCGATCGACATCATCGGCGACGCGCCGGGCGAGCGCTACGTCGCCGCTCTTGAGATCCTGTTCGCCGCCCCCGAGATCGACGCCGTGTTGTGCATGCACGCCCCCACCGCCATCTCCTCCTCGACCGAGGTGGCACAATCGCTGATCGCCCTGGCGGCCAAGAATCACACCAGTCTGATGACCTGCTGGGTGGGCGGCGAGGCGGTCGAGGAGGCCCGCACCCTTTTCCACGCCGCCGGCATCCCCACCTACGAGACGCCGAACGGTGCGGTCTCGGCCTTCCGCCATCTGATTCGCTACCGGCAGAATCAGGTCATGCTGATGCAGACGCCGCCCTCGGCGCCCACCGAATTCACCCCGGCGGTGGCGACGGCCCGACTGGTGGTGGAAAGCGTCCTCGCCGCCGACCGCACCACGATGACCGAGCCCGAGGCCAAGGCGGTGCTGGCGGCCTACGGCGTTCCCACCGTCGAAACCCACATCGCCCGCACCCCCGAGGACGCCGGACGCCAGGCCCAGGCGATGGGACCGGGCAAGGTGGCGATCAAGATTCTCTCGCCCGACATCAGCCACAAGAGCGATGTCGGCGGCGTGGTGCTCGATCTCGAAGGCCCCACCGAGGTAGAGCATGCGGCGCGCGCCATGCGCGACCGTTTGGTCGAGATCAACCCCACCGCCCGGGTCAACGGCTTCACCGTCCAGCGCATGGCGAGGCGGCCGGGCGCCCACGAGTTGATCATCGGCGCCGCCACCGATCCGATCTTTGGCCCGGTGATCCTGTTTGGCCAGGGCGGCACGGCGGTCGAGGTGATCGGCGACCGGGCGATGGCGTTGCCGCCGCTCAACATGTCGCTGGCCCGCGACCTGATCGGACGCACCCGGGTGGCCAAGCTGCTCAAGGGCTATCGCGGCCGGCCGGCCGCCAATTTCGACGCCATCTGCCTTGTTCTCATGCAGGTGGCGCAGATCCTGATCGACATCCCCGAAATCGTCGAACTTGACATCAACCCGCTGTTCGCCGACGCGGCCGGGGTTCTGGCGCTCGACGCCCGCATTGCCCTGGCGCCGGCCGGCCGCCCGGGCGCCGAACGCTTGGCCATCCGCCCCTACCCCAAGGAACTGGAAGAAAGCTTTGCCTTGACCGACGGGCGTCCGGTGCTGATCCGCCCCATCCGGCCCGAGGACGAGCCCAACCACTACGTTTTCCTCTCGAAACTCACCCCCGAGGACATCCGCTTCCGCTTCTTCGGGCTGGTCGGCCAATTGCCGCACACCGAGATGGCGAGGCTCACCCAGATCGATTACGACCGCGAGATGGCCTTCCTCGCCACCGCCCTTGACGACCATAACCGCCCGGAAACGTTGGGGGTTGTGCGCACAGCGACCGATCCCGACAATGACGAGACGGAATTCGCCATCGTCGTGCGCTCCGATTTGAAGGGCCAGGGTTTGGGAACAAGGCTTTTGGAAAAGATGATCCAGTATTGCAAGGCTCGCGGCACCTGCACGATGGTCGGCCAGGTCCTGCGCGACAACCGACGAATGCTGAACCTCGTTGATTCTCTTGGCTTTGTTAAGGGTGCCTCGCTCGAGGGCGGCGCGGTCGAAGTCCGCCTGTCGCTCTGCGAACCACCAAGCCCCTCAAAGGCTTGATGGGATGCAGAAATCGTCGCAGGGGCCTCTTGGCCGGCTCTTGGGGCGATCCTCGATTCGGGCGTGTCTTTTCGACACACCCCTTAATAAAACCTTAATCTAGCCTTGGATTACCTTGCCCTTTTGGGTGAAATTAGTATATTGACGACACAAGCTATTTCATTAAGATCAACCACATCATCTTGTGTTCATCGGGGCGGGCGAGAACTAGCGAATGAGGTTGGTATCCTTCCTGGCAGGCGGAACGGGCTTGGCCGCGTTGGTCCTGGCCTTGGCGCCGGCGAAGGCCGCCACGATCGAGGAGGAACTGCGCCTTCTCATCGATACCCATCCGCAACTTCAGGCCACCCGCAAGGCGATCGCCTCGGCCGGCGAAGCCACCAAGGGCGCGCTGGCGGGCTATTATCCTAAAATTTCGATCACCGGCGACCACGGCCTTGAATACGTCGACACCCCAACCCGTCGGGAAACCAACAAGGAACCCTATCTGCGCGGCCGCGAGACCGCCGGCCTGACGGTGACCCAGAAGCTGTTCGACGGCTTCGCCACCCCGGCCACGGTCGCCGCCACCCGGCTCAACCAGCGGACGGCGGAAATCACCTTGGAATCGGTGCGCCAGACCGTGCTTCTCGAGGGCGCCACCGCCTATCTCAACGTGTTGCGCCAGTCGGCCTTGGTCGATCTGGCGAAGAACAACGAGAAGAACATCCAGACCCAGCTTTCCTTGGAAGACGAACGGGTGCGCAAGGGGTCGGGCATCGCGGTTGACGTGCTGCAATCGAAATCGCGCCTGCAATTGGCCAAGGAACGCCGGGTGAGCTTCGAGGGCGCGCTCGAGGATTCGCGCTCGCGCTACCAACAGGTCTTCGACCGCGCCGCCGAATTCGGCTCGATGAAGGACCCGCAGCCCGCCACCTCGCTCCTGCCCAGCGCGCTCGAGGAAGCGATCGCCATCGCGCTCAAGGAGAATCCTGCCATCGACAGCGGCGACACCGCCATCCAGGCGGCGCGCGAGAAGCGCCGGGTGGCCCGGGCCGGCTACTACCCCACCATTTCGCTCGAAGGCAAGGCCAATTACGAAGACGACAAGAACGCCACCATCGGTGTGCGCCGCGACTGGTCGTTGCTCTTGAAGGCCAATTGGGATTTGTTCTCGGGCTTCTCGACCCCGGCGGCGGTCGCCCAGGCCTCCTTCGATTACGCCGGCGCCAAGGACAATCTCGACTACGTCAAGCGCAAGGTGGCCGAGGCGACCAAGATCGCCTGGCAGGCCCTGCTCACCTCGCGCGAGCGCGTCCAGCTTCTCGAGAACGCGGTCAACATCGCCTCGGAAGTGTGGGATTCCCGCAAGAAGCTCCGCGAAGCTGGCAAGGCCACGGTGATCGAGGTGCTCGACGCCGAGAACGAGATCTATTCGGCGCAGATCAACTACGTCAACGCCTCCTACGACGCGCGGGCCGCCATCTTCCAGCTCTTGCAGGCGATGGGCCGGCTCGATCTCGACGTTATCGACAAGGGAACCTGATTCCCGCCGCCCGCCGGTGCCCCGGCCGGGCGCCCCTCAGGTCAAATCGCTCGGAAGCTCGGTGAAGGTGTTCCACTCGGCGAATTCGCGGTAGCGGCGATCCTCGCCCATGATGTGGTCGCGCAGCCAGCTCGTGAGGAAATCCAGAATTTCGATGCCGATTTCCGGCTGGCGCTCGGCCAGGAATTTCTGGCGGGTGGCGGTGAGCCGGCGGATGAAGCCGTGATGCAATTTGACATGGCGTTCGGTGCCGGGAAAGCCCAGCCCGGCGATGTAATCTTCCTCATGCTGGAAATGGAAGCTTGCGTAACTGTAAAGCTCGTCGATCACCATTTCCAAGAGCCGGTTGTCGCGCCTTTCGTTGGCCCCGTAAAGCTGATTGATGATGTCGATCAGCACCATATGCTCGTCGTCGAGCCGCGACTCGCCCACGCTCATCGCCGGATTCCAGACGATGGTCTTGATGGTGCTGCGCCGCGCCAGCACCGTCTGAAAGGCCTCGACCACCCGAGGATCGAAGAAGCGGCCGGATTCGCCGGTGATGAAGCTCACCACGCGCTCGACCGGCCAAGCATCCTTGTAGGGCCGCTTGGTGCACAGGGCGTCATAGACGTCGGCCACCGCCACGATGCGCGCCGCGACCGGAATGTCCTCGCCCTTCAGCCGGTGCGGATAGCCGTTGCCGTCGACGCGTTCATGATGCGACAGCGCGATCTCGATGCCCAAAGTAAGATAAAGACTGTCCTCGGCCAGCAGATTGGCCTCGCGCAACAGGCGGGCGCCGTTCAGGCTGTGGCGTTGCATCAGCGATCGCTCGTCCTCGTTGAGCGATCCGGGCTTCAAGAGAATCTTGTCGGGCACGCTGATCTTGCCGACATCGTGCAGAATGCTGGCGGTGGCGAGATGTTCCATCACCGCCGGCGTCAGCGCGTCGGGGAAATCGCCCTGCTCGACCAGGATTCGGGCGATTTCCTCGGTCATCCGGGCAACGCGCAACACATGGGTGCCGGTGTCGGTGTCGCGATGCTCGGCGAAATTGGCCAGCGTCACCACGGTGGCGCGGTTGACCCGGCGCAGCCGCTCGGAGACCAGCCGCATCGGCGAAATGTCGGCATAAGTGAAGACGAAGCCGCCGCCGGCCAGGGGCCGGCTGTCGATTTGCAGTACGGTGCCGCCCGGCCGAACCCGCTCGACGCGGCTGGCCTTGCCCATTTCCAGCCGCTTGAGCCTTTCGTCGATCGCCATCTCTTCGGACAAGGTGCCGAACTCGCCCTGGCGGGCCAAGCGGCGCCAAAATTCGGTCACTGACTTGCCCACCAGATTTTCGTTGGGCTCAAGGGCGAACAAGACGGCAAAGGCGGAATTGTAGAACCGGATGCTGCGTCCGGCATCGATGACCAGAACGGCCTCGGCAAGCGATTCCAACGACGCTCTCAACAAGGCGTCGTCGGCCTGGAATCCCACGATCGATCCGCTCTCCATCTGCACGCGCTCTTGTCTTTATGTGGAACGGCGCTGTCGATCCCGCCACGTTTCGTTGACGCAAGATTGTGGCAGACTTTCCAACTCCCGCCTATTTTTCATTGACGTATGTCAATCGCGCGATAGCTGCGGGTTACTTCGACTTCGCCACATAGACGCCATCCCAATCGGCGCCGGGCGAATGTTCGGAATAATCGGCGATCCGCTCGTCATACATGTCGTAGAGATGGTCGAGTTTCAAGAAGGCGCCCAACTGGCGGCACTTCGCCAGCCGAGCCCTCGCCTCGTCCCATTTCTGGCCGCGATAGGCGGCCAACAGGGCCTTGTGCTCGGCCTCCAGGGCCAGGAACTCCGGCTTCTGGCGCAGATCGGGCCGGCCCAGCAGGGTGAAGATGCGCACCGCCTCGGTCTTGCCCTTCACCTTGATCTGGTCGAGTTCGAGCGAAGCGTAATCGGGCGCCTCCTTTTGGGTGTTCTCGCCGATCACCGTGGTGACGCCGTAGGTCTTCGATTGGCCCTCGAGCCGGCTGGCCAGATTGACGTTGTCGCCCAGCACCGAATAGTCGAAGCGTTGGTCGGAGCCCATATTGCCCACGCAGACCATGCCGGAATTGAGGCCGATGCCGATGTTGATCGGAATGTGCTTGCGGTTCTCGACCTTCGATTCCTCTTCCAGACTCTTGTTCAGCTCGATCAGGCGTTCGGTCATCACCAGGGCGGATTCGCAGGCGTGCCGCGCATGGTCGGCATCGTCCTCGGGCGCGTTCCAAAAGGCCATGATGCAGTCGCCCATATATTTGTCGATGGTGCCCTGGCGCGCCATGATGACATCGGTCATCGGCGTCAGGAAGCGGTTGATCAGGCGCGTCAGGCCTTCGGCGTCGAACTGTTCCGAGATGGTGGTGAAGCCGCGCACGTCGCAGAACAGCAGGGTCATGTCCTTCATCTCGCCGCCCAGCTTGAGCTTCGAAGGATCGGCGGCCAGCTTTTCCACCTGGGCCGGCGAGAGGTAACGACTGAAGGCGTTGCGCACCTCGCGCCGCTGTTTCTCCTCCAAGGCGAAATTGGCGTAAGTGAGTTCGATATAGACGATCAGCAGCACCAGGACCGGCCCGGCGGCGTCGATCATGGTTTGGCGGTAGGCGAAATTGTACCAGGAATGGCCGGCGATGCCGCCGGCGGCCAGCAGAAACAGCATCAAGGTCCAGCGGGCGCCGATCACCGGCAGCAACAGGATCAGCACGATGCCGGCGATCAACAGGCTCGACAATTCCTTGCCCAGGGCATCGATCGGGCGGAAGAGCTGCGATCCGGTCAGGATGGTTTCCAGAATCTGGGCGTGGATTTCCACCCCGGGCAGGTTCTTGTCCAAGGGCGTGGTCTTGATGTCGAGCAGCCCCACCGCCGAGGTGCCGATGATCACCAGCTTGTTCATGATCTGGCCGGGATTGGCGGTGCCGTTGAGAACATCCTTCGCCGACACGTATTTGGCCTTGTCGTGGTAGCTGAAATTCACCCAGATGCGCGATTTGGCGTCGGTGGGAATGATGTTGGGCTTCACCACCAGATCCTTGATGCCCAGGCCGGGCGCCGAGCGGATCAGCGTCGTCAGATTGCCGGTGGCCACCCGCAGCATTTCCAAAGATAGGGCCGGCACCAGCACGCCGTTGACGTTCACCACCGCCGGCACGCGCCGGATGATGCCGTCGGCCTCGGGATTGGGGTTGAAGACGCCGCGGCCCAAGGCGGCAAAATCGAGGATCGGCAGGTTGCGCACCATGCCGACATGGCTTTCCAGATATTGCCGGGGATTGCCGCCCAGCTCGGCCACCGAGACCTGCGGGCGCTCGCCCACATCCTTGTCGGGGATCGGCACCACCGATTGGCCCATCACCACCCGGCCGCGTTTGATCGCTTCGGCCAGGATCTCGTCGTTGCTTTTCAGATTCTTCAAACGCTCGCTGGTCGCCGGATCGAGACCGCGCACGCTGTCGGCGATCTTGGCCGGCGACATGCGGTCCGGTTCGGCAAAGACAATGTCGAAGCCCACCACCACGGCGCCCATGGCCATCAATTTGTCGACCAGATCGGCGACCACGGTGCGCGGCCAGGGCCACTGGCCGATTTCGGCCAGGCTGGCCTCGTCGAGATCGACGATGGCGATCATTTTCTGGTCGGGAATCGGGCGCGGCTTGAGCTGCTGGTAGAAATCGAAGACCTTGACCTGAAGAATCTCGATCGGCTCGATCTTCATGCTGAGCAAGGTGGTGAGCGCCAGAAGGATCAGGAAGGCCACCGGCCGACCGTGCCCAAGCAGCGCTTTTGGGTTTAATTTCAGTCGCTTCAACAGGTTGCCGAACGCCGAGAGCGGCTTGGCTTTGGTCTTGCTGTCGGCTTTGGCGTCCGTTTGAGCCATGATGTCCTCCCACCGCTTTTGGAAGGCTACACCAGCCCGTGTCACTGGAACAAGTCCGGCGGGAATGGTATTCTGGGCGCGGTTTCAATTTCCTCTCCGGTGTCAAGGGGATGGCTGAGAAGACGACGACTCCCGATTCGCGCGCCTGGTTGGACGAGATCGTAAGACCCCTAAGGCCGGTCTTCGCCGAGGTGATGGCGATCTCGTTCTGCGTCAACATTCTGGCGCTGGGCGCGCCGGTCTTTACCCTTCAGGTTTACGACCGGGTGGTCTATTCGGGCGGGCTGACCACGCTGCAAGGGCTGGTGATCGGTATGATCATCCTGGCCATCTTCGATTTCATCTTGCGCCAGACCCGGGCGCGGGTGATGCAGACCGTGGCCCTCAAGGTCGATGTCGAGGTCGGGCGCCGGCTGTTCGAGAAGGTGATGGCCCTGCCTCTACGCCATCTCGAGGCCCGTCCGGCCGCCTATTGGCAGGCCCTGTTCCGCGATGTCGAAACGGTGCGCAACACGCTGTCCGGCGCCTCGGCCCTGCTGGTCGCCGATCTGCCCTTCGTGTTCATTTTCCTCTCGGTCATCTTCATCATCGCTAGCCCCCTGGCCTGGGTTCTGTTGGCGTCGATGCCCTTCTTCCTCTTCCTTGCCTGGCGCTCCGGCTCGGCTCAGAAGACTGCGGCCACCAAGGAAAAGAAGACCCTGATCTCGCGCGACACCCTGATCGCCGAAATGATCGCCGGGCGCGCCACCATCAAGGCGCTGGCGCTTGACAGCGCCATCCGGCCTTTGTGGGAAGAGAAGACCGCCACCTCGATCGAGGATTCGGCGGCGCGCGGTTCGACCTCGGACGGCTTCGTCAACATCACCGCCTCGCTCACCATGCTGATCAACGTCACCATGACCACGGTCGGCGCCCTGTTCATCGTCGACCAGAAATTGACCGTCGGCTCGCTGGTCGCCTCGAACATGCTGATGGGCAAACTCTTGTCGCCCTTGAATCAGTTGGTCGGCACCTGGAAGATCTACGCCGCCTTCCGCCAGTCGGTCGAGCGCCTAAGCGACATCTTCCAGGCCCCCCAGGAATTGCGGGAAAGCGGCATCAAACACGAAAAGCCCAAGGGCAATCTGGCGACCGAGGAACTGACCTTCCGCTACGCCAAGGGCGCGGCGCCGACGCTCGATGAGATTTCGCTCACCTTCGGGGCCGGCGTCACCGCCATCATCGGCCCCAACGGCTGCGGCAAGACGACCTTGATCAAGGCCCTGATGGGGCTCTACGCGCCCGATGCCGGCCGCGTCACCTTGGACGGCGCCGACATCGCCCAGTTCACCAGGCGCGAGCTGGCCGATTGGATGGGCTATTGTCCGCAGGAATGCGTGCTGTTCTCGGGCACCATCCGCGACAACATCGCCCATGGCGGCGTCGGCGTGAGCGACGAAGACATCATCACCGCCGCCAAGCTGGCCGGCGTCCACCAGACGATCATCGACCTGCCCGACGGCTACGGCACCCCGGTCGGCGAAGGCGGCAACGTGCTGTCGGGCGGCCAGCGCCAGCGCATCGTCATGGCCCGCGCCCTGGTCGGCAATCCGGCGGTGTTGATCCTCGATGAGCCCTCCTCCAATCTCGACCGCAAGGCGGAAGAAGACCTGGCCCGCACGCTTTCCGATCTGGGCAAGAGCCATTCGGTGATCATGGTCACCCATTCGCCGGTCTTGCTGGCCGCCTGCCAGCAGGTGGTGGCGCTCGATCGCGGCCGCGTCGTCTCGCAAGGCCATCCGGCCGATCTGTTGCCGCGCCTGTTCGGCCGCGCCGCCCCCAACCGTGCCGGCGTCGCCGTGCCGCCGCCGTCCGGAGCGCCGGCGACGATGCCCGGCCGGCCCAGCATCACCGTGCCGCCGCCGGCCAACGCCCAGCCCTTGCCGCCCTTGCCGCCCCCCTTGCCGCCTCGGCCGCCGCAGTCGCCCGCGCCGCCCCTGGGCCAGCCGGCCAACAGCCCGGCCCCGATGGCGCCGCCTCCGTTTTCGCCGGTTCCAAGCGCCGCCCCCGTTCCCTTCGCGCCGATTCCGCTGCGGCCGGCGGCGGCGATGGCACCGGCGGTTCCGCCCATCCCGCCCCAAACGGCTCCGCGGCCGGTCTCGGCCTTCGAGCCGGTCTCGGCCGGGGCCTTGACCTCGGCGTCGATCGTGGCGACGGCGACGGCAACGGCGGCGCCGCCTTATAGCCACCCGAGCGAGCCCAAGGGCATCGTGGGAACGGTGGTGAACATGCCCAATCTGGCGGCGATCGCCGCGCCGGCCAAGAAAGAGGCGGTTTCGTGAGCCGCCTCGACGAATTGGTGGCCGCCCATCCGCTGCCCACTTGGCGACCGGTTGCCTGGGTGGTGATCGTCATGCTGGCGATCTTCATCACGTGGTCGGCCTTCGCCAAGCTCGACGAGGTGGCGGTGGCCCAGGGCGAGGTGGTGCCGTTCGGCCGCGTCAAGCAGATCCAGCATCTGGAAGGCGGGGTGCTGCGCGAGCTCTATGTCCGCGAGGGCGACACGGTGGCCGAGGGGGCACCCTTGTTCCTGGTCGATCTGCCGGCCAGCGCCATCAACCGCGAGGAACTTCAGGTGCGGCTCGACGGCTACGTCCTGCAACGCGCCCGTTATCAGGCCGAGGCCTTGGGCCAGCCGCTCGCCTTCCCCGAGACCGAGGCCAAGCGCCAGCCGGCGATGCGCCAGGCCGAGGAAAACGCCCACGAGGCGCGCCGGCGCGAGTTCGAAAGCACGATCGCCAAGCTGGGCGACCAGGTGCGCCAGCGTCAGCTCGACATCCAGGAATTCGAATCGAAGCGGCGCACCTCGGCCGCCAATCTCAAGCTGATGCGCGAGAAGCTCAACATGTCGCGGGAACTGGTCAAGGACAGCCTGATCCCCAAGATCGAGATGCTGGGGGTCGAGCGCGACGTCGAGAGCCTGGAAGGCGAACTGTCGTCGCTCGATTCGGCCATCCCCAGGGCGCGGGCGGCGCTCTCCGAAGCCAACGAGGGCATCCGCGAGGCCAAGCTCAAATTCTCCCGTGAGGCCCGCGACCAGATGGGCCAGGCCGAAAACAACATCGCCCGCACCCGCGAACTCTTGGCCCAGGCGACCGGCCAAGCGCTGCGCGCCCAGACCCAAAGCCCGATCGAGGGCGTGGTCAAGAATCTGCGCTTCAACACCATCGGCGGCGTCATCAAGCCGGGCGATCTGGTGATGGAAATCGTGCCGCAGAAGGAAAAGCTGGTGATCGAAGCCAAGCTGAACCCGGTCGATCGCGGCTATGTCGAGGCCGGACAGAAGGCGCTGGTCAAGGTCTCGACCTACGATTATGCCCGCTATGGCGGCCTTTACGGCAAGGTGACCCTGGTCGCCCCCGACTCGACGACCGACACCAGCGCGTCCGGCGCCGCCCAAAGCTATTTCCGGGTGGTGGCGGAGACCGACAAGACCTATTTGGGCGACAAGGAGGGGGTATTCCCCATCACGCCCGGCATGCAGGCAACCGTGGAAATCCACACCGGCGAGAAATCGGTGATGGAATATCTGGTCAAGCCGGTCTTGAAGCTCAAGCACGAAGGCTTCCGGGAACGTTAGGCCACAGCCGGCCGGCCCAGCCGGCAAGCCAGGGGGAGCCACAGACACCTTGTTTTCCCCCGGCGTTTTGACCACAATGGCTTGATTCGAGGCCAAGCCCGGCCCATCGAACACAGGGAGCTAGCGGGTCCGCTCACGCCATGTCTCTGGCAACCATCTTCGGCCTCCTTTCGAGCATCGGCCTGTTCATCTTCTCGATCGCCATGTCGACGAACAACTGGATGGTGTTCGTTCACATGGAAGGCTTCCTGATGGTGATCGGCGGCACGTTCGGCTCCGCCTTCATCGCCTACGAGCCACGCTACGTTTTGCAATCGATCAAGCTGATGCGCACCATCTTGCTGTCGCCCAAGATCGGGCGCGGCGCGCTGACCGGCGAGGTCGGGCGGGTGATCCGCTGGGGCTACATGCTGCAAAAGAGCGGCCTGCCCTCGCTCGAGGCCGACGCCGGCAAGATTCGCGGCCAGGACAAGTTTCTCTCGTTTGGCATGGATCTGGTGATCAGCGGCTACACCGGCCAGGAAGTGCGCGACACGCTCACCAACACCATCGAAACCACCTTCCAGCGCGGCTGCGTGCCGGCCGAAATCCTGAAGACGATGGGCTCCAACGCGCCGGCCTTCGGCCTCATCGCCTGTCTGGTCGGCCTGATCGTCATGTTCTCCAACATGGCCAGCGACCCGGGCCAGGTCGGCCCCGGCCTGTCGGTGGGTTTGACCGGCACCCTTTACGGCGTCATGGCGGCGCGGCTGTTCTTCATCCCGGTGGCGAGCAAGCTGCAGCAGCGCGAAGAGATCGTGCGTTTCCGCAATTATCTGGTCGCCGAGGGGCTGGCCCTCTTGGCCGAACGCAAGAGCCCGCGCTACATCCAAGACCGGATGAACAGCTTCCTCGATCCGTCGATCCACTTCTCGATCGACAAACACATGAAGCGTTAGGAACGGAGGCCCCAAATGAGCGGCGGCGGCAGGTTCCAGAAGATCCACAAGGAAGAAGACGAAAGTTGGCTGATCACCTACGCCGACTTCATCACCCTCTTGATGGGCTTCTTCGTCATGATGTTCTCGATCTCCAAGGTCGATCCGGTGAAGCTCGAGCAGATTCAAAGCTCGATCGCCAAGGACATCGCCAAGAAGGACGTGCTGCAGCCGATCCAGATGCTGAAGACCGACTTGAAGGAAACCGTGCGCGGCATGGGGGCCGAGGACGTGGTCGGCGTCACCACCGACGATCGCGGCGTGGTCTTGGAATTCGCCGCCGGCGCCTTCTACAAGCCGGCCTCGGCCGAGATCAAGCCCGAGGGCGAGGTGGTGTTCAAGCGCGTCGCCGCCATCTTGAACGCCGAGCGTTATGTCGGCTTCCAGATCTATGTCGAGGGCCACACCGACGACACGCCCATCAGCACGCCGCAATTCCCCTCGAATTGGGAATTGTCGGCCGGACGGGCCAGCGTGGTGGTGCGCTACTTCGCCGATTCCGGCATCAAGCCGGTGCGCATGCGCGCCACCGGCTTCGCCGAGGTGTCGCCCAAGGTGCCCAACCGCGACGCCCAAGGCCAGCCGCTGCCCGCCAACCAGGCGGTCAACCGCCGCGTCACCGTCCACATCGCGCCCCGCTAGCGGGCGGCGCACCGAGGGCGCGGCGAAGCCAAACGCCCCGCCACAAGCGAAGGCGAGCAATCCTCTTCATCCGTGTCGATCGCGCCGGCCTTGGATGAAGACACCGATCAACACCGATGCATAGGCATCAACGCTTGGCGCCTTTGGCGCTTCATCATGTCGCTACCCCGTCCGCCTCCCCACTCTCGCCCTGCCCGCACATGACGCGGAAATCGAACCCCTGTTGCCCGCGCAATTTCTCGTCTTGGCCGGGCTTGACCCGGCCATCCACGACTTTTCGGAACGAACGATAAGAAAGAGGTGGATGACGACGCCACCTGCCGACCACCATCCCCCCACGCCCAGGCAAACACCCCTCTTCATCGGTGTCGATCCTTGTTGATCCTTATTGATCCGTGTCCTCGTTCCAGCTTCGGGCGAGAAAGACACGGATCGACACCGATACACACGGATGGATTTGGCTAAAGCCCCTGGTATCCGCCTTGGCGTTTCACCCTTCCCTGCCATCGCCTTCGCAACGGGGCCGTGCGTTGACTTATGGTTGCAAGCCATTATCCTGGAGCTTGCCCAACCGCTTAACGCCGACGCGACCAAGGAGCGGGGAGAAGTTCGTGTTGTGTCCCTGGATGTCATGAATTCGCCCGGACGGCTCAAGCGCGGTGCGTTATGGAGCCTGCGCTGGATGCGCCGCCATCCGGTTTGGAGTCTGCTTTGCGTCGTCGCCCTGGCGATCAGTTGGTGGCTGTCGCCCGAAACCTATCCGGTGCGGATCACGGTCGA
>JACRPC010000051.1 GCA_016214125.1 Rhodospirillales bacterium | reverse complement strand
GCGGGCGATGTTGTCCTTGCCCTTCATCCGCATTTCCCACAGCTTGCCGCCCAACGGTTTGACATAGGGTTCGCGCACCCGATGGGGGCCGTGTTCCTCAAGCAGGGCGGCGATCCAACGAAAGCGGGCGCGAAGGTCTTCGGCCAGCGCTCCAAGCTCACGGTCGACCCGCGCATCGAGGGTCTCCACCGTCCAGCGCAGCATAACATCATTGCTATGTGTCGTCATAAGGAATTTTCGCGATTGCGGGCGGTATAGCCTGGGTTCAACGTCACCACCTCCGCGCCTTTGCCACGCGCCATTCCGATGATGGCGCCTCCGACCCGCTCGACAGCGTGGCGCACGGGATCGGCCGCCACATGGGCATAACGTTGGGTCGTCGATGCTTGCATATGTCCCAACGCCTTGCCGATCACCGGCAGGCTATCGCCCAGTCCGGCCATGATCGACGCGTAGGTGTGCCGAAGATCATGCAGCCGGACATTGGGAAGACCGGCTCGATCCCGAATCCGGTGCCAAACGTGCTGGACGCCCACCAGATGCGCGCCTGGTCTCTCGCCCGGGATGACGTAGGGATGCTCGGAGACCTCCTTGTCCCTGGCCTGCGATCGTGTTTGGGCGAGATCGTTCAGCAATTGGGCGGCAAAGGAAGAAAGATGTTTGATCCCTCGGCCCGTCTTGGTATCGGGAAGCACCAAGAGCTGGCGCGAAAAATCGATATCCTCCCAGCGTAGACTTTGAATTTCGCCCAGCCGGGCCCCGGTCAGGATGAGAAGCCGGACCAACGCCGCCATGGGGGCCGAAACCGCCTTTTGCCCCTCCATATCGTCCAACGTTTGCCAAAGACGATTGATTTCTTCGGGCGACAGATAGCGCTCTCGCTTTTCCTCTTTGAATTTGCGGATGCCACGGCACGGATTGGAATTGGCAGGGATCAAACTCCAATCCTCGGCAAGCCCAAACATCTTGGAGAGCAAGGCCAACACCCGGTTGGCCCGATAAGGCATGGCCTTTCCATCATCCCCTTTCGCCAAATCGGCGTGCAGGCGCTCGATATCGCGCTTGGTGACGGCGTTGACCTTGGACCGACCAATCGCCGGAAGCACATGCCGAACAAGGTTAAGACGGTCGTTATAGACGCTATCGGATTTCTTATGCCGATCCGCCCACTCGACCATGTAACGATCCGCCAGATCGGCAACGGTGGCCGCGCGGCGGGCTTCCTTCGTTTCGCCGGCAGGGTCGCCGCCGCGTAGAACTTCGGCCAGCTTCTCTCGGGCGAGGTCGCGGGCTTTATCCGGGGTCAGTACCCCATGCCGTCCAAGGGTCAGGCGCCTGGATTGGCCGGTCTTCGTCCGGTACTGAACGAGGTAAGAGCGTACGCCTGAGGGCTTGATGCGCAAACCGAACCCCGGCAATTCATCGTCCCAATGGACCCTGTCTTCCAAGGCGGGTCTGATGGCATCGACGGTGCGTTTGGTCAGCTTCACCATGGATCAATCCTTCCCGGCGTCGGACGGCGAGCCGGACAGCCTTCAAGATTGCTCGTCCGAAGAGAACCTCTTGCTTCCAGCGCGTTTCGGACAGCTCGGACGGTCCGGACAGCCAATTCCTTTTTCCTCACCTTTGTCCTCCGGAATCGAGCCTCGCCCCACAGTCTTGATGTCGTCCGGGTAAGCACGGGGTAAGCACCGGGTAAGCAAAAAGGGGCGAATTCGAACGTGGCCGATCGTAGTCCATCGACTCGCCGCAGTCAATTACTCTTTGAATTTGCGTATAAAAACGCAATATATAGTATTATATAGAAATTCTCCGTAAAGTTTAAATCAAGATTTGTAATCAGGCGGTCGCGGGTTCAAATCCTGCAGCCGGCACCATGCCTTCGCGTTCACCGTCGGCTGATGGGGGAAAACATGAAACGCAAGATTGCCTGTCTCGTTGCCGCAACGGTGACGCTTGGCGGATGCAAAGTGATCGATCTTTCTTTTTCCTGGGCGGGGATTCCGCCCTGTTCGTCGGTGTCGCCGGAATTCCAGCTCAAGGATGTCCCCGAAGGAACGAAGAGGCTCACCTTCTGGATGACCGACCTCAACGCGCCCGGCGATTTTCATGGCGGCGGCGAAGTCGACTACACCGGCCCCGTGGTTCCGAAAGACGCCTTCGCCAAGAGCGGGTAGGCGATTCTGTTGTCCAACAAATATGTCGGCCCCTGTTCGACCTCGCCCCATACCTATCAGTTCGAAGTCAATGCCATCGATGGCAGCGGCAATTATGTCGGCACGGGCAAGGCGACGCGCCCCTATCCGCCTTAAGCGGCCAAGCGATCCAGTTAACATTGCGGATCGGGAAGTGTCCGGTCCGAAGGCATGGGGAACGAGCGCGGGCCGATCGCCCCACCGTCAATGGGCCGGCCAGGCCTTCAGCCGCAATTCGCCCCCGCATATCTCGGCGTAATGGGGAAGCAGCAGCCAGGAGCCGGTGTTGACATAGACCGCGCCGTCATCAAGCGGCACCAAGCCCGGATGATGGGTGTGGCCGAAAATCACCCCATCGAAGCCGCGCCGGCAGATCTGGGTGGCGGCCTCGATGAAGGTTGCCGGCTCGCCGGGAATGGCGCCCTGCTCCTTTGCCAGACGGCCTTTCAGCCGTTCGAAGGCGATCCACAGATGATAAAGGTTGGGCCAGACCTTCAGGACATAGCCGGCCAGATGGGTGGCGATTTCGTACAGCGCCGGGCGGCTCATATAGAAGGGATCGAAATTCTGTCCATGCTGGATGTGGTAGCGCCGGGTGCCCGATTCGACATTGAGAAAGGGCACCAGGGTAAAGAGGCCCCAATCGTCGAGCAGATGCTCGAGCAAGATGTCGTGGTTGCCGATGCAGTAATAGACGTTGGCGCCCTTGCGCCGCGCGCGGCGAAGCTGGCTGAACACTTCGGGGATTTCGCGGGTGAGACGGATGAAGGAGGTCTGGGCGATGTCGAGCCCGTCGCCGTTGATGCAGATTGAATAATCGCGCGCCACGGCCTCGGTGAGGAACTCGACGATCTCGCGCTTGGCGTGGCAAAAGGGATTGCCGAGATGCAAATCCGAGATGACAACCAGCCGTTCCTCGCGCACCGTGGTGATCATGGCCCGCCCGGCTTCGTGCTGGGCCCCACCTCAAGGAGCGCCGCCAGCTTCTGGCGCGCCGGATCGGCCTCGTCCAGCGACGACAGGAACTCGGCCATCTGCTCGTTCAATTGGCGGAAGCGCCCCGAAAGGCGTTGCAGCATTTCGAAGGCGAAGGCCGGATCGCGCCGGATCATCTGCAAAAAGCCGCCGGCGTGCAACACCAAGAGCCGCACCTTGCCTTCGGCCCGGGCGGTGCCGATGCGCGGCAGCGATTCGAGCAGCGACATTTCGCCGAAAAATTCACCCCGGCCGCGCCGGGCCAGCACGATCTCCTCCTGGCCGATGCGCTTGACGATCGCCACCGTGCCCTCGCGGACGATGTACATCTCGCGGCTTTCGTCGCCCTCGCGGAAAATCACCTCGCCATCGGCGAAGGTGCGGTCCAGATCGCCTTGCCCGCTGCCGCCAAACACGATCACGCCCCTTTCTCGGTGCCCAGGACCTTCATTTCACCATCAAGCCGCAGCGCTGGCAACCGCAACCGGACCGGTCAGAAGCGGGCCAGGGGGAAATCCGGCACCAGATTGGGAATGGCGATGGCCGGGGTTTGCGCGCCGCCGGTGAGATCGCGCACCCGGTCGCCGACATAGACCTGGAGCATCGCCGCCGTGGCGTAGCCGCGCTTCAGCAGATCGGCCGAACCCGACAGGCCTTCGATCAGGGCCTTGGTGAAGGCGCCGTTGCCCCAGGCGGCGCTCTCCTGCGACAACTGGTGACCCGACGAGGAGGCAAAGACGATGATGCCGTTCTCGCCGCTTTTCAGATCGTTGACGATGCGGGTGGTGTCGCTGGCGGCTTGGTCGGTCCGGCCGCCCAAGGCGGCGCCCGAATGGCAGGAATCGATGAAAAAGACCGCCTTGCCGGGCAAGGCGGCCAAAGTGGCGCGCAGATCGGCATAAGAGAGCGCGCTGGCTTCCAGGCCTGCCGGGTCGGCATCGTGGGGCAGGAAGAAGTAGCGCCCCGCCGCGTCGTCGACCCCATGGCCGGCCAGGAACAGCATGGTGGCGTCGAGCGGCGAGGCGGTGGCCTTCAGCCAGTCCAGCCCTTGGCGCAGGGCGGCGCCGGTCGCTTGGGCGTCGGTCAGCAGGCGGACTTCGATCGTGCCGTAGGCGCGGCCGGCCTGGCGCTCGAAGGCGGCGGCGATGTCGCGTGCATCCTTGGCGGCGAAATTGAGATCGAGCGCGGTTTGCCGATAGCGGCTGACGCCGACCGCCAGGATGTGCAGATTGGGCTTGAGGCCGCCGCCATCGCGCCGCACGCCTTTCCACAGCAGGCGGACGCTGGCGGGTGGGCTCGACGCGCCCTCGGTTTCGACGATCAGCGCCAGTTCGCTGTCGCGGTCGGGCACCACGATGTCGCGCGAGCGCTGGATTTCCGCGCCCGGCGCCACATCCTCCTCCTCGAAGCGGTGCAGCGGCCGGCCATCGGCCAGCACCTTGATGGCGCGTATTGCCTGTCCCGGCGCACCCCGCACCGCGTAGCGCAGCCGAAGCGGATTGGCGGCAACCGCGCTGTTGTCGTTGGGATCGAGAATGCGCAAAAGCGGCGGCAGGGCACGAGCCAAGGGGGTGGCGGAAGGAATGCCGGCCTGGCGCAGGGCCTGGGCCTCGTCGAGCGTTTCCAGAACCTTGCCGACCATGGCGGGACGGTAGGCCTGGGCGCGCACCGCGTTGACCGGCACGAAATCGGCCTCCTGGTCGGGACCGCGGTTGCGGTGCCAGCCGACGAGCTGATCGCCATCGGCCGAGGCGCCGTAATAGCCCGAGGCCGTCCAGGCGACCCAGCGCCCGTCTTCGCTTTGCGGAAACAGGGAGAGGAGCGCCACGCCGTCGGCCATCCGAAACCAGCGGAGCGTGCCGTCGCCCAGCGCCGCCAGGGCCAGCCGCCCGTCGCCCGAGACATTGACCGCCAGGGCCTCGCCGGGCAGGCGCTGGCTCCAAATCTCCTTGCCCGAGCGGTCGAAGCGGATGAGACGGTAATGAGTGCCAAGAAGGAAGCTTTGCCGATCCGGCGCGAAGGCCAGACTGAGGGAGGTTTCGTTCTCCACGAGCGCCAGGGGGCGGCCGTTGAGCGTTGGCGTCCGGCGCTGGCCCCAATCGCGCAGATCATGTTCCCAATCCAGGATCTCGACATCCTTGGCCTCGCGGATCGGCAACATCAAACCCGCCCCAAGAGCCGGCGTGTAAGGCGCAAGGCTT
The DNA here is from genome assembly GCA_016214125.1 of Rhodospirillales bacterium. GTDB lineage: Bacteria > Pseudomonadota > Alphaproteobacteria > Rhodospirillales > WMHbin7 > JACRPC01. The sequence continues at coordinate 20,886 of JACRPC010000051.1, read as the reverse complement.
GCCTCCCCGGCTTGGAAAAGGTGGCTGGCCGAACTGAAAGGCTGGAAGGCCAGAGCCACCCGCTTGCCATCGTGGGAGACGGCGAAATGATCGGCCAGCCCGCGAAAATCGGCCAGAGGCGAGCGATGCTCGAACCGTTTGCGGCCGCCGGCGCCCAAAACGCCAAAGGCCGGATCGCTGGACGCGAAGGCCACTTCGCCGTTGGCGAGCGGTTGGAGCTGGACAATGCGCTTGGCGGCCAGCGGCGTTTCGCGATAGGAGCCGCGCCCGCCCTCGCTCCAGGCGCGCAGCGGCGCCTTGCCGCCGCGCTCATAAGCGCCGCCGGCGTAAAGGGTGCGGCCGTCGCGCGACCAGGCGACATGGGCGAGCGAGCCGTTGTCGGCGCGCCTGAGATCGGGCGAAAAGGCGTAAACGAGGTCGGTGCCGGCCTGGAAGACATCGACCTGCGGCCGGTCGAGATAGCCGACGGCGAGCAGGGCGCCGTCGGGCGAGAAGCGCACGCCATAGGGCGACTGGCCGTTGGCGGCGCGGAGGCGGGCGGTGCGGGCGAAGCTTCGATCATAAAGGCGGATCTGGCCGTCGAGCGAGGTGACCGCTAGGCGCCCATCGGCGGCGAAATCGAGATGGACGGCGTCGTTATCATACTCGCTGTCGGACGCCGCCAGGGCGCCGTCGGCAACCTTGAAAACGCGAACCCCGTTCTTGCCCCGCATCACCGCAGCCAGATGCCGGCCATCGGGCGCGAAGGCCAATTTGACCACCCGATGGGCCAGGCCGGCGATTCGTCGCACCATCCGGCCGGTGCCGGTTTCGAACAAATAAAGGCTCCAGCCCTGTTCCCACCCGCCGGTCCAACCGGCCACCGCCGCCAGCGTGCCATCGCCCGACAGGGCGACCCCGAACAAGGCGCCTTCCAAATCCTCGCCGATCGGCACCCGGATGATGCGGACCGATTTGCCGGTGTCGGCCGACCACAGGCGCAGCGTCTTGTCGTAGGAAACGGTGGCGAGCAGGCGGCCTTCGGAATCGGCGGCCAAGGCGTTGATCGGACCGGCATGCAGCCCGGCCTCGATGCGCAGGAGCGGCTCGTCGGACAGGCCAACCGCCGCCGCCGGCCCTGAACCGACAAGGGCGGCGAGAACGAGAGCGAAGATCAATCGCGGAATTATCCGGCGCGTCATCCTTGGGCGATTCCTTGCGGCCAGGGGGATTCTCCTCTCGAACCCGCCCCAACACAAGGGGCGCCCGGCCGGGAATGAGCCTGCTTCAAGCGTTTAGCCGGAATAGCTGGGAAGCGGCGGCCTTTCCTGCTATCATTATTCCCATATCCGTTCTCCTGACCGGCTTACGCATGCCGGAATGAAAGGTCACCCATGACGAACATGCTGCGATGGATCACCCTGACCCTGGCGGTTGCCGCGCTGGCGGTGGTTCAGCCCTTGGCCTCGGCTTGGGCCTGCGACCCCTGCCCGGCTCCGAAACCGCCTTACAGCGCCGACATGCCCGATCAGCATCCCTAGGCGCTTGTCACGACGGAAAACTCCCCGGCCGCTTGGCGGTCCGGGGAGTTTTTTTGTCTAGAACTTCCACTCGAAGCCCAGTTCGATGAAGTCGTTGTTGCGCCAGCGGCCGAACTGGGTGTCGCCATTGCCCTCGAAGTGGCGCGCGTCGAGGCGCAAGGTGAGATTGTCGGTGTGCTTGTATTCCAAGCTAGCGGCCAGGGTCGAATCGCGATCGACCAGATTGAGCGAGCCGCCGATCGTCCATTTCCAGCGATCGCTGATCCGCGCCTCCAGCCGGGCCAGCACGGCGTCGCGGAAGGGCCGGGCCGCCGAGGAATCGGCCGTGGTGCGGGCGCTTAGCGTCTTGTCGGTGAAGGCCTCGCCGGCATATTCGAGCACCGGCTGGATTTCCTCCCAACCGAGAAGACCGGCCAGAACCGAATCGCGGTAGCTCACGCCAAAGACATATTTGGCGAAATCCTGATCGCGGTTGAGCCGGGTGTTCTGATAGCTGGCCTCGCCATGGAATTCCCAATGATCGACGGTAACCGACGCGCCGCCGGCCAGAGTCTCGGCCAGGGGATAGAGGATCTCGGTCTTGAACGGATTCTGCTGGTAGACGATCGGAAAGGCCGAGGGGCCGTGATGGGCGAGGAGGAAGAAATCGTAGCCCGAGCGCGCCGCCTTGTATTTCGCCAGATAGCCCCAGTTTTTCGGATCGGAATCGCGGAAGGGCTCGGTCGGCTGCACGCCGACGCCCAGATTGAGGCGGTTGAAGAGGTAGTTGCCGCTCGAGCCCTGCCAACGCGAATGGACGCCCGGCGTGAGCGATCGGTTGTCGAAGGGCAGGACCGCGGCGCTTAAGGTGTCGTCGCCCAGCGGCACGTCGAGCCGGGCCTGCCAGACCCCGGTCTTGAAGGCGTGCATCGGGTTGGCGGCGTAGGTGGTCTCGAAACGGTCGGCCGGCGAATAGAGGGTGGACAGCCCGGCCGAGAGATCGCTCTTGCCCAGGATGACGGCGAAGGGACCGGCATCGTAGGACAGCGCCAGGCGGGCGAAATCGGCGTAGTGGGCATGGGTGCTTTGCTGGCGCGGCAGCGAAAAGGCGCCGCGATGGTCGCCCTCGGTGGTCGGCAGAATGCCGAAGACCTTGATCTTCAGGCTGAGTTCGTCGGTGAAATCGGCCCGCGTGGTCGCCATCAATCGCGCCCAGCCATCGACGGCGTCGTCATCGACGTCGCGGCGCGACAGGCCGGTGGGGAAATGAGCGCCGAAGACCGACAATTCGTAGCCGGCGTTGTCGATGAAGCCGAACAGCGGCCGATCCTCGGCCCGGGCGGCCGGGGCCGCCAGCATCCCGATCGCCAACGCAACACCGGTCAACCGAATCGTCATACCCTCACGCGCCCTTGGCGGTCGCCTCGGCCAGGCGCTGGCCGAGAATGCGGCTGATGTTGAGCGACAGCCGGTTGCTGATGAAGGGGTGCATAAGAGTGGCTTGGCGGGAGGTCGCCGCGTCGAGGACCAGAAGCTCGACATCCTCGAGCGCCCGCACGGTGGCGGTACGCTTGGCGGCGCCGACATAGCCGACCTCGCCGAAAATGTCGCCGGGCGCCAGGGTGCGGATCAGCTTGTCCTGGTGGCGAACCTCGGCGGTGCCCGACAGCACCAGATACATCGAGCGCTTTTCCTCGCCCTCGGCAACGATGGTGGCGCCCGCCTTGTGCTGATCGAGGGTGGACAGCAGCACCGCCTTCTTGATGGCGCGCGGGCTCATGCCCTCGAACAGCGGACTCTTCTTCAGCACCGCCGTTTCCGCCCGCGCCGCCAGCACGTCCCACAACCCGACCAGACGGACGCCGCGCAGCAGGGCCGGGGTGAGGAACAGATCGGTGAAGACCGCGACGATCATGGTGTAGGCGGACAGGGCGCCGTACTGGGCGACGATGGTGAAATTGGAAAAGACGAGAATGACGAAGCCCAGGGCGAGCGCAACCGTGGTGGCGATCACCGGAATGCTTTCGCCGCGCAAGGTGTCGCTGATCGATTTGTCGGGATCGGGTTCGTGCCGGCAGGCTTGCAGATAGCTGGAGAAGAAATGAATGGTGTCGTCGACGGCGATGCCCAGCGCCACCGCCGCCACCGAGGCGGTGCCTGGGTTGAGCGGAATTCCCAACAGCCCCATGGTGCCGAAGCAGATGGCGATCGGAATGACGTTGGGAATCATCGACACCAGCCCGGCCAGGATCGATTGGTAGAGCAGCGCCATCAGCACCAGGATGACCAGAATCACCCAGACCAGCGAATCGGCCTGATTCTCGATCAGCCCCTCGGCCGAGCGGTTGACCATCAGGTTCTTGCCGACCAGCTTGACCTCGATCGCCGGTCCGGCGGCGGCACGAATTTTCGGCTCCAGCTTAGCCAGAATGGCGTTGAAGGCGCTGGAATCCGACAGGTTGTGGCGGACGACGATGTTGACGCTGCGCAGATTGGCGCTGGCGTAGCGGTCGATGTCGGTGCGCTTGAGCAAGAGCAGATACTGCTCGATCAAGGGCTGGGTGTCGGGCACCTTCCAGAAGTCCGGCGCGCCCTGGTTCATCTCGCGGTTGACGAGGGCGACCAGATCGGGCAGCGAAAGGACGCTGTCGAAGACACCCTCGTCCCTGAGGAGGCGTTCGATCGTCTCGGCGCGCTTCAAGGGATCGGGGGCGCTAAAGCCGTCGGCGCTCTTGCTCTCCAAGGTGACGTAGAAAAGCTGCATGCCGGCCAAGCGCTCGTGCAGAAGGCCGGCGTCCTTGACCAGGGGGCTCGAGGCGCGGAAGTAGGAGAGCGGATCGTTGCTTACCTTGATGCCGGTGGCAAAATAGACCGACAGCGCCGCGATGACGGCGGCCACCACCAGAATGAGCTTGCGCCGCTCGCGGCCGAAGCGCTCCAGCCAATTGACGAAGACGCCCATCATGCCGTGCGGGAGTTCGGACTGCGGCGCCAGCTTGCTGGTGGTCGGCCCGATGGTGGCAAGCAGAAGCGGCATCAGCAACACGGTGGCGAAGAAGTTGGCGGTGAGCGCGAAGGCGGCGGCAAAGGCGAACTCGATCATGATCGGAATGTCGTAGAGCGCGTCCGAGGCGAAGCCGATCACCGTGGTCGACGAGGTCAGCAGAAGAGCGATGCTGATGTGGCTGGTCATGAAGCGGATCGCCGCTTGGCGATCCGGCTTGGTCTGGGTGGCGATGGCGCGCAGATAGGTCGACATCATGTGGGTGTCTTCGGCCGAGCCGATGACGATGTTCAGGGCCGGCACCAGGGTGGTGAGCAGGGTGAGCGGAATGTCCGCCCAGCCCATGAAACCCAGGGTCCAGAAGATGCTGAGGCCGGCGGTGGCCAGGGGCACCACGCAGGCCGTCCAGGTGCGCAGGAAGAAGTAGACCGTCGCCACCAGGATCAGCGTCGAGAGCGGCATGAAGGTCGAAAGGTCGCGGTACATGCCCTTTTCGATCTCGACATTGAGCCGGGGCGGACCGATCTGGAACACCTGCTCGAAGGCGCCCCGGATCGGAACGAGCTTGGCCTCGATCGATTCGTACATCGCCTTGTTGAAATCGCGGTCGGCGGCGTGGCGCTTGAGCGAAATGTTGACCGCGGTGACCGTGCCGTCGCCGTTCAGCAGATTGCGCGCCACCAAGGGGCTGTGCAGCGCCTTCTTGCGGCCCACATCGGCCTCGGCCTTGTCCTCGGGCGGCGAATCGAGAATCCGCCCGGTTTCCAAGGTGCCGTCGACGTCGCGGATGTTGGGGGCCGAATAGAGGCTGTCGACGCGCTCGATCTCGGGATCGGCCTCGAGATCGCCGACCAGCTTGTCGATCAGGGCCAGCTTGGCGGGCGTGAACAGATTGGCGTCGCGCAGGAAGACGATGGTGGTGTTGTCGGAGCCGAACTCCTTGACGATGCGCTTGTAGTCGTCCCAACCGGGATCGTGGTCGCTGATCAGCTTGTCGTAGCTGGTGTCGATGCGCAGTTTGACCGCGCCCGACGCCGCCAAGAGCGTGGCGGCGAGCAGAATAAGCAAGGTGACGAGGCGATGACGGGCCCCAAAGGTGAAGAAATCCTGGAGCATGTCCCTCTCCTCGGCTTTGGCCGGTCAGCGTACGTGCTTGCCCGACGTGACGTAGCGTTCGCGGAAGATTTCCGGATCGACCGAGGCTTCGGCCAGGTCGCGCGCCTGAACCTCGATCTCGGTGATGTGGTTCTCCTGGAAATTCTCCATGCGCGAGAAGCCGGCCCGCCAGGCGCTTTGATCGACGGCGACCAGCTTGGCGGTTGTCTGGCGCTTGATCAGCTTGGCGCGCTTGTCGAAATAATCGGTCCGGGCGATGAAGAAATTGTCCTTGCGCACCCACAGCCGGCGCGAGCCGTAGCCGGTTTCCTTCTTCAAGGTCTCGTCGATGGCACGGGCGTCGACGACGTAATAGGCGACGCCGTCGGCGGTTTCGTCGGGCTGGCGCTGGTATTCGAACTTGTCGCGCGATTCCGAAACCAGATCCTCGAAGGTGAAATCGGTGCCCATGAAATAGTTCTTCCGCCCGCCCTCGGCCACCCGCTTCATCTTGTCGCCCATCGCCGGCAGGTAGAGCCACTGGTCGTCGGCCTTGTCCTTGTTCTGCCAGGTGAGCAGCGCCGAACCCTTCACGCCGGACGGACTGTGAAAGACCATCAGATAGCGGTAGGCGCCGTCGGTGCGCCGGGCGTAGCGGCGCAGCTCGCGCTCCTCGCGCGCTCCGGCCTTGTCGATCAGGGTCATTTTCTGCACTTCGCGCTCGAAGTCGCGCTCGTGCCGTTCGGCGGATTGATCGAGAATCTGGCGGCCGGTCAGATCCTGTGCCCGGGCGGATGTCGGGGTCAGGGCAAGGACGGTCGCCAGGATAAGGAGGGAGCAACAACGAACGAACATGGCAAGCTCCATCGCGGCCGAATGATCCGGGGGGGGCATTATCCGGCAAGACCTCTATCCCGTCACTCTCTATATTCCGCAGCCGCCGCTCTATTTTTCCTGCAAGACGATCCGGGCGCCCGATTCGCCGGCCGCCAGGCGCTTGGCGTGCAGGGAAACCAGGGGGTCGCCGGGATAGTGTTGGGCCAATTGGGCGAAAGCCGGACCGGCGGTGGGATCGCCCGCCGCCATCCGGCCGAAGGCGGCCTGGTAGGCGTCCAAGGGCGCGTAACCCGGCTGGCCGGTCATCGGCTCCACCGCCTCCAGCCCCTGGCTCTTGCCCTTGAGGACCAGAGTGGCGACCGGGCGGAAGGGCTGGTCGGGGCAGCCGGCGGCGGTGGTGCCGCTGATGCAGATGCGGGTGCCCAGATGCTTGTTGACGCTTTCCAGCCTTGCCGCCGTGTTCACCGAATCGCCATGGCCGGTGTAGTTGAAGAAACGCTGGCCGCCGAAATTGCCCACCGTCGCCCGGCCGGTGTTGACGCCGACCCGGGTGATGCCGATCTCGATCCCCTTGGCCCGCCACTCAGCCCGGAAGTCCTCGGAGAAGGCGTCATAGGCCACGGCCAGGCGAACGGCGCGCCTTGCATGGTCGGGCTGGTCGAGCGGCGCGTTGAAGAAGGCCACCACGGCATCGCCAACGATTTTGTCAATCGTGGCTTCGTGGGCGAGCGCGATCTGGCACATGCGGTCGAGATAGCCGTTGAGGATGGTTGCCATCAATTCCGGCGCCAGCTTTTCGCTCACCGTGGTGAAGCCGGCGATGTCGGTGAAGACATAGGTGATCTCGCGCTGCTCGCCGCCCAGCCTAAGCCGGGTCGGGTCTTGGACCAGCAGCTTGACCACCGCCGGCGACAGATAGCGGGCGAAGGCCTCTTGGACGAAGGCGCGCTTCTTCTGCTCGCGCCGCCATTCCCGTCCACCTTGGATGCCGCCGCCGATCAGGGCCGCCAAGAGAGGCGGCAGGATGGGCACGAGGTATCCCAGGCGGATCGCCAGCAGGGCGGCGCCGCCATAGCCGACCAGGACAACGACGCCAAACAAGAGACGACGGCCAAGCCGGGCCTTGTGGCCAAGCGCCAGGGCGGCCAGCAGCGCCATCAGGGCGCTGAAGGGGGCCAACGCCCAAGGGGGTGCCTCGCCCAGCCGCAGGCCGGATAATTCCTGGTTGAACGCCATGGCATGAATCGTCACCCCGGGCAGAATGGCGGCCGGATGGCTTAACAAGGCGGCAAAGGGCGTGCGGTGGCGATCGGAATGCGGCAGGTCGGCGCCGATCAGAATGTATTTTCCGGCCAGCCAAGCGGCCGGCAGCAAGGGAATCGCTTGCAGCGGGTAGGCGGGAAGTTTGGCAGGGTCCACCGGATAGGCGAGCGGCATGGTGCCGGCAGCCAAAGCCGGCGGCGAAGGCGACGCCGACCGCGCCAGGGCAAGGGCGAAACCGGGCAGAACGCCCCGTCCCTCAACGCTCATGCCCTTGAGCGCCCAACGCACCGCGCCGTCGTCCGGATCGGTGGGCAGATTGACCAGGCCCTGGGTCAGTCCCTTGGTGTAGGCGTCAAGGAAGGCGATCTGGGCTGGGCTCAGATGATCGGCCTGGCGGGCGTAGGCGGTCACCACCGGCATCCGCGCGGCCGCACGGCGCAGCGCGCTGCTCAGGCGCGCATCGGCCTCGGCTTCGGTCGGCTGGTCAAAGAGGATGTCGAGCGCCAGCCCCTTGGCCCCGGCCCGGGCGATCGCCTCCACCGCCTCGGCCAGCAGACGCCGATTGACCGGCGAGCGGTAGGGCAGCGCCGCCAGCGTGTCTTCGGTGATGGTGACCAGAACCAGATCGGACGACAAAGGTGGCGCCGGCGCCAGGGCGACCCGGGCCAAATCGGCCAGCCAATTCTCGGCCAGCCGCAAGGCGGGGCTCAAGGCGCCGGCCAGCCAGACGAACAGGGCCGTTCCCAGGGCGATGGCGGCGATTTCGCCCCGCCGGCTTTCCGATGCCTCGCTAGCCGCCATGCCGCAACCGGCCTGTTCTCACGGCAGGGCACCCAGGAAGCGCTCAAGCTGGGCGCGGCAGCCCTTCTCGGCCATCCAGGCGGCGATGGCGACCGGTTGGGTTTGATCGGCGGGCAACAGATGGAGCGTCACCAGACTGGTCCGACTGCCGAGTGCCGCCTGGACGACCTGACCGTCGGCCAGAAGGTCGCCGGGCAGGTCGCGGCCATGCTCGCCGGCCGGCCAGCGGTCCTTGATCGTGGCGCCCGATTCCGCGCGCAGGAACATGGTTTCGTCGGCGCGCGCATCGCGCCGCCACAGCGTGGCCTTGGGCGGGCGGGCGCATTGCGGGCCGCTCTCATGGATCAGGATCATCCAGGGATCGGCGGGCTCGCGCAGCATGCCGTGCGGGATCGCCGCCGAGCGCACGGTGCCCAGCGCGCTGGTGGCCAGCGGGCGTTCGGTCAGATGCTTGGCCAGACGCGCCAGATCGGTTCCGGCGCTGCCGGATTCGGCCGGCGCCGCCAGCGGACCCGAATAGGGGCCGGTCAGGGTGATCGTCTTGCCGGCGGCCGAGAGCAGGCGAAGGCTGGTTGCCGCGGGCAGGGCGATCGGGCTGCCGGGTGCGATCGTTTGCCCAACCTTGAGGCCGGGGAGATCGCCGGTGATGCCGATGACCACCAGCTCGCCCTCGGCCTGGGCGGCCAGCGCGAACAGACCAAACGCCAAAGCCAAGAGAAGGGTACGAAAGCGCATGCCGGTTTCTTTCCTGCCTGCCGTGGCTCGGTTGCCACCCGATTAGTATAGCGCAAGCCGGGCGCCGGCGACATGGCCCCGGCAAAGCGAATGTACAGGCCGAAAAATTGGCATTATCCTAGCCGGCGGTCTTCGGGGTTTTGGGGAGCCTGGATATGAAGACGGGACAAGTTTGGTATGCGCTTTTGGCGGTTGTAGCGTTGGCGGCCTGCGAGTCGGGCCGAATCTATCCTCCGGCCGACAAGGTCAATCTCGAGGTCGGCGAAACCCAGAACCTCCAGGTCTTCGCCAACGGCGATTGGCGCGACGCCGGCGTGACGCTGCGCAGCGGCGAATCCTACGAAATCACCGCCGAGGGCAGTTGGACGAGCGGCGCCTTTTGCGGTGTCACCGACGCCTCGGGCGCCGGGGTCAACCCGCTTTGCGGCGGCGATCCTTGGGGCATCGGGGTCGGCGGCTCGACCCTGATCGGCCGCATCGGGATCAACGGCAAGCCGTTCGGGGTGGGCAAGCGCATTGTGCTTAAGGCCGATGCCGACGGGCCGCTGTTCCTGCGCGACTACGACCTGATCGAGTTCGACAACACCGGCTTCATGCAGGTTCGGGTGCGCCGGCATGTCGAAGCGGCGGTCCTGCCGCCGCCGCTTCCCCAACAAGCCCAAGCGACGGTGCTGCCGGTGGTGTCCGCCCTGCAATTCCCGCTGCCGGCCAACGAGAAGCGGGTGGCGCTGGTCATCGGCAACGGCGCCTACAAGGACTCGCCCCTGCGCAATCCGGTCAACGACGCCCGCGCCATGGCCCAGGCCCTGAACGGCGTCGGCTTCGAGGTCATCTTGCGGGAAAACACCACCCAGCGCGACATGCTGCGCGCCGTGGGCGAATTCGGCCGCAAGCTTTCCAGCAACTCGGTGGGGCTGTTCTACTACGCCGGCCACGGCATTCAGGTGCGGGGCAAGAATTTCCTCATTCCGATCGACGCCGCCATTCAAAGCGAGGCCGAGGCGGGGCTGGAGGCGCTTGATGTCGAGCGGGTGCTGGAGCAGATGCAGCAGGCGGGCAATCGGATGAACATGGTCATCCTCGACGCCTGCCGCAACAATCCCTTCGAGCGCCGCTTCCGCAGCGTCTCGGGCGGGCTGGCGCAGATCGACGCCCCCAAGGGCACCTTGATCGCCTACGCGACGGCGCCGGGCAAGGTGGCGGCCGACGGCGACGGCGCCAACGGCCTCTACACCCAGGAATTGCTGCAAGCCATCCGCCAGCCGGGCTTGAAGGTCGAAGATGTGTTCAAGCGGGTGCGCGGCGCGGTGGCGCAGAAAACCTCCGATCAGCAGATGCCCTGGGAGGCCTCGTCGCTTACCGGCGATTTCTTCTTCTCCCGGCCGTAGGACGGGTCGGTTCACGACGTCCTTCAAGAAAGGGAGCATGGTCACGCGCATGCGGGCGGCGTTTTTCGTGTCCGTGATCCTTGCCCTGGCGGCGCCAAGCGCTTGGGCAGCCAGCGATCTTCTCGGCCCCGGCGGAGCCTTGAGCGAGGCCGAGCGCCAAGCCCTGCTCGATCTGCGGGCGCCGGCCAGCGCCGCGACCTCCTTGCCGGCGGTGCCCAGTCAGGCCGATCTCAGCGCCCGGCTCAACGCCACCGGCGAGTATCTTGGCCTGCCCTTCACCCGCGAGGTCAAGGAGGGCTATCAGGCCGCCTTTCGGGGCGAATTCGAACGGGCGCTGGCCCTGATCGACGAGGCCTCGCGAAGCTTCTTCGCCAAAGGCATCCTGGGCTTTCGCTTGCAAGGGCTGCGCGCCGATCTCCTGTCGCGCATCGGCCGGGCGGCCGATGCCGAGCAGGTGCTGGAGGGGGCGGCGGCCAAGGAAAGGGATTATTGGGGCCAGACCCTCTTGAGCCTGGCCATGCGGGGCGAGGCACGGGCAAGGCTGGGCGACGATGCCACGGCCGAGGGCGATCTGGCGCGGGTGGCGTTGCGGCAGAAGGGCTGGTGGTTGCCCACCAGCTTTTCCAGCTATCCGAACATGAGCGATCTGGTCTTGAACACCGAAGCCAAGTTCCGCGCCAATCTGGGCTTGGCGTCGCTCTACACGCGCAGCGGCCGCTATCCGCTGGGCCTGGCCTGGGCGATCGAGACCGAACGGCATTTCGCCAGCCTCTTCGCCCTGGCGCAATCGGAATATGCGGCCTATGTGCCGCTGGTGCCCGAATTCTATATCGGGCGGGCCGAGAATCTGGCCTATCTGGGGGCATCGGCGATCGGGGTGCTCCGCGACGCCAAGGCGGGCGATCAATACTTGGCGGCCGCCGACCGCTTGTTCGCCTCGGTCGGTTACGGCTTCGGGCGGGCGGTGGGTGCCGCCCTCAAGGCCAAGGCCCTTGATGATTCCGGCTTCGCCGACGCCTTCGAAACGGCGGCGACCGATGCCATCACCCTGGCGGTCGATTCCAATCTGAGCGATTTGGTCTGGCCGCTCGAACTTCTTCGCGGCCAACGGGCCTTCCGGGCGGGGCGGATGGCCGAGGCGCGGGCGTCCTTGCGCCGGGCCCAAGATGCGCTCGATCTCGTCTCGGGTTCGCTGGCCAGCGACCGCGCCAAGCTGCGCTTCGGTTTCGGCAAGGAAACGGTGACCGCGCTCTTGGCCGAGATCGACCTGGACCAGGGGGATTTCGATTCCCTGTTCCATGACCTCGAGCGCGGGCGGGCCCGGGCCTTCGTCGATCTGATGGCCACCCAAACGGTGAAGGCCGGCGCCGACAGCGAGGCGGTTCAGGCGGTCCGCGACTTGGACCGCGCCATCCGAACCCAGCGTCTGGGCCGGGCAACCGCCGGAGCGGCGCTGATGGGCGCCGGTCCCGGTGAGGGGGATCTGATTCGCAGGCGGACGGAGCGCATCGACGATCTTCGCCGCCGCAATCCGGATCTGGCCGAGGTGTTGGCGATCGCCGCGCCCGAGCTGGGCGCGCTGCGTTCGAACCTGGGTCCCGGCGACGCGCTGGTCTATCCGGTGCCCGGTTTGCCCGATCGGCCGCTGCGTCTGCTGCTGGTCGGGCGCGAGGGATCGCGCCTCCTCACGCTGGGCATCGACGGATCGGGCTTGAAAAAGCGGATCGGCGACTTCATGGACGCCGTTGCCGCCGGAGCGGCCGATCGCCAGAAGGCCTCGGCTGCGGCACTCTCCGACGCGCTTCAACTGGGGCAATGGCGGGTGACGCGAACCGCCTATCTGGTTCCCACCGGTGACGTCCATTTCGTCCCCTGGGGCGCCTTGACGCTGTCGCACGCGGTGGCGGTGCTGCCCACCGCCGGCTGGCTGATCCGTCCTCCGCAAGAGATCGGCACCGGGGCACGCGCTGTGGTGGTGGGCGATCCCGATTTCCGCGGCGCCCTAGCGGCGCTGCCGGGCGCGCGCGCCGAGGCGCGGGCGGTGGCCGCCCTCTATGGCGGCGAACCGCTGCTGGGGGCCGCCGCCACCGAGGAAGCCTTGCGCGCCGCCCTGGGCGGCGGAGTCGACCTTCTCCATCTGGCGACCCATGGCCGTTTCGAGGCGGCCGATCCGCTGCGCTCGGCTGTCTTTCTCAGCGGCCCGGCCGGACCGGCGGTGCTGACCGCCGCCCGCATCTTCGAAGCGCCCTTGCCGGCCAGGCTGGTGGTGCTGTCGGCCTGCGAAACCGGCGCCGGCACCGCCGTGGCCGGCGACGATTTCCTGGGATTGGTGCGCAGCTTCTTCCTGGGAGGGGCGCGCACGGTGGTCAACAGCCTGTGGCCGATCGACGACATCGCCACCCAGGCCTTCATGGAGCACTTCCACAAGATGGCGCGCCACGGCCGACCCGGCCAAGCCTGGCTGGCGGCGCGCGATGCGTTGCGTCAAGCGGGGTTCCCGCCCTCGGCCTACGGCGCCTTCGTGCTGAGCGGGTTGCCCTAAGCTCCGCTGCTTCCCGAGTCCGGGATCAGGCGCCGGCGTAAGTTTGGCGCAGGGTGTTCTTCAGCACCTTGCCCAAGGCGCTCTTCGGCAAGGCCTCGACAAAGGCGTAGCGGCGCGGAATCTTGTAGCCGCCCAGCGACTGGCGGCAATGGCGCGTCAACTCGTCTTCGCTGGCGGTGGCGCCGGCGCGCAAGACGATCACCGCCATGATCGTCTCGCCCAGGCGGGGATCGGGCACGCCGATGATGACCGCCTCCTGCACGGCGGGGTGGCGCGCCAGCACGCCTTCCACCTCCGAGGAATAGACGTTTTCGCCGCCGGTGATGATCAAATCCTTGGCGCGGTCGAGCAGGTAGACATAGCCCGCCTCGTCGATGCGGGCGATGTCGCCGGTGTAAAGCCAGCCGCCGCGCAGCGCCTTGGCGGTTTCCTCGGGCAGGCCGAGATAGCCCTTGGTGATGTTGGGGCCGCGCGCGATCAGCTCGCCGACCTCGCCGACGCCGCGTTCGCGGCCCTGACCGTCGACCACCTTTAGCTCGTTCAAGATGTTCGGTTTGCCCACCGAGGTGAGCGGCCCGCCGCGCTCGCCGGTCGCCCGCGCTTTGGCGATGACGGCCCGGAATTCGCTGGCGTTGAAGATGGTGAGATCGGGCGCGGTCTCGGTCAGGCCGTAGCAATTGAGCAGATCGACCGAGGGAAACGCCTCGGCCACCCGCAGAATCCATTCCGCCGCCATCGGCGCCGCGCCGTAGATGAGCACCCGCAGGCTGGAAAGATCGGCGCCGGCGAAGGCGGGATCGGTGATGGTGCCGATCAGCATCGTCGGCACCGTCACCACCGCACCGACCCGGTGGCGGCGTATCGTTTCCAGAAACGCCGTCGGCGAAAACAGGGGCAGATAGCATTGGGTCGCGCCTTGCAGGAACCAGCCCATGGCCAGGAGATCGGCGGAATGGAACATCGGCGCGGCGTGCAGATAGACCTGATCGCGGCGCGCCCCCACCCCCAGGCCGAAGGCGGCGGCGTTGGTCAGGATGTTGGTATGCGAAAGGCGGACGCCCTTGCTGCGCCCCGTCGTGCCCCCCGTGTAGAGCAAGAGGGCGTCGGAATCGGGGTCGGGATCGGCGGCGGCAACCGGATCGGCCTCGGCCAGCGCCGCTTCGTAGGCTGAGGCGTCGGCGCCCGAGGCGTTGCCGAAAGCGATCACGCCGGCGCGCCGCGCCGCCAGCGCCGGATGCTCGAACAGGGCCAGGAAGGGATTCTCGACAAAGAGGTGAGCGCATTGGGCATCGTCGAGAATGGGGGCGATTTCGGTCGGGGCGAGCCGGAAATTGACCGGCACCGGCACGGCGCCCAGCCAATGCCCGCCCCATTTCAGCTCTTCGACGCGAAAGCCGTTGCGCGACAGGATGGCGAAGCGATCGCCGGGTCCGACACCGGCCTTGGCGAGCATGCCGGCGGCGCGCTGAACGCGTTCGGCGAATTCCCGCCAGGTGAAGCTGCGGTGATCGTCTCGAATCGCCGGAAAGGGTGCGTGATGGCGCACGATCGATTGAAAGGCGCGAACCAGATTCATGGGACCTCCCCTGCCGGTGGCGGGCGGCACGGACTTGGCCGCCTCGTTCTGCCCCGGCGTTGACCGCCTCGCCGGTTTGTGTGACCGTAGTGAGAGGCCGTGGCCCAAGTCAAGATGGCGATGACAACGCCCAAGGCCGCCGCCATCGGACGGGAGAATCGCCTGTGACGCTCGATGCCGCCGCCGTCAAGACCATGGCCCGCGAGCTTGGCGCCGATCTGGTGGGGATCGCCTCGGCCAAAGCGCTGAACGCCCACCCGCCCGATCCGCGCTTTCCGCAAACGCCCGAGCGCATCTCGCCCTACTGCAAAAGCGTGATCGTCATCGTCTCGCGCGTGCCGGCGGCGGCCTATCGCTGCGACACGCTGCCCGCCATCCAATATCTGACCGGCATGACGACGCGCCGCATGGACCGCATCGCCTACAAGCTGGCCGACGCGCTGGAGCGCCAAGGCCATCCCAGCTTCACCACCGCCGCCCAGGAAACCAACTGGAACTTCAAGAACGGCACCTACGGTTATCTGTCGACCCGCCATCTCGGCATCGAGGCCGGGCTGGGAACCTTCGGGTTGGGCGTCAACATTCTGACGCCCGAGCTGGGGCCGCGCCTTTACCTCACCGGCGTGCTCACCGAGCTTGACCTCGAACCCGACCCGATGCTTACCGAACAGGTCTGCATCGGCGAAGGGTGTTCGCTCTGCCTCTATGGCTGTCCGACCGACGCCGTCGGGCATTTCGGCCTGAACAAGGCGCAATGCTCGACCAAGGCGCAGGAGTTCGGCTACGCCCGCCTGACCCGCTTCTTTGCCGACTATGTCCGGGCCAAGGCCGAGGACAAGATGTCCTTTTTCCGAACCGGCGAGGCCTACGGCATGTGGCAGGGCATGATGCGGGTGGTGGGCGTGTTCGGCGCCTGCCCGCGCTGTCACGCCACCTGCCCGATCGGCCACGATTACCACGCCTTCCTGGCCGAGGCGCAGAAGGTGATTCCGGAAAAGACGGCCGAGAAGGTCGAGCGCGGCAAAAGCATGCGCCAGGCCCGTGCGGAAGGCCTACCCATTCCCGGCTTGAACGATTGGAACATTCGCTGGGTGGGCCCGGACGGCTACACCGGCGCCGCCGCGCTCGATCATCTCAAGCAATTCAAACGCGACCAGGAGGCGCGAGCCCAAGCCGACCATCGGCCGATGGTGGCCGAGGCAACACGGACCGGCAAGGCCGGCGCGGTCGCCATCCACAAGCGGCCCTTGACCGCCCAACAGATCAAGGACAAGGCGCGCGAGCTGGGCGCCGATCTGGTCGGCATCGCCGACGGCGCGGTGATGAACGCCAATCCGCCCGATCGGGCCGATCCGCGCCGGCCCCAGGACATCACGACGCGCGACGGCAAACGGGCGATCGTGCTGGCACGGCGCCTCGCCAGCGGCACCACCCGCCTTGCCGCTTGGGACGAGCGGACCAAGCTCTACAACGACGAAATCGCCCTGACGCTTTTGGAAGAGACGTCGCTCAAGCTGACGCTGTGGCTGGAGGATCAGGGCTATCCCTCGCTGATCGTGCCGCCCACCCATGTCGATCCTTGGCGCTTCACCGGCGCCGACGATCGGCCGATGACGCCGCTCTTGTCGGCCACCCACGCCGCCGTCGAGGCCGGGCTGGGAACGCTGGGCCTCAATCGGCAACTGATCACCCCCGAATACGGCCCACGCGTTCGGCTGGCCGTGCTGCTCTCCTCGGTCGAGGTCGAGCCGGACCGCAAGATGGAAACGGCGCTTTGCGCCGGGCCGGCTTGCGGGCGTTGCCTCAAAGCCTGTCCCGCCGACGCGGTCGGGCATTGGGATCGCGACTTCGCCGGTTGCGACCGCTACCGCTCGCCCAATGGCTATCGCAAGCTGGTCGATTATCTGGGGCGGATGGTCGAGGCCGGCGATGCCGACCGGCAAAAGGCGATGCTGCGCACGCGGGAGGGCTTCGACATCTTCCAAAGCCTTTTGCGCGGCATCGGCGCCATCACCGGCTGCCGGCGTTGCGAAGACGTCTGCCCGATCGGCGCCGATTACGAACCGATGCTGAAAGACGCGCTCGATCCGATCGCCGAGACCACGCCGGCCAAGGACAAGCGCTTGGCCGAGTTCGTCGCGGCGCCCACCCCGCCCGGCTACGCCGCCCAGGCGCGCTGGATCGGCCGCCTGGCCGATCCCGGCTGATCCGGAACTAAGAACGCAATCGGGGAAAGACCCGCAGCGGATTTTCGATGCCGATCCGCCGCGCGATGTCTTCGGGCAGGGCGTCGAGCAAGGTGCGCCCGCTTCCCGGATGCTGGGGAAAGCGGCGGTTCGAATTGGGGGCGACGTAGAACTGGTCGGTGCCGATCAGGAAGCGATCCGAACGGTCGATCAGCAAGGTGGCCCATTCGGGATCGAGCCCGATGCCGCGTTCAAAGGGCCGATTCACCGCCAAGCTGTCGGGCCCCATCTTGAGGCTGATATAGAGATTGGGATGCGCGGCCAACAGGCGGCGGGTCAGGGCGGCCGTGCGCTGGCCGGTGTTGTCCCAACCGGCATGGGCCCAGAGGATCCGGGTGGCGCGGTTGTGGGCCAGCAGCCGTTCCAGGGCCTCGATGTTGGGCATCAGGCGGGCCGGATTGGGCGGCGAACGGTAGCGGGAATCGAGATCGGCCGGCCGCTCGATCGCCTCCATGTGCAGGTCGATGGGCAGATTGTGCTTGGCGGCGATGTCGCAGAGCAGCAGCAGCAAGGGATGATCGGCCGGCACGCTGAGATGGGGGTGAAGATTGCCCAGCGAGAAATGCTCGACGGCGATCTCGCCGTAACCGACGATCGGACGGGCGGCCAGACTTTCGGCGGCCAGGGTGAAGCGCTGGCGCAGGGTCGGGCTGACCTGGCCGGCGCGCACCGCGTCGAGCAGCATCGGATTGAGGAGGCCGCCGCCGCCCATGATCGCCAGCTTGTCGGGATGGCGGGTGGCGATCGGCAGCAGGGCCTCGAAATCGTAGCTGTTCGGGTGATCGGGCGGGAAGGGCGGCGGCAGAACGATCATCTTGAGGGCGCCCAATTCGCCCATCGCCCGCATCGCCGCCTGGGCGGCGCCGGAATAATCGTCGATGCCGCGCGCCTGGACGGCGAAGAGATGGGCGTGGACGTCGATATAGGGCCTAAGCGACTGGGCGGAAAGAGGCTGGGCCAGCCCGATCAGGCCAAGACCCGCCAGAAACGCTCCGCCGAGAAGACGACGCCGCATGATCCACCTCGATGTCGTTCGACCCCCTCCACTGTGGCCCATTCGGGCGGGCTTTCCAACAGGGATCGATCCGGGAACGGCTTTAAGCCAATCGCGGTCCGACGGCGATGATGAGGAACAAGATGACGATGCCGGCCACCGCCACCGCGCCGGCACCGAACAGCAGCATCATCAGCCGTCCGGCGTAGCTGGAAAGGGTTTCCACCAGCCCCACCGCTTCCTGTTCCAGATAGAAACGGTCCAGGCTGTCGCGCAAATGGTCGCTCACTTCTTCGACCAGCATTTGATCGGCGTCGTCGAAGGTGCCGCCTTTCTTGTTCAAGATCTGGATGGCGCCGATCACCTCCTGGCGTCCCGGCTGGGCGATCGGCACGCAGAGCGCCGAGCGGGTGACGAAACCGGTGGCGGAATCGACCTGGCGATGCGTGCCGTCCTTGGCGTCCAGCCCGGCCTCGCGATAGGCCTTGCCCGAGGCGATGACCTTGCCGACAATCGAGTTCTCGATCGAGACTTCGATGTCGCGCTCCCGCACGCCGGTGCCCGATTTGAGCCAGGTCTTGGCCTTGGCCGGGTCGTGAACGAAGATGCTGCAGCGCTCGGCATCGGTCAGGCGCGGCACGATGCGCACGAAGAAATCGATCAGGCGCGAATCGTGATCGTCGCCTTCTTTACGGGCCAGCAGCTCGCGCTTGGCCATCAGGCGTTCGACTTGGCGTTTGATGTCACGGCTCATTGGTGTTCCCCCCCTCGCATGAACGATTCCGGCTTGACGCGGGTTAAGCATCGCGGCCGCAAGCTATCAAAAAATAACCATGTTCTCAATGTGGATTATTGCGGATGGGATTGACGCCAAGCGATGTTCCCAAGAATCTGGAACAGCTTAAAAATTGTGGGAGGTCCCGATGCCCCGCCTGGCTTTCCTGTTCGCGGTCGTTTGGGCGACCGCAAGCCCCGCTTTGGCCCAACTCAATCCCTTTTCCGCCGTCATCACCGCCGTCGAGACCGCGGCCGAGGATCGGGTGGCGGCCGACATCGCCGCCGACACCAAGATGAAGGCGGCGCTGGTGACGGCGCTGACCGACAAGATCGGCAAGGAAGGGGCGCTGATCGGCGTCGATGTCTATGAGCAGGACATCTTGCTCACCGGCACCGTCTCGACCAAGGCGGTGAAGGACCAGGCGGGCAAGATCGCCCAGGGCATGGAGGGGGCGAAGAAGCTCTACAACGAGCTTCTGCTCGATGCCGATGTCAAAAGCGACAAGAGCGCGGCCGGGGAATTCGTCGACGACACGGTGATCGAGAAGAAGATCAACGCCCTCTTCCTGGAAGCGAAGGGTATCAACGTCACCAATTACCGCTGGCGCTCCGTGAAGGGCCGGGTGTTCCTGTTCGGCCGGGCGCTTTCCAAGGAGGAAAACGACAAGGCGACCCAGGTGGCCAAGTCGATCGCCAAGGTCGTCTCGGTCACCAACCGGGCGAAGATCAAGCCGAAGGCGAAATAGGGCCCGGCCGAAGCCGCCGCCGGTTAATCGGGCTTGCGGTCCTCGCAACCGGATTCGGGCTCGAAGGGCGAATAGCCGTTGCAGCCTCGGCAATCGCGGTTGAGCGCCTCCAGGATCGCGTCGCGCTCGGCGACCAACCGCTCGAGATCGCCCGACTCCATCGCTCGGGCGGTGCGGGCGTTGGTGTGCTTGAGAAACAGGGTCCGGGCGGTGGCGGCGGCAATCGCCCCTTCGATCACGCCCAAGGCGGTGTCGCAGCTTTGCCGCACCGTCTCGTGCAGCACTTTGGCGCTGTCGGCGATCTCGCGCAGGCTTTGCGCCCCGCGCAGCCGCTCTCCGGCCGCCCGCAGCGACAGGAATTTATCGCAGGTGATCACATCGCCCATATCGAAATCCCTTGCCGAAAACCGTTTTCAGGCTAACAGGCGGGCTTGAACCCGTCCAGAGCAAGCATCCCGCCCGCCATCGCCAGCGTGGTCGAAGGGCAGGGTGCCGTCACGGGTCTATCGCAGCAGTCCGAACATCGGAAAGAAGACGTCAACCGCTTCATCAGCCACCTCAGGGCGGCCTAGGCGATTGCGCGCGCAACGGGGCGGTCGCCATTTCGGCGGCCGCCCCGCCCCTTTTTCGCCGAGACCCCGATTCGGGATCACCGGCTGCGGGAGGGATGGCAAAATCTTCGCCTAATGAAAACCTGTCACTATTCAAAAAATTAAGTATAATAGCATTTTTTTATGACAAATGGCTTAACACATTAAATAAATAAGCAATAGGTATTCTAATATACAGGTATATTTAATAAAATAGTTGGGCATTTAGATTATAATTGAGCCTACAAAGCCAATCATGATAAACACATCTCATAGTATTACACTGACATGTCGGTTTGTTTCAGAAAGAAATAAAAAAGGTATTTCACTGAAATCACCCTGCAACATTTGCCTCGTATAGTTACCTACATCACGAACGAGCGCGCAGGTCGGCCGGTGCCGTCCGACCATAGCGCGCCAAAGGGAAAGGGAGGACCCGATGCAAGAAACGAGCGCTTGCCACTGTCTCGACCCCCGCCGAACCGACCGGCGCCAATTCCTGAAGCTGGCCGCCCTGGCTGGCGGCGCGGCGCTTCTGACCCCGATGTTGCCGCTTGGCGCGCGCGCCGCCGGCTCGGTCGAGGTGCTTTTGCTGTCTTGTATGGATTACCGGCTGGTCGATGACATCGTCCATTACATGGATGGGCGCAAGCTCACCAACCAGTACGACCATGTCATTCTGGCCGGCGCCAGCCTGGGCGCGCTCACCGACAAGAAGCCGGATTGGGGCAAGGCGTTCTGGGATCACGTCCAGGTCGCCAAGGACCTGCATCACATCAAGAAGGTGATGATC
>JACRPC010000050.1 GCA_016214125.1 Rhodospirillales bacterium | reverse complement strand
CGCCCGCACTCCGCCGAAAAACCGGGCGGAACAGGGGAAATGGGGCCGAAAAACCGGCCGATGACCCCGCCAGACCGCCTCATGGCAAGCGCCCCAGGCGAGAGCGTCGCTCAAAGGCCGGGTTTTTCCGCAGCCTGCTAGGCGCCCCCCGCCTTCTCGGCCAGCACCCGCTTGGCGATGCGGAAGCATTCCACCCCGGCCGGCGCGCCGCAATAGACGGCGATCTGGTGAAGCACGGTGCGCAGTTCGTCGGCGGTGGCGCCGTTTTTGATGGCGCCCCGGAAATGCAGCTCCCATTCATGCATGCGGTTTAAGGCGGCGATCATGCCCAGATTGATGAGCGAGCGGGTTTTCTTGTCCAAGGCCGGATCGCCCCACACGCCCCCCCAGCAATATTCGGTGACCATCTCCTGGAAGGGGCGCGAGAAATCGTTGGCCTCGGCCAGCGCCTTGTCGACATAGGCGTCGCCCAGCACCTCGCGCCGGCGGGCCTCGCCCAGAAGGTAGCGTTCGTTTTTCATGATCGTCGTCTCCTTGGTTTCGTCATGGCGTTCACAAGCCCCGCACGATGCGGGGCCGCAGGCGGATTTCGCCCCGACCGGCCGCCCCCAATTGGGCCAGCAGATGGGGGCGGTCCTTGGGCAGGGTGCCGGCCAGGGGCAGGGCGTTCGAGGCGTGGTTGGAGCGAAAGATGATCGGGCGGGGCGGATCGAGCGCCGCGATCAGGCGGGCCTGTTCGGCCAGCATGCCGGCATCGTCTTGAGGCTCGAAGGGCTCGCCGAATTTCTCCTGGAAGCGCGCCTGCACCTCGGGCGCCAGGCGAAGCTGAAGGGTCGAGAGATAATGGGGCGGCGCCTGGTTGATGAGGCCTGCCGTTTCGTCGATATGGTCCTGCCAGCGCCTCCGTCCGCCCAGGCCGAGGATGACGGTGGCCGATATCTTGAGGCCCGCGGCGCGGCCCCGCGCGATGGCGCCCGCCATCGATTGGGGCGTGGTGCCCTTGCGGATGCGGCGCAAGATGTCGCCCGAGCCCGATTCGATGCCGAGATAGATCAGGGAAAGTTTGTGAGCCTTGAGGGCGGCCAGCTCGGCCTCGCTCTTGCGCCACAGATTGACCGGCGTCGCATAGACGGCAACCCGGGCGAGGTTGGGCAGGCGCAAGGCCAGCCGCTCGAGAATCCGAAGCAGATGATCGGTGGGCAGCACCAACGCGTCGCCATCGGCCAGGAAGACGCGATGGGCGTCGGGCCAATCCCGGGCCGCTTGGTCGATTTCGGCGAACAGGCGTTCCAGCGGCTTGGCCGCGAATCGCTTGGTCTTATACATCGAGCAGAAGGTGCAGCCGTTGAACGAGCAGCCCAAACTGGCCTGCAGGATCAGGTTTTCGCCTTCGCTGGGCGGCCGCCAGAGCGGGAAGTCGTATTCAAGCTCGATCATCGGCCGATTGTGGGCCGAAGGTGGAAACCGGGCAACCGCTTGACAAGCCGGGCAGTCAATGACTGTCCGTCCAGTCACGGTCCGGCGACGGTGGTTCTTGGGAAAAGTCGGCTTGACAAGGCGAATGCGAATGAACAATCATTCACCTCTCGCCGAGCCAGGGGTCAAGCCAGGGGAAGAACGGACATGATGAAGACCGAAGTGAAAGGCCGCGTGCTGGAACTGACCATGCAGCGCCCGCCGGTGAACGCCATCAACGCCGCCTGGATCGACGCCTTCAACGGCGTCTTGGATGGGCTGGTGGGCAAGGACATCGCCGTTCTGCACATCCGAAGCGACCAGAAGACCTTCTGCGCCGGCTTCGATCTGGCCTATATGAGCGAGACCATGAACACGCCGGGCGGCGGCGATCAGATGATCGCCCAGGTGCGCCGGCTGCAGACCCTGTTCTTCCGCATCGAGGCCCTGCCGCAAATCTCGGTGGCCGAGATCGGCGGCGCTGCCCTGGGCGGCGGCTTCGAATTGGCGCTGTCTTGCGACTTCCGCTACGCCGCCGATGAGGTGCGGGTCGGTTTGCCCGAGATGAATCTGGGCCTGCTGCCCGGCGCCGGCGGCACTCAGCGCCTGCCCCGCTTGTTGGGCGCCAACACCGCCGCCAAGGTCATCCTGGCCGGCGAGACGCCGACCGGCAAGGAGGCCCAGGCGTTGGGCATGGTCCATTATTCCGCCCCCAAGGCCGAGCTTCCCGCCGCCTCGGCCGCCTTAGCCCAGAAGCTGGGCGGCTTCGTGCCGGCGGCGCTTGCCCAGGCCAAGCGCTGCATGGCGATGTCGGCGGTGCCCGGCGACCATGGATTCGAGGAGGAGCTGGCGGCGACCCGCCGCCTTCAGGATCATCCGGAATCCCGCGCCCGGGTTTCCGCCTTTCTCGAAAAATCCGCGAAGAAATGATCTAACCAAGGAGTAGGAACATGAGTCTCAACGGCAAGCACGCGATCGTCACCGGCGGCGCCTCGGGCATCGCCCAGGCCTGCGCCGAACTTCTGGCCGAGGCCGGCGCCGAGGTCTTCATCGGCGACCTCAACAAGGAAAAGGGCGAAGCGGTGGCCGCCGCCATCCGCGCCAAGGGCCAGAAGGCGACCTTCCAGGAACTCGACGTCACCAAGGACGCCTCGATCGACGCCTTCGCCAAGGCGGTGCTGGCCAAGGGGCCGCTCGACATCCTGGTCAACGGCGCCGGCTGGTCGAAGAGCATGCCGTTCCTTGAAAACGACATGGCCTTCTGGGACAAGGTGATCGGGCTCAACTTCATCGGCCCGATGAAGATGGTGCGCGCCGTTTTCGGCCAGATGATCGAAAGGAAGCAGGGCAAGATCGTCAACATCTCGAGCGACGCCGGCCGCGTCGGCTCGCTGGGCGAGACGGTCTATTCCGGCGCCAAGGGCGGCCTGATCGCCTTCACCAAATCGCTGGCCCGCGAAGGGGCGCGCCACAACGTGCATGTCAATTGCGTCTGCCCCGGCCCGACCGACACGCCCCTTTGGGCCGAGGTTCCCGACAAGCTCAAGGAGCCCTTCATCAAGGCGATTCCGATGCGCCGTCTGGCCCAGCCCCGCGAAGTGGCCCAGGCCGTGGTCTATTTCGCCTCGCCCCAATCCGACTACGTGACCGGCCAGATCCTGAGCGTCTCGGGCGGCCTGACGATGGCCGGCTAACCCTTCGCAACGAGAGGACACCATCATGAAGACCTTCAAGGCCGCCGACTACAAGGCCACCCACTTCAAATACGCGGTCGACGGCAAGGTGGCGATCATCACCTTGAACCGCCCCGAGAAGAAGAATCCGCTGACGCTCGATTCCTACGGCGAGCTGCGCGATTACTTCCGCGAGCTGTGCTACGCCAGCGACATCAAGTCGGTGGTCTTCACCGGCGACGGCGGCAATTTCTGCTCGGGCGGCGACGTGCACGAGATCATCGGCCCCCTGATCAAGATGGACATGCCGGGCCTCTTGGAATTCACCCGCATGACCGGCGATCTGGTCAAGGCGATGCGCGCCTGCCCGCAGCCGATCGTCGCCGCCATCGACGGCATCTGCACCGGCGCCGGGGCGATGATCGCCTGCGGTTCCGACATGCGCTTCGGCACGCCGAAGAGCCGGGTCGCCTTCCTCTTCGTCCGCGTCGGCCTGGCCGGCGCCGACATGGGCGCCTGCACGCTTCTGCCTCGCCTGATCGGTCTGTCGCGCGCCGCCGACCTGCTCTACACCGGCCGCATCATGCCGGGTGACGAGGCCGAGCGCTTCGGCTTCTACAACCGCTTGGTCGAGCCCGACAAGGTGCTGGCCGAGGCGATCGCCATGGCCAAGACCCTGGCCGACGGCCCCACCTTCGGCCACATGATGACCAAGACCATGCTGTGGCAGGAATGGAATTCGGGTCTGGGCGAGTGCATCGAGGCCGAGGCCCAGGCGCAGGCCATCTGCATGC
Source organism: Rhodospirillales bacterium (assembly GCA_016214125.1). Classification (GTDB taxonomy): domain Bacteria; phylum Pseudomonadota; class Alphaproteobacteria; order Rhodospirillales; family WMHbin7; genus JACRPC01. Next base: position 35,284 of record JACRPC010000050.1, on the reverse strand, counting down.
AGACCAAGGACTTCCATCGCGCCTATCACGCCTTCGTCGGCAAGAAGACTCCGGTCTTCGAGGGGAACTGATGGCAGAGACCTCCTATCTCGGCTGGCCGTTCTTCGAGGAACGCCACCGCGATCTGGCCGCCCGGCTGGAAAGCTGGGCCCAGAACGAGCTTCCCAAAGTGGTGGTCAGCGAGAAGGAGGAACAAGAGGAGCTGGCGAAATCGTGCCGCAATCTTGCCCAGGCCTTGGGCAAGGCCGGCTTCCTGGCTCATTGCGTTGCCGGGCCCAAGGGCGAGGTCATGGATGCGCGCTCGATCGCCATCGGGCGCGAAATCCTGGCCCGCCATGCCGGGCTGGCCGATTTCGTCTTCGCCATGCAGGGCCTGGGCACCGGACCGGTGAGCCTGTTCGGCTCGCCCGCCCAGCAGGCCCACTGGCTGCCCAAGGTGATCAAGGGCGAATGCCTGTCGGCCTTCGCGCTTTCCGAAAAGGAAGCCGGCTCCGATGTCGCCTCGCTCGCCACCACGGCGGTGCAGGACGGCGATCATTGGGTGCTGAACGGCGGCAAGACCTGGATTTCCAACGCCGGCGTCGCCGGGCTCTATGTCGTCTTCGCCCGCACCGGCGAGGCGCCGGGCGCCAAGGGCCTGTCGGCCTTCATCGTCGAGCCCACCGATCCCGGCTTCTCGGTCTCGGAATTCATCGACGTCATCGCGCCCCATCCCCTGGGCTCGCTTTTGTTCAAGAACTGCCGCATTCCGGCCGACCGTCTGGTCGGCCAGACCGGCCAGGGCTTCAAGATCGCCATGGCGACGCTCGATATCTTCCGCACCACGGTGGGCGCCGCCGCGCTGGGCTTTGCAAGGCGGGCCTTGGACGAGGCGGTCGAGCGCGCCAACCGGCGCAAGCTGTTCGGCCACACGCTGGGCGAATTCCAGATCACCCAGGACCGGCTGGCCGACAGCGCGGTCGAGATCGACGCCTCGGCGCTGTTGGTCTACCGCTCGGCCTGGACCAAGGACGTGCTGAAACAGCGGGTGACCCGCGAATCCTCGATGGCCAAGCTGTTCGCCACCGAAGCGGCGCAGCGGGTGATCGACCGCGCCGTGCAGATCTGGGGCGGGCTGGGCGTCGTCAAGGGCGTGCCGGTGGAACGGCTTTATCGGGAGATCCGGGCGCTGCGCATCTATGAGGGCGCCAGCGAGGTCCAAAAGCTGATCATCGCCGGGCGGGTGCTGTCGGGCGAGGGGTAGGGGGGGCGGGGATTGTTGGCGCTGACCGGTGAGGGCGCGGCGCGCCGGATGTTTAATTTGGCTGCGTCACCGAGTCGCGCGGCTACAGAGAGCACATATTTCCGCCACCGACCCGGCATCAAATGCAACCTAAAATCGAATTTGACTGGTTGGACTCCGAGGATCAACAATATCTGATAGAAATTCCACCACATCTTGGACGGTTTTGTAATATTTTTTTATTTGTGAAAGTGAGGTTCCAACTGACTCTCCATGCGCAATTTTGTGCCGAAGAGATACGAGGCTATTAATGCAATCCTTTTTTTCGTCAACCAATTGACTTGTTATGACTTTAAACCAATCGGAGCTAAACTGTCCAAAAAGCTGGGCAATTTTTTCAGTATTCGGGTTTGTCCAATGGTCCAACTGCTTCTCAACAAAGTTTGAAACTTCTGGCGCGCTTCTATTCTGGGCATAATATACGATTAGCTCTGTAATAGCATTTTCGAGAAATCCTGAGACAAGTACACAAAGGTATTTGGCATAATCCGACTGAACCTCAAGATCACTGGAAGATGCTATAGCCCGTGCAAAGGCTGCATCAAGACGTTTCTGTAAGCTGTGAACTTTTGCTCTTCCATTCATTGGAGTCAGCTAAAATATTTGATCGCTAACTGAAGGCGCATCTTAACATTTTCTTCATCAGCAGTGGATTTTTCAACAACTTTGATATAATCAAGGTCCTTTAGCAAATTTTGGTAAGATTGGCCAAGATCATTTAACACAATATCAGGTCCATTATTTAACCTTACAGCGATTCCAACCATAATGGAATCAAGTAACGCGGCATTAACGGCATTCCGAAGCCGAAATGCCCTTGGTCCGATGTTATCGTGAATTAAATCAATCGTCTTATTGAATAAATTACTAAGTATTTCGTTAGAGTATTTTGTACAATTCTTGTTACTTGCCATAAAATTATTCAAAAACTCCTTCATTGGTCTCCTATATATATTTGACTCGAAATAAAAAGCGAAGAACCTTAATATTAATTCTAGGTCTTTAAGCCTTGAGCTTTTTCTGCCATAAAGATTGCGCCATTTTTCGTTAGAATTTAACTCGCTAAGCAGGCCTGCAAATTGTCCATGATATAGGGCGACTCGAATTTCTTGTGGCTGTAATAATGTGCCACCCGAATTGAGGCGCTCAAAAATTAAGTATATACTACTCTGATCTTCAGATGGCTCATCTTGTCGGACAACAATTGCATGTATAATGCTGTCATCGAGGCGGCGTCTGTCATCAGGGTGAAGCGTTTTATATGTCTTTCCTTTCCACTTGTTTTGAACATTATCAAGCGTAAACTCAATCCCCTGGAACAAGCCCTCATAAAATTGTTGGAGTGTTCTTAATCTTTGTTGCCCATCCAATACAAGGTGTTTGCCATTTGACTCTTTTACCAGGAAAATACCAGGAACAGGCAAGCCGAGCAGCAACGACTCGATAAACCTATCACACTGTGATTTTTTCCAAACAAATTCTCTTTGGAAGCCAACAGTAGACTGCCCAGGTTCCGGCTCCAAATTGAAAAGCGGTATAATGATGTCGCCCTGCCCAAGGCGCTTTACAAGGCCATCGACAGGATAGTCAGCGCCATAGGACGTGATTGAGTATTCTGTTTGTATTACCTCTGCAGCCTCATCAAAATCGTCAACTTCTCCTGCGTTGGAAGCAACTTGAACGTCTTCGCCCATTTTTCCCCCGTGGCGTTGAATTTAGAGAAAAAATCCATCGGAAATTCAAAATGATTCTTGATGACAGCATACGAATCTCCCCACAAGGATAATCGCCCGCAACCAAAAGTCAATTGCCGCTCTCGTTTGGGTGGTAAGCGGAGGTAGAAAATGGGGAAATGGCAAGGAAAAAATGGAGACACAATGCGAAAAACCCTTCTCCAGGATATTTTCGAATGATGAATATTATAGCGATGCCAAAATCTTGACATCCATCCCCCACCCGGCCGAACCTGCCTTTCGGCAACGGGTATCTCAAGGGGGAGAGGATGACCACGCAGGACGATCTCAAGGACGCCTTCGCCGGCGAATCCCAGGCCAACCGCAAATATCTGGCTTACGCCGAGCAGGCGGAGCGCGACGGCAAGCTCCAGGTGGCCCGGCTGTTCCGTGCCGTGGCGGCGGCCGAGACGTTGCACGCCCACGCCCATCTGCGGGCGATGGACGGCGTCAAAAGCACCGAGGTCAATCTGGCCGACGCGCTGGCCGGCGAGGAATACGAATTCACCACCATGTACCCGCCGATGGTGGCACGGGCCAAGGCCGAGGGCCACAAGAAGGCCGAGCGCTCGATGAGCCAGGCCCTCGAAGTCGAGAAGGTCCACCACGTCCTGTTCAAGGCGGCCCTGGACGCGGTGCGGGCCGGGCGCGATCTTCCCGCCGATGCGCTTCGCATCTGCCCGGTCTGCGGCCATACGGTGATCGGCGAAGCCCCTGACAGTTGCCCGGTCTGCGGCGTCAAGGGCGAGAAATATACCGAGATCGGTTAGACCTCGCCGCCATTGATGCCCAAGGCCTGGCCGTTGATGGCGCCCTGGCTGGGCAGGCAAAGCCACAGCACCGCTTGCGCCACCTCGTCGGTGGAGACCAGGCGCTTCTGCGGATTGTGGACGACGATGCTGGACAGCGCCTCCTCGCGCGACCGCCCGGTGGTCTTCATGATGTTGTTAAGCGTGTGGTCGGTCATGTCGCTGTCGACATAGCCGGGGCAGACGGCGTTGATGGTGACGCCCTTGATCGCCACCTCCTGCGCCACGGCGCGGGTAAGCCCGATCACGCCATGTTTGGCGGCGCAATAGGCGCTGACATAGGCGTAGCCGCGCAGCCCCGCCGTCGAGGCGACATTGACCACCCGGCCCCAACCGGCCTTGGTCATGGCGGGCAGCGCCACCTTGGTGAACATGTAGACGCCCGACAGATTGACGCCGATCATCCGGTTCCACAGTTCGAGATCGGTCTTGTGCACCGGCGCGCTGATCGCCTGGCCGGCGTTGTTGACCAGGATGGCCGGCGCGCCCAAAGCCTGGCTTGCCTTGGCGTAGGTGGCCTCGATGGCTTGCGGATCGGCCACGTCGGTCGCCGCCACCAGGGTCTTCACCCCATGCGCCTGCATCAATTGGGCGGCGTTGGCTTCCAGCCTTTCCGTGTCGCGCCCGACCAGGGTGACGTCGCCGCCGGCTTGGGCGATCAGCTCGGCCACCCGCTGGCCGATGCCGCGGCTGGCGCCGGTGACGATCGCGTGCTTGCCGGCAAGGGGACGGGAAGGGGCGCTCATGGGGACCTCGTGGGTTGACTGAATGGATATTCAGCGGACTTTAGCCGGGGCGAAAGCGTGGCGCAATGGGGAGAGGGATTAGCCGGAAAGAAGGACGTCGAGCGCCGTCATCGGTTTCGGAAGATCATCGACGACGATCCGCCAAAGGATATCGCGATCGACGCTGTCGTAACCGTGGATCAGATGATTGCGAAGGCCGATCAACTGCGACCAAGGAATGTCGGGATAAGCCGATCGCTGGTCGCCGGGAACCCGGGTTGCGGCCTCGCCGATGATCTCAAGAAGCCGAACCATGGCCAATTCGAATTGACGATCGATGTCGAGATCGCGTCGCTGCCGGCCCTCGGCAAAGGCCAGGATTTCGCGCACATGGTCGCGCATTTGCTCGAGCGCAACCCGAGGGTTACGCCTGCTCATAGTGGAGGACGGCCTCGGCGAGAATGCGGGCGCGAATCCCGGGGCTCAAGAAACCGGGCGTGTTGAGATCGACCCTGCGGCCGACGATTCGGCCCAGTTCCTCTTCCATGGCGAAAAAGGCCAATCCGGGAACCCGATCCGGCTCGAACTCGACCAGGACGTCAAGGTCACTTTCCGGCCCGAAATCGTCGCGCGTCGCCGAACCGAACAGGGACAGGCGCCGGACCCCGTGACGGCGGCAAAATTCGGAAATTCTTTTTGAATCCAGCGAGATGGACCCCATTGAAACCGGCTTTCGACCTTGGATGCGATAACCGATTTCCAGGATGCGGTGAAAAGCCCAATTTCGTCAATGGCTCCGAACCGATCCCATTTCCATAAAGGTTAAGCGCTCCCCCTTGCCAGCCGGGCCGGGGCTGGGTACAAGGGGCCGCCCAATCCAACCCAGGCCCCATGCCCAAACGGACCGACCTCCATTCGATCCTGATCATCGGCGCCGGCCCGATCATCATCGGCCAGGCTTGCGAGTTCGATTATTCCGGCGCCCAGGCCTGCAAGGCCCTGAAGCAGGAAGGCTATCGGGTGGTGCTGGTCAATTCCAACCCGGCCACCATCATGACCGATCCGGAATTGGCCGACGCCACCTACATCGAGCCCATTACCCCCGAGATCGTGGCGCGCATCATCGAAAAGGAACGGCCCGACGCCCTTCTGCCCACCATGGGCGGCCAGACGGCCTTGAACACGGCGATGGCGCTGGCCGATCAGGGCGTCTTGAAGACATACGGCGTCGAGATGATCGGCGCCAACCGCGACGTCATCGCCAAGGCCGAGGATCGGCTGCTGTTCCGCGAGGCGATGACCCGCATCGGGCTGGAAAGCCCGGCCAGCCGGCTGGTGAAAAGCCTGGCCGAGGCGCGCGAGGCGCTGGCGGCGGTGGGCCTGCCGGCGATCATTCGGCCTTCTTTCACCCTGGCCGGCACCGGCGGCGGCATCGCCTACAATCAGGCCGAGTTCGAAAGCATCGTCGTGGGCGGCCTGGCCGCCTCGCCGGTGCACGAGGTGCTGATCGAGGAATCGGTCTTGGGCTGGAAAGAGTTCGAGATGGAGGTGGTGCGCGACCGCGCCGACAACTGCATCATCGTCTGCTCGATCGAAAACGTCGATCCGATGGGCGTGCACACCGGCGATTCGATCACCGTGGCGCCGGCGCTGACGCTCACCGACAAAGAATACCAGATCATGCGCGACGCCTCGATCGCCTGCCTGCGCGAGATCGGCGTCGACACCGGCGGCTCCAACGTCCAGTTCGCCGTCAACCCGACGAACGGGCGCATGGTGGTGATCGAGATGAATCCGCGCGTTTCGCGCTCGTCGGCCCTGGCCTCCAAGGCCACCGGCTTTCCGATCGCCAAGGTGGCGGCGAAGCTGGCGGTGGGCTACACGCTGGACGAACTGGCCAACGACATCACCGGCGTCACCCCGGCCTCGTTCGAGCCGACGATCGATTACGTCGTCACCAAGATCCCGCGCTTCACCTTCGAGAAGTTCCCGGGCGCCGAGCCGATTCTCACCACCTCGATGAAATCGGTGGGCGAGGCGATGAGCGTGGGCCGCACCTTCGCCGAGTCGCTGCAAAAGGGCCTGCGCTCGATGGAAATCGGGCTGTCCGGCCTGGACGAGCTGGAGATTCCGGGCGGCACCGGCAAGGACGCAGCCAAGGCGGCGCTGGCCCAGCCCCGGCCCGACCGCATCTTGGTGATCGCCCAGGCCTTCCGCCACGGGCTGTCGCTCGAGGAAGTGCAGGCGGCTTCGAGCTACGATCCCTGGTTCCTGCGCCAGATCCAAATGATCGTGAAGACCGAGGACGAGGTGCGCCTAAAGGGCCTGCCGCCCGACGCGCCCGGCCTGCTGCGCTTGAAGCAGATGGGCTTTTCCGACGTCCGGCTCTCCAAGCTCTCGGGCAAGACCGTCGAGGCGGTGGGCTTCCGCCGCGAGGTCCTGAACGTCCACCCCGTCTACAAGCGCATCGACACCTGCGCCGCCGAATTCGCCTCGCGCACCCCCTACATGTATTCGACCTACGAGGGCGACGGCATCCAGCCCCCCGAATGCGAGGCCGAACCCAGCACCCGCAAGAAGGCGATCATCCTGGGCGGCGGTCCCAACCGCATCGGCCAGGGCATCGAATTCGACTATTGCTGCGTCCATGCCGCCTACGCGCTCAAGGAGGCCGGCATCGAGACCATCATGGTCAATTGCAATCCGGAAACGGTGTCGACCGATTACGACACCTCGGACCGGCTCTATTTCGAACCGCTGACCGGCGAGGACGTGATCGAACTGGCCCGCGTCGAGCAGCGCCAAGGCACGCTTCTGGGCGTCATCGTCCAGTTGGGCGGCCAAACGCCCCTTAAGCTGTCGGCCGATCTGGAGCGGGCCGGCATTCCCATTCTCGGCACCTCGCCCGACGCCATCGATCTGGCCGAGGACCGCAAGCGCTTCCAGGAGCTGCTGACCAAACTGAAGCTCAAGCAGCCGGCCAACGGCACCGCCACCTCGCCCGAGGAGGCGCGCCGGATCGCCAACGCCATCGGCTATCCGGTGGTCATCCGGCCGTCCTACGTGCTGGGCGGCCGCGCCATGCGCATCGTCCATGACGACGACGAGCTGGCGCTTTACATGCGCGACGCGGTCAAGGTCTCGGGCGACAATCCGGTGCTGATCGACTTCTACCTCCAGGACGCCACCGAGATCGACGTCGACGCCATCGCCGACCGCAACGACGTTTATGTCGCCGGCATCATGGAGCATATCGAGGAGGCCGGCATCCATTCCGGCGATTCCGCCTGCTCGCTGCCGCCCTTCTCGCTCACCCCCGCCATCGTCGCCCAGCTCAAGGAGCAAACCCGCGCCCTGGCGCGTGGGCTCGATGTCGTCGGGCTGATGAACGTCCAGTTCGCCGTCAAGGACGGGGTGATCTACATCCTCGAGGTCAATCCGCGGGCCTCGCGCACCGTGCCCTTCGTCGCCAAGGCGACCGGCGTGCCGGTGGCCAAGATCGCCAGCCGGGTGATGGCCGGCGAAACCCTGGCCTCCTTCGCCCTGGTCGAACGCGATCCCAAGCACGTTTCGGTCAAAGAGGCGGTGTTCCCCTTCGCCCGCTTCCCCGGCGTCGACATCATCCTGGGTCCCGAGATGAAATCGACCGGCGAGGTGATGGGGCTCGATTCCAGCTTCCCCATCGCCTACGCCAAATCGCAATTGGCCTCGGGCACCCAGTTGCCGCTGTCCGGAACCGCCTTCATCTCGGTCAAGGAAAGCGACAAGCCGGCGGCGACCGAAGTGGCGCGCCGCCTGGCCGGGCTGGGCTTCCGCCTGATCGCTACCCGAGGCACAGCGCGCGGCTTGGTGGCGATCGGGCTCGAGGTCGGCATCGTCAACAAGGTGCTGGAAGGGCGGCCGCATTGCGTCGACGCCATGCTGTCCGATCAGGTGCAGTTCGTCGTCAACACCACCGACGGCGCCCAGGCCCTGGCCGACAGCTTCGACATCCGGCGCACCGCCCTGATGCGCAACATTCCCCATTACACAACCCTGTCGGGGGCCCGGGCGGCGGTGGCGGCGATCGAGGCCCTGAAGCAGGGGGCGCTTGATGTCGCCCCCTTGCAGTCGTATTTTAAATCGTCAAACTAAGACGGACGCGCCATCGCCTTGGGGATTCCGGTGCCCGGGCGGGGGTGGAGTTTTCGTCGTCTCCGAAGGGAGCGGAGCAATGGAAAAAATACCGATGACCCCGCCGGGTCTGGCGATGCTCGAAGACGAGTTGCGCAACCTCAAGCAGGTTGAGCGGCCGGCGGTGATCCGCGCCATCGCCGAGGCGCGCGAGCATGGCGACCTTTCGGAGAACGCCGAATACCACGCCGCGCGCGAGCGCCAAAGCTTCATCGAGGGCCGGCTGGCCGAACTCGAAGATATCATCAGCCGCGCCCAGGTGATCGACCCCGCCCAATTCTCGGGCGAGGTGGTGCGCTTCGGCGCCGCCGTCACCTTGGCCGACGAGGATTCCGACGACGAGCCCACCTATCGCATCGTCGGTGCCCACGAATCCGACATCGCCAAGGGCCTGATCTCGGTCCATTCGCCCTTGGCCCGTGCCTTGATCGGCAAGCATCTGGGCGACACCGTCGAAGTCCACACGCCCTCGGGCGCCAAAAGTTACGAAATCGTCGACGTCAAATACGGGTGAGGCGATTGGAGACGGAATAGCCATGCCCAGCCTTTCCCGCCTCGCTTTCGCGCTAACGGTCGACGGCTTGGTCGGAGCCGGTTTGGGTTGGCTGGCCAGCGAGTACCTGCCGCTGCCCGCCGACAAGAAGGACATGATTTTTTACGTGTTCCTGGGCGTCGGCCTGTTCATCGGCCTTGCCCACGCCATCCTTTATCCCAAGGGGCGTCCGGTGCCCTGGTAGGCGAAGGCAACCTCGATCTCATCCGCCGCTACACGGCGCGTGCCGCGACGGCGTTGCCCGGGCGCGTGGCGATGCCAAGCCATTCTTGGATGTGTGCGACGATCTCAATCGCCGCGGTCCGCCGGAACGGGACTAACCCAGCAAGTTACGCATCCTTGCGATCGCCGTTTCGGGATCGAGCCGGCTGACGCATTCATATTGCTCGCCCACAAAGGGCCGGCGGCAATCGCCGACGCAGCCCTGGCAGGGCATGGGAACCCAAAGCGGATGGGCGTTGCCGGGATCGGCTTCGGGCTCGTAGGGCGTGACCTCGCCCAGATAGGCGGCGGTGGCTAGGCCAAGGGTCGGCGCGCCCGCCGCCTGGGCCAGATGCATGATCGCGCTGTCGACGCACACCACCAGCTTGGCCGCGCGCAATAGCGCAATCAGATCGGGAAAGCGGCGGATGTCGAGGCGGGCGCGCTCCAGCAGCACCCGATAATCGGGATTGCGCGCAAGATCGTCGGGCCCGGGGATGAGCACGAAATCCCGATCGGGAAAGGCCGCCATCAGCCTTAGCCAGAAATCCGGCCGGGGCTGGCGATCGCGGCTGGAGGCGAAAGGCTGGATCAGAATCGGCGGCCTTGCCAGGGGTTCGGGCGCCGACAGCCAGCGCGTGGGCAGGCTGACCTTGGGCAGCGGCGCCGCCACGCCGGTCAGTTCGTGGGCCAAATGAGACCAGCGGCTCATCATCGGCATTGGCCGGGGCAGGGTGACGAGGCGGGTGAAGCGCCCCGCGTTGGCATCGAGCAGGCTTTGGTATTTCGGCCAGGGCTTGGGCGCGAAACCCAGGATTTCCGCGGCCTCGCAGGCCTGGATCAAGGCGTCGTCGAGATAGGCGTGACGTCGCCAATCGACCGAAAGGACGGCGCGCAAGTTGCGGGCGCGAAGATCGGCCACCGTCCGCATGCGGTAGGCCAGATCGGTCAAGAGGCGGGTGAAATCGAGGGCGAGGATGGCAACGTCGTCGGGATAAAGAAACGCCATCTTGGCGGCGTCTTGGCGCAAAAGCAGGGTGATGGTCTCGCCCGGCCGGGCCAGCGGCCGAAAGCGATCGAGAAAAAGTTGGAACAGCAAGGTGTCGCCCATGCCGCCGGCCTGGACGATCAACAGGCCCGTCTTGGCTGGTCCAGGGGCTTTGCGGCGGCCCTGGGCGATCGCCCAGGGATCGAGGAGCGTCCTAAGACGCCTTCGGGTGAGCATGCCCCTCGTCACCCTCGGCGTCGATCGGCACGCCGGGCTCCAGCTTCGAGGAGCGGATGGCGAGCGCGCTCTTCACATGGTTGACATTGGGCGCCGGGGTCAGCTTGGTGGTCAGAAAACGCTGATAGCTGTCCCAATCGTGCGCCACCACCTTCAAGAGGAAATCGGTTTCGCCGGCCAGCATGTGGCACTCGCGCACCTCGGCCCAACTTCCCACCAGCGCCTCGAAGGCGCGCAAATCGTGATCGGCCTGACTCGAGAGGCCGACTTGGGCGAAGACGGTCACCATATAGCCCAGGGCGGCGGGGTCGATCTCGGCGTGATAGCCCTTGATGAAGCCGGATTCCTCAAGGGCGCGGACACGGCGCAGGCAAGGCGGCGCCGATATGCCGGCCCGCTTGGCCAATTCGACATTGGTCATCCGGCCATCGGCCTGAAGATCCGCTAGGATTCGGCGGTCGATGCGGTCGAGCTTGACCCGCTGCATTGTCTTAATTGCCCCTTTCCCCTCAAGTCGCGTAATTATATTGCCTTACGAGGCGGTGGCAATAAAATTATCGGCGGTCCGGATTCCAATTTTTCCAATATCCCTATGGAAGCGTTGAAAATTTAATTTTTGAGTTAAATCAATGAGGCTATCAGGAAAATAGAATAATTATATCCTTGTCAAACAGGGCGTTCGTTCCTAGATTGATCAACAACACGCATTCATGGCACCAACCTCTTGAAGGAGACCCATACGATGTCCGAATCCCCCTTCGTCCTGGTCGGTCGTCCGGCCCCCGACTTCACCGCCAACGCGGTGATGCCCAACAACGAGATCAATCCCAATTTCAATCTCAAATCCTATCTGGCGGGCTCGTACGGCATCGTCTTTTTCTATCCGCTCGATTTCACCTTTGTCTGCCCCTCGGAAATCCTCGCCCATGACCATCGCATGAAGGCGTTCGGCGAGCGCAACACCAAGGTGGTGGCGGTGAGCGTCGATTCCCAGTTCACCCATTTGGCCTGGAAGAATACCGCCGTCGAGGCCGGCGGGCTTGGCAATGTGCAATTCCCGATGGTGGCCGACCTCACCAAATCGATCGCCCGCTCCTATGGCGTTCTGGTCAACGACGCGGTGGCGCTTCGCGGCACCTTCCTGATCGATCGCGCCGGCGTCGTCCGCCACATGCTGGTCAACGACCTGCCTTTGGGCCGCAATGTCGACGAGGCGGTGCGCCTGGTCGATGCCCTCCAGTTCCATGAAGAGCATGGCGAGGTCTGCCCCGCCGGTTGGAACAAGGGCAAGGCCGGCATGAAGGCCAGCCCCGATGGGGTGGCCAAATACCTGGCCAAGCACGCCAAGGAACTCTAATCCTTCTAGGGACGATTGCGTAGGCGGGCCGGAGGGCGCTCCGGCCCGCTTGCCATGAGCGCTTGGGGTTTCTAATCTAGCGACCGCTCGATAAGGGAAATGACAGCATGGCGTCCCACCGCACCAAGGTTCTCGTTCTCGGCACCGGCCCGGCCGGCTGCACCGCCGCCATTTACGCCGCGCGCGCCAATCTGAAGCCGATCCTAGTGGCCGGCCTGCAACCGGGCGGCCAGCTCACCATCACCACCGACATCGAGAACTATCCCGGTTTCGCCGATCCGGTGGGCGGACCGTGGCTGATGGAGCAGATGCAGAAACAGGCCGAGAATGTCGGCACCACCCTGATCCACGATCTGATCGTCAAGGCCGACTTCTCCAAGCGGCCCTTCGTCTGCCTGGGCGATTCCGGCGACGAGTACGTGGCCGACACGGTGATCATCGCCACCGGCGCCTCGGCCAAGTGGCTGGGCACGCCGACCGAGAAGAAATTCCAGGGCTACGGCGTCTCGGCCTGCGCCACCTGCGACGGCTTCTTCTTCCGCGGCAAGGAGGTGGCCGTGGTGGGGGGCGGCAATTCGGCGGTCGAAGAGGCGCTTTATCTCACCAACCATGCGAGCAAGGTGACGCTGATCCACCGCCGCGACAGTTTCCGCGCCGAACGCATCATGCAAGACCGGCTGTTCGCCAACCCGAAGATCGCCGTGGTCTGGGACAGCGTGATCGACGAAATCCTGGGCGACGACAATCCGCCCGGCGTTACCGGCGTGCGCGTGAAGAACGTCAAGACCGGCGCCATCGACATTCTCAAGGTCGATGGGGTGTTCGTGGCCATCGGCCACGCCCCCAACACCGAGGTCTTCAAGGGCCAGCTCGACATCGATTCCGACGGCTATCTGATCACCAAGCCCAACAGCACGGCGACCAACATCGCCGGCGTCTTTGCCGCCGGCGACGTCCAGGATAAGGTGTTCCGCCAGGCGGTGACGGCGGCCGGCACCGGCTGCATGGCGGCGATCGAGGCCGATCGCTACATGGTCGTCAACAACATCCATTAGGCGGAAGGAGCGCGGCATGGATTGGGACAAGCTGCGCATCTTCCACACGGTGGCCGAGGCCGGCAGCTTCACCCATGCCGGCGAGAGCCTGAACCTGTCGCAATCGGCGGTGAGCCGCCAGATCAGCGCTCTCGAAGAGGCGTTGGGCGTGCCGCTGTTCCATCGTCACGCGCGCGGTCTCATTCTCACCGAGCAGGGCGAATTGCTGTTCGCCACGGCGCGCGATGTCTTCGGCAAGCTTTCCTTGGCCGAAGCCCGCATCATGGAAAGCAAGGACAAGCCGCAAGGCCCCTTGAAGGTGACGACCACGGTCGCCTTCGGCACACTGTGGCTGACGCCGCGCATCCGCGAATTCCTCGACCATTATCCCGACATCCAGCTCACCTTGGTGCTCGATGACGGCGAGCTTGACCTGTCGATGCGCCAGGCCGACGCGGCGATCCGCATGAGCGCGCCGCGCCAGTCCGATTTGGTGCAACGCCATTTGATGACCTTGCACCATCGCGTCTACGCGGCGCCCGAATATCTGAAGAAATACGGCCTGCCCAAGACTCCCGAGGAGTTGGACCGCCACCATCTGATCGCCTTCGGCGAGGACACCAAGCTGCCGGTGGAAACCATCAACTGGTTGCTCCATTCCAACGCCGATCCCGCCCGGCCGCGCCTGCCGGTGCTGCAGGTGAACAACGTCTATGGCATGTTCCGCGCCGTGCTGTCCGGGCTCGGCATCGCCAGCCTGCCCGACTACATGTCGCGCGAGGCCAGCAACCTGGTGGAAATCCTGCCCGAACTCAACGGCCCGACCGTCGAGGTCTATTTCGCCTATCCCGAGGAGTTGCGCACCTCGAAACGGATCGCCGTGTTCCGCGATTTCCTGCTGCGCAAGGTTTCCGAACACAAGCCCTAGTGGGGCATCGGCGTTTTTCCCGATGGTATTTCCCACTATTTAGTCATGCAATTTTTGCATGGCAGGGATGACGAATTTTCCATAGCGGGATTGGTGATACCTCTTGTATAAGGGAAGCGTGAATATTGCGTCGCAGCATCCTTGAGCATCGTCATACGGTGATCGGATCGTAAGTCGGGGCAAGTTCCGCGAGTTTCGGGCGCGATGCTCGGAAGGGGTTCTTCGGAACCCTACGTCTCCCAGACGTGAAGCCTCCCTGTATTCGACTTTACCCCCGGGTTCGTCCCGGGGGTTTTTTCTTGACCGGAGTCGAGGACGAAGGCGCGGCGAAGAGTCTAAAGTCCCGCCATGCCGAAGACGCTGATCATCGATGACGATCCGGATTTCCTGGCCATGGCCCGCAGGGCGATGCAGGGCCCTTTGCGGGCCAGCGGCCATCACTTCCTTTTCGCCGCCAGCGACGACGAGGCCTTGGCCTGCCTGCGCGCCGAAGCGGGGCTCGATCTGGTGCTGGTCTCGCTCGACAGCGGGGCGATTTCCGGCTTGGCCCTCTTTCGCCGTTTGCAGGGCATAAGGCTGCGGGTGCCCCGGATCGCGCTCACCCGCCAGGCCGATGTGGCGGTGATCCGCCAGGCGATTCACGACGGCGCCGCCGACTTCCTGGTCAAGCCGGTGAGCGGCGCCGATCTGGTGGCCACGCTCGACAAGGTCTTTGCCGATTGCCAGGGCCGGCGCAACGCCTGGAGCGCGGCGGCGGAACTGTCGGCGGTGCGGCGCGAGATCGAGGTGGCGGGCGATTTGCAAAAGCGCATTCTGCCGGCCGATTTCGCCCACCATCCGCATTTGCAGGTGGCGGCCGCCATCCAGCCGGCCCGCCAGATGAGCGGCGATTTCTACGACTATTTCGAACTGTCGCCGGGGCGCATTGCCTTGGTGGTCGCCGACGTTTCGGGCAAGGGCATCCCGGCCGCCTTCTACATGGCGGTGGCGCGCACGCTGATCCGCTCGACGGCCCTGCGCGACGACGGGCCGGCCGCGTGCCTGGCCCATGTCAACGCCGTCTTGTGCCGGCACGACATTCCCAACATGTTCGTCTCCGTCTTCTACGGCGTCCTCGACACCCAGACTTGGCGGATCGACTACGCCAACGCCGGCCATCTGCCGCCCTACCACATTCGGGCGGCGAACGGCGCGGTGACGCGGCTGGAAGGCGGCGAGGGCGTCGTGCTGGGGGTGACCGAGACCGAGCCCTATGACCAGGCCTCGCTGGTGCTCGAACCGGGCGACGCCTTGTTCTTCTACACCGATGGGCTGGTCGAGGCCTTCGACGTCGAACGCAACCAGTTTTCCGACGAAAGGCTGATCGGCTATCTGGCCGACAACCGCGATCGCACGGCCCACGCCCTGGCCGAAGACGTCTTCGCCTTCGTCAACGCCTTCACCGGCGAGGCCGAACGCAGCGACGACATCACCAGCCTGGTGATCAAGCGGTTCGGCTGACCTTGCCGTTGGGATCGGCCGGCAGGGCGACGTGGAAGGTGCTGCCCTGGCCGGGCACCGAACTGGCCCAGATGCGTCCCCGATGGCGCTCGACGATCTTCTTGCACACCGCCAGCCCGATGCCGCTGCCGTCATAGTCTTCGGCGGTATGAAGCCGCTTGAAGATGCCGAAGATGCGTTCGAGATGCTGGGGTTCGATGCCGATGCCGTTGTCGGTCACGGTGACCACCCATTGGCGGCCCTGACGTTCGGCGCCGATCGTCACCCGGGGCGGCCGGTCGGGCGCGCGGTATTTGAGGGCGTTGGCGATCAGATTCTGGAAGAGCCGCACCAGTTCGCCGCGCACGCCCCAGAGCGTGGGAAGGTCGGTGGCCGTTTCGATCGTCGCGCCGTTGGTCTCGATCAGGGTGGCCAGATTTCGCAAGGCCTCGTCGAGCGCTTCGGCCAGGGGCACCGGCGCCTGGGGTTCGTTCGAGCGGCCGACCCGGGAATAGTCGAGAAGATCGAGAACCAAGCCGTCCATCCGTTGGGCGCCGTCGCGGGCGAAGGCGATGAACTCGCGTCCGTCCGAATCGAGCCGATCGCCGTATTTGCGCTCGAGAAGGGTAACGAAGCTGGCCACCGTGCGCAAAGGCTCGCGCAGATCGTGCGAGGCCACGTAGGCGAATTGCTCAAGATCGGCGTTCGAGCGTCGCAACTCATCTTCGAGCGCCTTGCGTTCGGTGATGTCGCGCACGGTGGCGAGCACCATCGGTTCGCCCCGGAATTCGAACCGCCGGGCGTTGATCTCGACCGGAATCCGCCGACCGTCCTTGGCGACGTGGAGGCGCTCGAAGATCGCCGTCTCCCGTTCGGCCAGGCTGCGGACATGGGCGTCGTCGGTCGGCATCGCCGGATCGTCGATGTCGAAGGCGGTCTTGGCGAGAAGCTCGTCGCGGCGGTAGCCCAGGCGCTGGCAGGCGACGTCGTTGACTTCGACGAAGGGACCCGAGGGCAGGCCGGTTTCGGGATCGACGCGCAGCACGAAGATGGCGTCGTTGCCGCTGTTGAAGAACAGGCGGTGCCGTTCCTCGTTTTCCCGCCGCGCGGTCTCGGCGCGCGCCGCTTCCGCCCCGGCGATCTTGGAGCGCCATTGGAGGACGACGACGCTGGCCAGGCTTACCAGCAGCAGAAGCCCGTAAAGCCCGCCCTGGGTCCAAGCGTCGCGCCGCCAAGGGGCGTAGACGCTGTCGAGGTCGCGGCTCACCACCACCATCAGGGCCTTGTCCATCGCAAGGCGGGCGGGTTGGATGGTGCGAAGCGCCGCCATGCGGGGCCGGTTGGTGGCGCGCATCACCCCCTCGAAGCGGCTTTCCGGTCGGCCGCTTTCGACATGCCGGTCGAAAAAGCCGCCCAAACCCTTGAGGTTGAGGCCGTATTGGGCGTCCCCCGGCGGCTCGGTGAGGAAGATCACCCCGTCGCCGTGATTGAGCCCCACCGAAAGGTCGGGCGCGTAACGCACCGACCCGAGCAGCACCTTGAAGGCCTCGGGATCGATCGTCGCGGTGACAACGCCCGCGAAATCGCCCGCCGGGCCGGGAACGATCATCGCCACGATCATCGTCCACACGCCGAGCGACGTCTTGAAGGGGGGCGTGACGTAAAGCGTGTCCGGATTCGGATGGGCCCGGGGCACCGCGAAATAGGGTCGCTGGCGAAAATCGATTCCCACCAGTTCCCGGCGGTTGCTGGCGATCATCAGGCCGTTCTCGTCCTGGACGGTGAGGGTGCGAAGAACCGGCATCGCCTCGTCCAGCACGGTAAACCATCGATTGGCGGCGGCCATTCCGTCGTCCCGTTGGCGCCAGGCGGGAACCTGGCCGCGAACCTGGGTCAGCACCTGTTTGATGTTGGCAAGGTAATCCGCGATGTTGTCGTGAACGACTTTGGCCTGCGAGGCCAGCCGGTCCGTCTCGGTGGTCTGGATGGTCCGGTAATCGTCGAAAAGGGTCTTGGCGACGACGCCGCCCACCAGGGCCAGGAACCCGGCGACGATCAGCCAAACGACCCGAAAGGTCGCTCTTGGTCTGCCAAGTGCGAGGACGGGCGAGGCGGGCGGCGGCGATTGAGTCAGGCCGGATTCGTGTCGAGTCGTGGTGCCCACTCTGGCGTCTTCTTCTTTGACGGGGAGGTGCCGATGCCCTTCGGAAAACGCGTATGCGCCATTCCAGGTCTTGTCAACGGGCGCCGGCGGGCGGATTCTAAGCGGATTCATTAGGCGAAAGGAAGCGAAAATGGTCGGCCGATGGATCGCAGGCGTTGCGACCACGCTTGTTTTGGCGTGGCCGGCAAAGGCCGAGCTTCAGCACGAACAATGCATCGCCTGCCACATCGAGGCCCCCGAGCCCAAGGCGCTCAAGGAACCGATTGCCACGTTGTGCGTCGGCTGCCATAAGGCGACCGATCGGCCGCGCGCCGATCATCCGGTCAATTTCGCCCCCCTCTTAGGCTATCGCGGCGACCTGCCCTTGGTTGGCGGCGTGATGACCTGCGCTACCTGCCACGATCCGCATGGCAAGCCCCCCCTCTTCCTGCGCCGTCCAGCCGACAGATTGTGCCAGGATTGCCACGACCGCTAGCATAATTCCGAAATTTCATGTCACGAGTACCAAAGAGAATCGATGCATTATTTGCGCGGTGGGGAATTGACTTCTCAACGGGATGCGCCAATATCCTTTTGCGATATTGAACAGTTCCATGATGATGCAATCATGGAAGAAAGACGGGGCACCTGAATGAACCAGATCGCCAGAACCTTGACTGGGATCGAGCGTACCTTTGCCGAGGACGACATCATCGTCAGCAAGACGGATCCCAAGGGGAAACTCACCTACGTCAACGACGTTTTCATCTCGATCAGCGGCTATGTCGAATCGGAACTGATCGGCCAGCCGCACTCGATGATCCGCCACCCCGACATGCCGCGCGCCATCTTCAAGCTGCTCTGGGACACCATCACCGGCGGTCACGAGCTGTTTGCCTATGTGGTCAATCGCTGCAAGAACGGCGACCATTATTGGGTGTTTGCCCATGTGACGCCAACCATCGATCCCTCGGGCACCATCATCGGCTTCCATTCGAACCGCCGGGTGCCCAAGAAATCCTCGCTGGACAAGATCAAGCCGCTCTACGCGCAGATACTGGCCGAGGAAAAGAAATACGGGGATCGCAAACAAGGCCTCGACGCCTCGTGGAAACTCTTGCAGGACACCATTCGCAAACAGGGGATGCCCTATGAAAAACTCATCTTCGCTCTCTAAGGCGCAGAATCTCGCCTGGGGCGTGGTCGGCGCGACGGCGATCATGCTGGTCCTGTCGCTGATCGACAAAGCCTGGATCGAAGCCGGCCTGTCCGTCGTCGTCATCGGCGTTGCCGCCTACGCGGCCTTGTCGCTGAAGAAGGTGATCGCCACCGTCGATCAAGTTGTCGGGGTGCTGAACAAGGCGGCCCAGGGCGATCTCAACGTCCGCTTCGTCAACAACACCGAGGGCGGCAATCTGGCCCAACTCATCAATTCGATGAACCGGGTGTTCGACCTGGGTGAGGCCTACGCCAAGGAAGCCTTCACGGCGATGCAATACGCCAACGATCGCAAATATTTCCGCCAGATCATCACCACCGGCCTGCGCGGCGACTACATCACCTTCGCCAAGGCGGTCAACGCCTCGCTGGGGCTGATGGAAAAGCGCGACCAGGAGTTCGTCGATTTCGCCAACAACAAGGTGAAAAGCGTCTCCAGCGCGGTGGCCGCCGCCTCGACCGAGCTGAAGGCCAGCGCCGAGGCGATGAGCTCGCAGGCCAACGACACCTCGAACCAGGCCCAAACCGCCGCCGGCGGCGCCGAACAGGCCTCGGTCAACGTGCAGGCGGTGGCCTCGGCGGTCGAGGAATTGACCGCCTCGATCGGCGAGATCACCCAGCAGGTCAACCGGGTCGCCTCGGTTGCCACCGACGCCGCCGACAAGGCCTCGCAGACCGACACCACGGTCAAGAAGCTTTCCGACGCCGCGGTGAAGATCGAAGAGGTGGTGAAGCTCATCAACGACATCGCGTCGCAGACCAACCTTCTCGCGCTCAACGCCACCATCGAGGCGGCCCGGGCCGGCGAGGCCGGCAAGGGCTTCGCGGTGGTCGCCAACGAGGTCAAGAGCCTGGCCAACCAGACGGCCAAAGCGACCGAGGAAATCTCCTCGCAGGTCTCGCAGATGCAGTCGGTCGCCAACGAGGCTTCGGAAGCGATCAAGGCGATCAGCACCACCGTGAAAACCATCGAGGAGGCGACCAGCGCGGTCGCCGGCGCGGTGGAAGAGCAAAGCGCGGTCACCCAGGAAATCGCCCGCAACGTCAGCCAGGCCGCCACCAGCACCCATGCGGTGTCGAACGCGGTGGCCCAGGTGCAGCAGGTTGCCCAGGAAACCACCTCGAGCGCCGAGCAGGTGACCGAGGCCTCGGGCGAGCTGTCGCGCCAATCCGAGAATCTGAACGTTCAGATCGAGGAATTCATTTCCAAGATCGCCTCCTGACGATTCGGCCTTTCGTCAATCCCCCGGACCCCCTGGTCCGGGGGATTTTCTTTGCCTGCTCGGCATTGACACCCGCGCCGCTTGCCATCAATGATGGCGGCCAGATGATCGCTTGAACGAAACCTAGGGGAGGTTGCGATGCGCAAGAGGACAATTCTGGCCGCCGGGCTGGGAGCCGCTTTGGGCCTGTGGGCGATGGGGGCGAACGCACAGGAACGCGTGCTGAAGGCGGTATCGTCCTTCAACGAGGGCAGCCTGCAATCGGTCAATTTCGAGCAGTTCATCGACGAGGTCAACGCTGCCGGCAAGGGCTTGATCCGCATCAATTACATCGGCGGGCCGAAGGCGGTGCCGCCCTTCGAACTCGCCAACGCGGTGCGCACCGGCGTGGTCGACATCGCCAACGTCACCGGCGCCTTCTATTCCAAGACCATGCCCGAGGCCGATGCGCTCAAACTCTCCGAGATGCCCGGCCCCGAGATGCGCAAGAACGGCGCCTGGGCCTACATCAACGAGCTGCACAACGCCAAACTGAACGTCTGGTATCTGGCGCGATCGGTCGACAACATTCCCTTCCATCTTTATCTCAACAAACCGATCGAGAAACCCGATCTCACCGGGCTGCGCATTCGCGTCACCCCGGTCTATCGCGATTTCTTCACGGCGCTGGGCGCCACGGTGATGCAAACCTCCCCGGGCGAGGTCTACACCGCGCTCGAGCGCGGCGTGGTCGATGGCTATGGCTGGCCGATCACCGGCATCTTCGACATGGGTTGGCAGGAGCGCACCAAGTATCGCGTCGATCCCGGCTTCTATCGGGTCGATGTCGGGTTGTTGGTCAATCTCGATGTCTGGAAGAAACTGTCCGACAAGGAAAAGGACATCATGAACAAGGCCGCCTTGGCGGTCGAGGAGCGCGCGCTCAAGCTGCCCGAACTCGGTCAGGAAGAAGCCAAAAAACAGGCTGCCGCCGGGCTGCAGACCATCACCTTGAAGGAGGCCGACGCCAAGATTTGGCTGGCCAAGGCCAAGGAGACCGGCTGGAAGACAGTGATCGACCAGGCGCCGGAGACCGGTGCCAAGCTGAAGAGCCTGATCACCAAGCCCTAAGCACGCCGGATGTTGGTTCGGATCGACCGCTGGTTCGGCCGGCTTTTGGGGCTGGTCGGCGCCGGGGTGGGCATTCTCATCGGCCTGATGGCAGTGGTGATGTCCGTCGACGTGGCGCTGCGCAATTTCGGGCCGGGCAATCTGGCCTGGGTGGTCGAGGTTTCCGAATACATCCTCTTCATCACCGCGTTTTTGGGGGCGCCCTGGGCCTTGCGCCAGGGCGCCCACATCCGCATGGATCTGGTCGTTTTGTCGCTGCCGCCGGCCGGGCGGGTGGCGGTCGAGATTCTGGGTGACCTGTTGGGTTTGGCGGTGAGCGTGGTGATGCTGTGGTACGGTCTGGCCGCCGCCCAGGACGCCTACAAGACCGGCACCGTCATCATCAAATTCCTGGTCGTCAAGGAATGGTGGTCGCTGTCGATTGTGCCGGTGGCGGCGCTTTTGCTGTCGATCGAATTCCTGTTCCGCTTGGCAAGGCTTAAAGGGGCGGGCGGTTCCGACCAGGTGGGCACGCCATGAGCTGGGTGGCGGCGCTTATCCTTCTCATGGGCCTTCTGTTTCTGTTGGGGGTGATCGGCCTGCCCATCGCCTTCGTCTTCTTCTCGGTCAACATCGTCGGCGGCGCGGTGTTCCTGGGCGGCGGGGCGGGTCTGGTCCAGATGATCCGCAATTCCTTCGACGCGGTGGCCAATTTCTCGCTCGCCCCCATTCCGCTCTTCATCCTGATGGGCGAAGTGCTGTTCCACACCGGCGTCGCCTTCAAGGCGATCACCGCCATCGAACGCATCATCCACCGCATGCCCGGGCGGCTGTCGGTGGTGGCGGTGATCAGCGGCACCCTCTTTTCCGCTCTCTCGGGCTCGACGATCGCCAACACCGCCCTTTTGGGCAGCAGCCTGATGCCCGAGATGCTGAAGCGGAACTACCATCCCTCGATGGCGATGGGACCGATCATGGCGGTGGGCGGCATTGCCATGCTGATTCCGCCCTCGGCCCTGGCGGTGCTGCTGGGCAGCCTGTCGGGCATTTCGATCGCCAAGCTGTTGATCGGCGGCATCGTGCCCGGCCTGATGATGAGCGGCGCCTTCATCGCCTACATTCTGATCCGCTGCGCGCTCGATCCCAAGCTGGCGCCGATCGACGAGGGTCCCAAGGAGCAAGGCTGGGCGCGCTGGCGGCCCTTCGTCGTCAACGTGCTGCCGCTTTCGGCGATCATCTTCCTGGTCATCGGCTGCATGGTGCTGGGCTGGGCGACGCCGACCGAGGCAGCCGGGTTGGGGTCGGTGGCCTCGGTGATCGCCGCCGCCGCCTACGGCGCGCTCACCCGCCAGAACCTGATGCGCTCGCTCACCGAGACCGCCAAGATTTCGGTGATGATCCTGTTCATCATCGCCGCCTCGGTGACCTTCTCGCAAATCCTCGCCTTCTCGGGGGCGGTCAACGGCCTGCTCGACCAGTTGGGCGGCCTCAAATCGAGCCCCTTTCTGCTGGTCGGGGTGATGGTGCTGATTTTGGTGGTGCTGGGCTGTCTGGTCGATCAGGTGAGCATGATCATGCTCACCCTGCCTTTCTTCATGCCGCTCGCCAAGGCGACCGGGATCGACGAGATCTGGCTGGGCGTGCTGATGCTGATCTCGATGGAACTGGGCCTGCTCACCCCCCCCTTCGGGATGTTGCTCTTCGTCATGCAAGGCGTGATGCCGAAAAACTTCGATCTCGGGCACGTCTACCGCGCCGCCCTGCCCTTCGTTGGCTTGGAAGCTCTGGTGCTGGCGATTCTGTTCCTCTTTCCCAAGCTGGCGGTCTGGCTGCCCTCGATCATGACCAACTGATCGACCCGCCGATCAGCTTCAGCCCCACCACGGCCAGGATGGCCGCCAGAATCCCGCGCAGGACGCGCTCGGGCGCCTTGGGCGCCGCCAGACTGCCCAGCACGATGCCGGGAAGCGATCCGATCAGCAGCGCCGCCAGCACCGTCCAATTGACGGTGCCGAGCAGCCAATGGCCCAAGCCGGCCAGCAAGGTGAGCGGCACGGCGTGGGCGATGTCGGTGCCGACCAGCACCGCCGGACGCCGTTCGGGATAGAGCAGGATCAGGATGGTGAGTCCGAAGGCGCCGGCGCCGACCGAGGAGAGCGAGACCAGAAAGCCCAACAACGCCCCGGTAAGAATGGTCAGGCCGGCCCGTTTCCCCGGCGCCATCGGAAGGGCCCGCGCCGCCGTCCAGGCCGGGCGGCGCCCGGCCAGTCCCGCCGCCGTCAGTAAGAGCGCCACGCCCAAGGCCAGGGAAATGGCGGCCGACAAGGCAGGACTGTGCAGATCGTAGGAGCGCAAGCCCAGGAGAGTGAGCGCGGTTGCCGGCACGCTGCCCACCGCCAGCCATCCCACCACCGGCCAGGCGATGGTTCGGCTCAGGCTATGCATCACCGTGCCGCCCGCCTTGGTGAGCGCCGCGAAGAGAAGGTCGGTTCCCACCGCCGCCGCCGGAGAAAAGCCGAACAGCAGCACCAGCAGCGGCGTCATCAGCGAACCGCCGCCAACACCGGTGAGACCGACGATAAACCCGACCAAGAGGCCGGACAGGGCGTAGAGCGGACCCTGGCCGCCCAGTCCGGCCAGATCGATCATCGCTCGCTGGCCGTTTGCGCCGTCATCGCGGGCTCCAGGCGGAAGGCCTCTTCGACATAGGCCAGGAGGGTCTCGACGCAGGCCTCCACCGATTGCCGGGCGGTCTCCAGGCGCAGGGCCGGTGCCAGGGGCTCCTCATAGGGGGCCGAGATGCCGGTGAATTCAGGAATCTGGCCCTGGCGGGCGCGGCGATAAAGCCCCTTGGGATCGCGGCTTTCGCACGCCGCCAGATCGGCGGCAACATAGACCTCGTGAAAGGCCGGGCCATTGATGGCCCCGGCAATGCGCCGATCCTCGCGATAGGGCGAGATGAAGGCGGTGATGACGAGGAAGCCGGACTGGGCGAACAGCTTCGCCACCTCGGCGGCGCGGCGGATGTTCTGGGCCCGGTCGGCGGGCGCAAAGCCGAGATCGGAATTGAGGCCGCCGCGCAGATTGTCGCCATCGAGCACCAGCACCTGCCAGCCCTGGCGGAACAGGCGCCACTCGGCCTCGACCGCCAGCGTGCTCTTGCCCGAGCCCGACAGCCCGGTCAGCCACAGCACGCCGCCCTGATGGCCGTTGCGGAAGAAGCGGCTTTGGGGATCGACGCGGCTGGAGACGGCGTAAAGATTGGTCGAGCGCGGACTCACTTGCACGAGATTGGTCATGAATTTGGTTCCTTCGATCAGGCGGGAAGGGGAAGCGAAAGGGTCTGGGCCGGGCGGTGAATGCCGCATTCGGTCTTCGCCCGGCCGCGCCAGCGGCCGGCGCGCACCGGTTCTCCGGGTTCGGTCGGTTGCGAGCAGGGTCCGCAGCCTATGGACCGATAGCCGCAGGCAAGCAGCGGATGGGGCGGCAGATCGCGCGCCGCGAAGGCTTGGGCGATGGCGGTTTCCGGCCAGTCGGCCAAGGGGTTGATCTTGGTTCGGCCGTCGCTGAACTCGATTTCGGCCAAATCGCCGCGTTCGCCGCCGTGATGGCGCTTGCGCCCGGTGATCCAGGCCTTGAACTCGCCCAGCACCCGATCGAGCGGGCGGACTTTTCTCAGATCGCAGCAACGCTCGGGGTCGTCCTGATGCAGCCGATCCAAGGGATCCTGGTTTGCCAGATCGGCCGGATCGGGACCAAGCCGGCGGACATTGCCGAGGCCCAACAAGGCAACCAGGTGATCGCGATAGGCCAGGGTTTCCGGCGGCAGCAGGCCGGTATCGAGGAAGAGGATCGGCACCCGGCGATCGATGGCGGCGACCAGATCGAGCAGCACCGCCGCCTCGGTGCCGAAGGACGACGACACCGCGATCCGACTCGGGAAGCGGCGATGAATCATGTCGTCCAACAGCGCCAGGGCGTGGCGGCGCCGGTCGGCGAGAGTGATCGAACCCGTCATGCCACCTTCTCCGTCTTGGGTTGCCGGGTTTGCAGATGGCGTTCGATGCGGGCCTCGACCGCGGCCAGCCAATCGGGCAGGGCGAGATCGGCGTCGGATGGGCCGGCGGTTTCGCCGGTGACCTTCGCCAAACGTTGGGCGGCCAGCTTGCGGGCGCGCCGGGCGGCAAGGTCGGCCCGGTCGGGCTCGCCGATGGCGGCCAGGCGCTCGGCATCCCAGGCCGCCACCTGGGCCAGATCGGCCAGATATTCGGCCACCACCGCTTCGCTGGCGCATTCGCCTTTGGCCGATGCGGGCAAGGTGAAAGGCGCCGACGCCGGGTCTTGGCGCTCCTCGGCCGCCGCGATTGCCGATTGGTCGATCCGCCCGGCGAGTTCGGCATCGCTTTGGCCGGCAATCCATTGGCCGAAGCTCTCGGTCGGCTGGCGCTCGGCCCGGAAGGCGGCGATCAGAGCGTCGATCGCCTGGGGCACCGCGTCTTCGGCGACGATGGGGCCCAGGCGTCCGACCATCGGCACCGGCGCTTCGGCGCCGCCGAAGTGAATCTGATAGTGCGGCCGAGGTTGGCCGGCGATCTTCTTGGCCAAGCCGTGCAGGCCGATGTCGGCACTGTGATGACGGCCGCAGGCGTTGGCGCAGCCCGAGACATGAACGCGCACGGTGGGAAGGCGGTCGTCCTTGGCCGCTTGCGTCCGAAGCCGAAGGCCCAGCCCCGCCGAATCGGTGATGCCGATGGCGCAGCTCGCCCGACCTGGGCAGGCGACCACCGAACGCGCCTCGGGGGCCCGCGCCACCGCCAGGCCCAGAGGCCGAAGATCGCTTTCCAGATCGGCAAGTTTATCTTCGGGAAGGCCGATCACCATTACGTTTTGGGCGCGCGTCAGGCGCAATTCGGAGGCCCCCAGCGATTCGGCGATGCCGGCCAAGCCATCCAACTGGTCGGGCTCGAGGCGGCCCAGCGGCAGCAACAGGGTAACCGCCAGCCTTCCATCCTGTTGCCGGAAGGGGGCGATGCCCTCGGGCGCCGGCGCGTCATCCTCTGCCGGACGACGCCACGCCAAGTCCCGCCAGGCCGGGCGCGGCAGGGCGCGCAGCGATTCGAATTCGGCGCGAAGCCGGGCGGCGAATTCAAGGGCGCCAAAACGCTCGATCAGGAATTTGAGGCGGGCGGCGTTGCGATCCTCGCGGTTGGAATGGCGGTGATGGAGGCGCGCCACCGCTTCCTGCACGGCGGGAAGCTCGTCTTCGGTGACGAAATCGATCACCGGCACCGCCAGTTCGGGGCGCGATCCCAGCCCGCCGCCGGCCAGCACCCGGAAGCCGGGCCGGCCGTTGTGCCGGGTGGCGATGAAGCCAAGATCGTCCTGGCCGGCGCCGCCGCAATCGCGGGCGCAGCCAGACACCGCCGTCTTCACCTTGCGCGGCATGTGCTGAACCAGCGGATGGCGTAGCCAAGATTGGGCGAGGCGATCGGCGACTGCGCCGGCATCGACATGCTCGTGCGGGCACAATCCGGCTAAGGGGCAGGCGACGGTGGCGCGAAACGTGTTGCCGGCCGCCTCGCGGGTGGAGACGCCGCCCGCGTTGAGCGCTTCCAGGAGCGGCGCCAATTGATCGAGCGCCAGGCCGTAAAACTGAATTCCCTGGCGGGTCGTGACATGCAAGGCGCGATCGGTGAAACGCCGTGCCGCGCCGGCCAGGGCACGAGCCTGGTCGAAGCGCAGCCGGCCGCCCGGCAGCTTGGCGCGCACCATGTGCCGATCGGGCTGGCGTTCGGCGTAAATGCCGAAACGCAGGCGGAAGGTCTTCCAGCGCTCGGCGCTCCAGCGCCCGTTGCCATAATGCTCGAAGGCCTGGCGGAACTCGCGGGCATCGGCCAGCAGGGCGCTTGGCTCGAAGCCGACCGATTGGACTTGCGGTTGGGAAAGGGGAATTCCGGTCAGGGCGTTCATCGCAATTCTCCGAAAACCTTGTGTGTATATCGTAAAATCATCGTATGATGTGTGTTATAAATATGTCAAACACAAATATTATGTGTTAAAAATGAGAACAACATAACCGCCGTGTGAAATGAGCCGCGATTGACCCCAAGGCAGCCTCTAGGGCACTCTTAACGCAACAAAAAGGGGAGGGGACGGATGAATATCGGCACGCTTCTGCCGCGCCATGCCCGCTATCGGCCCGATCATCCGGCGGTGGCGGTGGGGCCGCATCGCCTGTCCTTTCGCCAGTTCAACGCCCGGGTCAACCGGATCGCCAACGCGCTCTTGGGATTGGGTCTGGGCAAGGGCGAGGCGCTGGCCTTGGTCTTGAACAATGGCATCGAGCTCCTGGAACTCTATTGGGCGGGCGCCAAGACCGGCATCGTCGTGGTGCCGGCTTCGCCGCTCTTGCAAGATTCGGGTCTGGCGACCTTGATCGAGAATTCGGGGGCCAAGGCGGTGATCGCCGACCGCTCCTTCGTCGCCACGCTCGATCGGCTAAAACCGCGCTTGGCGGCCATTGCGCCGGGGCGCTGGGTGGTCACGGGCGCCGAGGCCGCGCCGGGCTTTCTTGCCTATGACGCGCTGACGGGGGCCTCTTCGGACGGCGAGCCGCCCGACGCGGGGCTTAGCGATTCCGATCCCTACAACATCATCTATTCCAGCGGCACCACCGGCGATCCCAAGGGCATCGTCCACACCCATT
Organism: Rhodospirillales bacterium; assembly: GCA_016214125.1. Classification (GTDB taxonomy): domain Bacteria; phylum Pseudomonadota; class Alphaproteobacteria; order Rhodospirillales; family WMHbin7; genus JACRPC01. The sequence goes on along the minus strand of JACRPC010000050.1, from coordinate 7,406 downwards.
ATGTGCGGGCGATGTATTGCCTGATCTTCGCCTCGGCCTGGCGGATGACGCCGGAAAGCGTGGTGCTGCACGCCGGTTCGATCGTCTTCAATGGCGCCTTTCTCGATCTGATGCCGGCGATGTTCGTGGGCGGGCTCTACATCCTGCACACCACCTTCGATCCCCTGGCGGTGATCGAGGCCATCGAGGCCGAGAAGGCGACCCACATCATCATGGTGCCGTCGCAGATCGTGGCGCTTTTGGATCATCCGGCCTTCGATCCCAAGCGACTGGCCTCGCTCGAAATGATTCTGACCCTGGGGGCGCCGCTTCATCTCGAACACAAGAAGCGGCTGATGGCGGCGCTGCCCAACCGCTTCTACGAGCTTTACGGCCTGACCGAGGGCTTCCTCACCGTGCTCGACCGCGCCGACGCCCCGCGCAAGCCAGGTTCGGTCGGCGTGCCGCCGCCCTTCTTCGAAATGCGCATCCTGGACGAAAACGGGCGCCAGGTGCCGGCGGGCACGGTGGGCGAGATTTGCGGCCGCGGCCCGGCCCTGATGGCGGGCTATCACAACCGGCCCGATCTCACTGCCAAGGCAATCGTCGAGGGCTGGCTGCATTCGGGCGATCTCGGCCATGTCGACGAGGACGGGTTTCTTTTTCTCGTCGATCGCAAGAAGGACATGATCATTTCGGGCGGCGTCAATGTTTACCCGAAGGACATCGAGGAGGTGGCGGTCACCCATCCGGCGGTGGCCGAGGCCGCCGTGTTTGGCCTCGCCGATGCGAAATGGGGCGAGGTGCCGGTGGCCGCCCTGGTCGCCAAGCCGGGCTTTGCCCTCGATCCGCTCGAGGCCAAGGACTGGATCAACGCCCGGGTCGGCGCCAAATTCCAGCGCCTGCAGGCGGTCAAGGTCTATCCGAGCTTTCCCCGCAATGTGGCCGGCAAGACCCTGAAGCGCGAGTTGCGCGAGGCGTTTGGGAAGGGGTAGGCAACGCCCCCGGCGCCTAGGTCAGATGCGGCTTTTCGAGATAATCCTCGCTTTGCATCTCGATCAGGCGCGAGACGGTGCGCTCGAACTCGAAGGCGCCGTCGCCTTGGGGGTAAAGCGCCGGCGCCGGCTGGGCGGCGGAAGTGACCAGGGTGACGCGGTGTTCGTAAAGGGCGTCGATCAGGGTGACGAAGCGCTTGGCCTCGTTGCGCTGGTCGGGACCCAGGGTCGGAATGTCGTCGAGCACCAGGCAATCGAAATGGCTGGCCAGCGCCAGGTAATCGGCGGCGCCCAAGGGCTTGGCGCACAGATCGGCGAAGCTGGCCCGCGCCACCGGCCCCGCCGCGCGCGGAATTTCCAGCACCCGGCCGAGAAGTTCGATCCGCATCGGCCGGGCAGGCGCGTCGTCGGACAAGCGCCGGAAGGCTTCGTCCAAGGCCGCCGTCGCCTTGCCGCCCAAGGGCGTGTGATAGACCGGAAGCCCCTGCAGCCGGCCCAGCCGGTAATCCTGGGCGGCGGCCAACTCGAGCATGTCGAAGCGTTCCTGGATCAGCGCGATGAAGGGCAGAAAGCGCTCGCGTTGCAGCCCGTCCTTGTAAAGCTCGTCGGGCGCCCGGTTCGAGGTGATGACGATCACCACCCCGCATTCGAGCAAGGCTTCGAACAGGCGTCCGACGATCATGGCGTCGGCGATGTCGAGAATCTGCAATTCGTCGAGGCAGAGCAGCCAGGAATCCTGGGCGAGGTCGCGGGCCAGCCGGGGGATCGGATCGGCGGAGCCCTTGGCGCGGTCGTTGCGCCAGCGATGCAGCGCCTGATGGATGTCCTGCATGAAGGGGTGGAAATGGATGCGCTTCTTGGCCGTCATCGCCACCGCTTGGAAGAACAGATCCATCAGCATCGATTTGCCGCGCCCGACCGCGCCATAGAGGTAAAGGCCCGAGGGCGGGGTCGCCGCCTCCTTGCGCCGTGCCAGGCCGAAGCGGGCCCGCCAGCCGCTTTCCCCCATGGCCGGGCGGTAATCGGCCAGGGCGTGCGCCAGGCTTTCCAGCTTTTCGGCGGCCAGGGCCTGGGCGGGATCGGGTTTTAAGAGCCCCTGGGCCAAACGGGCCCGATAGGCGGCAAGCGGACCTTCGGTCATGCGCGAAAAGATATGGGGCGAAGGTTGGGGATCAGCCGTCCTTGACGATGCGCTTGACGATCTCGTCGAGCTTGGCGTCGGCCTCGTCGTTGCCAAGTTGGCAGGTGCCGGCCTTTTCGTGGCCGCCGCCGGCATAGTCGAGGCAGAGCGCGCCGACATTGGTCTTCGAGGTCCGGCTGATGATCGAATGGCCGATGGCGAACACGGTGTTCTGCTTCTTCACCCCCCACATGACATGGATCGAGATGTTGCAGGCGGGGAAGAGGGCGTAGATCATGAACCGGTTGCCGCACCAGATGGTCTCTTCGCCGCGCAGATCGAGCACCACCAGATTCTTGTGTACGGTGGCGCAGCGGCGGATCTGGTCCTTGAATCTGGGCTCGTGCTCGAAGAACAGCTCGACCCGTTCCTTGACGTCGGGCAGGGCCAGGATTTCCTCGATGGTGTGATTGCGGCAATAGGCGATCAGATCCATCATCAATTGGTAGTTCGAGACCTTGAACTCGCGGAAGCGGCCAAGCCCGGTGCGGGCGTCCATCAGGAAGTTCAAAAGCGCCCAGCCCTTGGGCTTCAGGATGTCCTGCTCGGAATACTGGGCGGAATCGCCCTGATCGACCGCCGCCATCATCTCTTCGGGCACATTCTTGAAGCGGCCGCGGCCGCCGAAATAGCGGTAAACGACCCGCGCCGCCGAGGGCGCATCGGGATCGATGATGTGGTTTTCCATCTTGCCCACCCGCATGGTTTCCGACAGGTGGTGGTCGAAGGCGAGATGGACGCCGTCGACATAGGGCAGGTTGGTGGTGATGTCGCCGTCGTTGATGTCGATCTTGCCGTCCTGCATGTCCTTGGGATGGACGAACTTGATGTCGTCGATGAGGTCCAGCTCCTTGAGCAGCACGGCGCAAACCAGGCCGTCGAAATCGCTGCGAGTCACCAGACGGAATTTGCGATTCTCGGACATGTTGGAAGCCCCCATGGCGGCGTTGTAACCCATTGGAGGGAAAGAATACCGGCCCTGGCCCGGCCTGACAACAGAACACTTAAGCCTTTCCCCCAAAGGCCGGCTCCGATAAAAGGGGGGGATGATGCGTTCTTCCAACCACAAATTCAGTCGGGGCATTCTTTGGGGCGTGGCCTTGGCGCTGGCCCTGGGGGCTTGCGCCGAGCCTTCGCCCTTCGTCGATTCCGTGAACAGGCCGCTGGACGTGCAGAAGAAAAAACCGACCTATACGGCGGTCGACGTCTGCTTTACCGATCGGCATAGCTTGGAGGAGGTTACCGAGCTGGCCAACGAGGAATGCGCCAAGGGCGACAAGAAGGCGGTCTATCTCGGTTATCAAAGCTGGCAGTGCCGGCTTACCGTGCCGCACCGGGCCCGCTTCTATTGCCTGAAGGAAGGGGAGCAGGTGCCCACGCGCAATTACAGCGACGCGCACCTGGCTCCCCAGGGTCCGCAATCCCTGAACGGGCTGGACGGGGATTGACTCCCCGCCCGGCCGCGTCCGGTTAGGCGGCCTTTTGGCCTTCGAGGATCGGCGGCGCTTTGGCTGCGCCGGCCGCGATGGCGATGTGCCGGGGCTTCAGGGCCTCGGGCACTTCGCGGACCAGATCAAGGATCAAGAGGCCGTTTTCCATCTTGGCGCCGTCGACGCGGACGTGATCGGCCAGTTCGAAACGCCGCTCGAAGGAGCGGCCGGCGATGCCGCGATGCAGATAGCGGTTCGCATCCTCGTCGCGCTTGGCCTTGCCGGTGACGGTGAGCAGGCGGTCGGTGACGGTGATGTCAAGATCCTCGGGCGCGAACCCGGCCAGCGCCATGGTGATGCGCCAATGGTCTTCGGCGGTCCTCTCGATGTTGTAGGGCGGGTAGGACAGGGCCTGTTCGTCGAGGCGGGACACGCTGTCCATCAGCCGGGCCAGATGGTCGAAACCGATGCTGGCGCGGAACAGGGGCGAAAGATCGAAGCGGTTCATGACCAAATCCTCCATGATGAGCGAAATGGATGACGGCCCCCGATCGGGCAACCGTCGAAACTCGATTTAGTGCGCTCGGAAAAGCCGTCAAGGGGGGGGATGACAGAGGACGCTCTCGACACAATATTTCCTATCGGTTGTTGGTTTTATGATAGGATGCAGCGGGTTTAAGGAGAGTTCGACCATGACCGCCATGGCGCCGATCTACTTCCGCCGAACCTATGATGAAGCCTTGGCGCTGACCGTCGAGGCCCGCGACTATGTCGCTTGGCGGGAAGGCCGCGAGCGTCAGGGTCAGGGGATGATCACCCGGCTCACCATGAGTTGCGAGGCGATGCGGGTCACGTCCCGCCTGACCCAGATCATGGCCTGGCTCTTGTTCCAGCGCGCCGTGTTCGAGGGCGAGATGTCGCGGGACGAGGCCTTGGACGAGGCCAACCGACTGGGGGGCCACGAGGTTTGCCTCGACGATCATGCCCTTGCCGACGACAGTTTGCCGACCGGCCTGCGCAGCCTGATGCTGCGCAGCCATCGCCTCTATTTGCGGATCCTTCGCCTGGATCGGCAGGTCCAACAAGCGACCGACTAGGGTTCGTCGCCCATCCGAAAAGACCCGGAGTCGCCGCCGCCTTGTTTTGGCGCTATATAGCACGCCATGACGGCATGGCATGAACGAACGGCGGCCGAAACCTTGGCCGGACTCGAGGTCGAGGCGGACGGATTGTCGGGCGCGGCGGCGCAAGCGCGCCTCGAACGCCACGGCCCCAACCGGATCGCCCCGGCCAAACGGGAAAGCCTGCTCAGCCGGCTGGGCCGGCAATTCCACAGCCTCTTGATCTATGTGCTGCTGGCCTCGGCGGTGGCGGCCCTGGTCATGGGCGAATGGGTCGATTGCCTGGTCATTCTGGCGGTGGTGGGCCTGAACGCGGTCATCGGTCTTGTCCAGGAAGGCAAGGCCGAGGAGGCGCTGGCGGCGGTTGCCCGCTTGATGGCGCTGGCGGCGCGCGTTCGGCGCGACGGCCTGGTCCGCATGATCCCGGCCGACCAAGTGGTGCCCGGCGACCGGATCGAACTGGCGGCGGGCGATCGGGTGCCGGCCGATCTGCGCGTGCTTTCGGTGCGCGATCTGGAAATCGACGAAGCGGCGCTGACCGGCGAATCGCTGCCGGTCGCCAAAGGGATCGAAGCCTTACCCCAGGCGACGCCCTTGGCCGAGCGCACCAACATGGCCTATGCCGGCACGCTGGTGGTGCGCGGACGCGGCCATGGGGTGGCGGTGGAGACCGGCGAGGCGACCGAGGTGGGCCGGATCGGCCGCCTGGCCCGCCAAGCCGAGCGCCCGGTGACGCCCCTCATTCTGCGCATGGATGCCTTCGGCCGGCGCCTGGCGGTGGCGATCGTGCTGGTGGCGGTGGCGATCTTCCTTTATGGCGGTCTGATCCGGGGCGAGCCCTGGGAGGCGATGTTCATGGCCGCCGTCGGGCTGGCGGTGGCGGCGATTCCCGAAGGACTGCCCGCCGTGCTCTCGATCGCCATGGCCGTCGGCGTGGCGCGCATGGCCAAGCGTCAGGCGCTGATCCGCCGCCTGCCGGCGGTGGAAACCCTGGGCGCGGCCAGCGTCATCGGCACCGACAAGACCGGCACCTTGACCGTGGGCGTGATGGCGGCCGGCGAATTCCACCCGGCGCCGGGCCTTACCGCCGACGATTTGCGTCGCGCCGCCCTCTTGGCGTCGGAGACGGAAACCGCCCTGGCCGGCGGCGCCATGGCCGGCGGCGCCACCGAACAGGCCCTGGTGCGCGCCGCCATCGAGTCCGGGCTCGATCCGGCGGGCGAGCGGCAACGCTATCCGGTGCTGGAGACGCTGCCCTTCGATTCGGCGCGGCAATGGAACGCGGTGCGTCTGGCCGCGGGCGCGCGTTTGGTCAAAGGGGCGCCCGAACGGGTGCTGGCGCTTTGCGCCCCTTCGCCCGTCGATTGGGCGAAGGCGGTAGAATCCTTGGCCGGGCGGGGTCAGCGGGTGATCGCGCTGGCCCAGGGGCCGGCCGATCCGGATCGGACGCTGGACGCTCCCGACCAGCCGCCGCTCGCCATGCTGGGCCTGATCGGACTGGCCGATCCGCCCCGGCCCGAGGCGATTGCCGCCGTTGCCCAATGCCGGGCGGCCGGCATCCGGGTGATCATGATCACCGGCGATCACGCCCGCACCGCCCGGGCGATTGCCGAACGCTTCGGCCTCATCGATCACGGCATTGTGGTCGAGGGGCCCGAACTCGACCGTCTCGATCCCCAGGCCCTGGCGGACCAGCTTGACCGCATCGCCGTGGTGGCCCGCGCCACGCCCGAACACAAGCTGCGTCTGGTCCAGGCCCTGCAAGCCAAGGGCGCGGTGGTGGCGATGACCGGCGACGGCGTCAACGACGCCCCGGCCTTGAAGCAAGCCTCGATCGGGGTGGCGATGGGCAAAAGCGGCACCGAGGCCGCCAAGGAAGCCGCCGTCATGGTGCTGGCCGACGACAATTTCGCCACCTTGGCGCACGCGGTCGAGGAGGGGCGTGCCGTCTATGACGCCATCGTCAAATCGCTGGCCTACATCCTGCCCACCAACGCCGCCCAGGCGCTGATTCTGATTCTGGCGGTGCTGGTGGGCTTCCCGCTGCCGATCACCCCGGTGCAGATATTATGGGTCAATCTGGTGACCTCGGTGACGCTCGGCATGGCCCTGGCCTTCGCGCCCGGCGAACCCGATCTGATGAACCACCCGCCCCGCCATCCCAAAGCGCCCCTGCTCACCCGGGCGCTGATCGTCAAGATGGCTTGGACCGCCAGCCTGATGACGGCGCTGTCGATCACCCTCTTCCTGTGGGAGATGGGCCGCTCGGGCGATGTCGCGCTCGCCCGCACCCTGGCGGTGAACGGGCTGGTGGGGGCCGAGATCGGCTATCTCTTCGCGATGCGCTCCTTCACCCGCCCAGCCTGGACGATCGATCGCCGCCCGGGCGCCGAGGCGGTGTGGATCGCGGTGGCGGTGATGATCGCGCTTCAGGTGGGCTTCACCCATCTCGGCGCGATGGGCGCCTTCTTCGACACCAGGCCGATGGACGGCCTGCATTGGCTGATGACCGCCGCCGCCGGTTTGGCGGTGCTGGTGCTGGTGGAGGCCGAGAAATTCGCTAGCAGGCTGCGGAAAAACCCGGCCTTTGAGCGACGCTCTCGCCTGGGGCGCTTGCCATGAGGCGGTCTGGCGGGGTCATCGGCCGGTTTTTCGGCCCCATTTCCCCTGTTCCGCCCGGTTTTTCGGCGGAGTGCGGGCG
>JACRPC010000049.1 GCA_016214125.1 Rhodospirillales bacterium | reverse complement strand
TGGCGATCTCGGTAATCGCCGCCCTTCCGGTTCTCATCGCTATGGCCCGAAAACATCCGCATACGGGCTTGGTGGCGCTCTTGAGCATCGCCGTCGGCTGGACCGGCTTCGCTTGGTTCGCCGCCCTGATTCTGGCCCTCTCCCCATTCAAGCGGCCCGAGCCGACGATCGAGCTTTTGATTACGCTCACGGACAAACCCGAGGATTCCAAAACCTGCCCGCGCTGCGCGGAATCGGTGAAGGCGGCGGCGCAAATCTGCCGCTTCTGTGGCCACGCCTTCCCACCCGACCTGGAATTGGCTCCGGTGGCGAGGAACTCTTCGTCGGCGGCATAGTCCCAATCGAAGGCGGGCGTTCGCGGGTCGCGCTTACCCGCGAACGCTCCCCTACCGCGCGAATCCGATTGATCGCGGTGCCCCGGGTTTGGCGGCACATTCCTCTTCCAGCATGGCAAGAAGGCGATCGGGATCGTCGAGAAGACCAAGAATCCCGGCGCGGCGTTGCACCAGTGCATAGTCACCGGGCGTCAGGCTCGGCAATCGGGCGAGGTCGGGCGGTGCTTCCCGTCCGAAGTAATGACGGAATGCCTGCGAAGCCTGCTCGGGCCGCAGATAGGTGAAGCACAATTTGAAGGTAAAGCGACGAAGCGATGCCGGATCAAGCCGGGTCTCCAAATTGGTCGTGCAGATAAAGGGAAGCGGATGGGATTCCATCCAGGTCAACATCTCGTTCACCTGACTGACTTCCCAGCTGTGCCCGGCGTTGGCGCGATCGCCAAGGAATGAATCCGCTTCGTCGAACACAAGAACCGCCTTGGCGCTTTTGGCCTCGGAAAACGCTTCGGCGATATTTGCTTCGGTCATCCCCACCCACATGCTCATCAGGTCCGATGCTCTCTTCTGAATCACCTCCATGCCCAGGCGCTCGCCCAAATAGCGCGCATAGGCGCTTTTCCCCGTTCCAGGGGGACCGAACAGGCAGAGCGAAAAATGGCGGTTCGTCCCGGCGGCAAGCCGATCTGCCAGTTCGCGTGGCTCGGTACTGGCGTTGACCAGCGAGGGCTGATAATTCTCCACCATTCCCTGCGATGGCGGCGGTTCCCAACCGCCCTGCATGGCGGTGGCGATGCTCTTTACGGTGTGGCTCAAAATCTCCGGCTCGCCGCCCGCAAGTTTGGCGGCCCGAACGGCGTTGGCCGCCAAGGCCGGCGGAGCCTTGAAGTCCCTCGCCAGGCCCCGGACGGTTTCGGGCGGTACGTTCAGTTTTTGCCGGTTGAGAACGCGCCCCCAAACCCGCTCTCGAATGGCCGGCGGCGGAACCTTAATCTGGATGGCGAAGGTCATGCGCCGCAGCAGGGCTTCGTCGAAGCGCGATATCTGGTTGCAGGTCCAGATCACCGGCACGGGATTCTTCTCCAGCATGCGGTGGCGGTAGACCCGCGACCCGGCCATCCCAACCCGATGGCCTCCGAATGGCCAAGGATCGTCGTCGACCATATCCTCCATTTCGTCGAAGAGAAGAAGATTTTTCGGCTCGCCTTGGAGAAGCATCTGCATGCTTCGAAGCGCCGCCAGGCGGTCGTTGCGGGAAGGCTCTAAACCCTCGCCATCGGCTTCGGCCACGGCAAAAAGCTTGGCTCCCACCGCGGTTGCCAGAACCTTGCAAAATTCCGTCTTCCCGGTTCCCGGCGAACCGTACACAAGAATATTGATCCCGGTTGCGCGCTTGCTCAAGGCGCCCTCGATAATCTTGCAAGCCGTATCGCGCGCCGCCGCGATATGGTCGAAATCATCCCATTTCAAATCGGTGCCCAGGGCCTTGCCGGTCAGCCGCGACCGCAGGCCATCGGGGGACAGGCGCGTCTCGACCAACGCCTGCGCCAGAACATCGTTCGAGATCAGCCGCGCCACTTGTTCGTCACGATCCTGCGGCGTAATCGTGAGAATGCCGGCATTGGCGAGCGTGCCCGAGGGAGCAAACAGGCTTTGAACTTTGTTGGTCTCGGAACCAAGCATGGCGGCAAGAACGCGAAAGAAATTCTCGTCGAAATTCCTCCGGCCCGGGCAAAGCCCGTAAACGAGGCACTCAAACTCCTCGCTTTGCCGACAGCAAAGGATGAGGCGAAGAAAGGCCGACTCAAGCTGAGAAAGGCCGAAAAGGGCCGCCAGACTTTTCAGGTTGTGCTCGATAATATCGGGACGGCACCGCGCAAGTCTTCGGCTCCAATCGGCAACGGCGGCTTTCACGATGGCCCATTGGGAGGGGCTGGGCGGCTTCGACTCTTGAAGGCGGGTGACCCGGCGATTGCGGCCTACCCGGCGATTGCGGCCTACCCGGCGATTGCGGCCTATCAGAAGATCAAAGTCCACGCCCTGCTCATCATCATCATCGTCGTCGTGTTGATTTGCCCCTCTCCAATTGCCAAGGCCGAGGTCGTCTTCATGTCCGATCAACCATCGAACAATCATTCGAGCCTTGAGCGATTGGCTCGGGGTGCGCGTCACCAAATTGCTGATATAGCCGGATATGATCTTCAGTTCGTAGCCTTGGTTCATGGCCGCCTCCCGTGTTGGAAGCCCGATGATGGGAGGCGGCCACGACAGAAAGGGACGGATACGACAAAGGGGGACGGCTCAACGATTGGGCGCCGTCCGGCGCTTGCGCGCAAGTCAGTTGAAGCACTCCATTTGCGCCTCTTGCAGTTTTTCCATCACCCTCTTGTCGATCTGCTGGCGCGTGGCAATCGCCAATTCGGCGGCGCCAAGCTCCTTGAGCGTCATTCGCTTCTCCAATTGACGCAAATAGCACATGCATTTTTCCAGCGTCTGGTTGGCCGCGCAACTTTGAACGACCGCCGCCTCATTGCCGTAAGGAAAGGCCTCGGCCTTGGCCGGCGGGGCCGCCAAGGTCAGCAGGGCCAGCGCGGCCCCGTAGAAAAATTGCGTCCCACTCTTCCGCATCATCGACAGCATGACGTTCTCCCTGCTTGCTGAACGCTGGCCGTGCGGGACGATCCCGCACGGCTTGGAAGGCGTCACGCTAGGGCACAATTCCGCCAGAAATGGACGGATCTGGGCTGGCTCCCGGCCAATCGGATCGAAAAATCCCCGCGGTAGATCGGTTTCCGACCTCGTCCAAAGCTGACGGGTTCGCCCGCCATCCTGCGCCGGCGAGGGCAGGTGATGACATGGCTTGAGCGTTTCTATCGATCCCTGACGCGCCGGAATTCCACCGGCGAACCCATCGATTCGGACCCCGTCATGGTTCGATCGTTGGCGGCGCCCATGGACGAACACGCGTCCCTTCTGCCCGAACCGGACCTGTCGGTCGATCGACCTCCCCCATCACCCCCGCGGCCGGCGATCTGGCCCAATTGGCTGGAGATCCGGTTGGCGAGGCCGGCAACTTTTGGCCTTCCGCCCCAGGAAGTCCGGCTTCGCTACACAATCCAAAATGCGGGGCCGGCGGCGCTTAAGGCGCTGCTTGCTGTGTCCCTGCCACCGGAGGCGGCCAACATCGTGGCCGAGGAGGATGACCTTACCGTGGCTCCGAATCCGACCCAACCCTTGCTCGATATTTTCGATCAACCATCGCAAGGCGGCCGGGGTGGTCGGCCTCTTGTCGTTCGCTTGGATGGCGAGAGGGCGAATGTCATTCTTCCCGAACTCAAGCCCGGCGCCTCGCTAACCCTAAGCCTGGCCTACCATCTGTCGATCGGCTGGCCGGCCGCCACCTTGGCGCTTTCCCTGCCGCTTACCGCCAGCCTGGCGATCGAGCCGCAAGGGACCTATTCGCGCCGACAATCCCTTCAAGCGCCACCTTTGCCGCTTACGGTGCATCTGAGCGGCCACACGCCGCTTGCCAACATCCGCTGTTCGTCGCACGCCTTCACGGCCGAGCCGATCGCCATGGAGACGCGCCTGACGATTCTCGATTTCACGCCGGCGCACGATCAGCCGCTTGAGCTGGCGATCATCGATGAAGGACGCCCGCTTGTTCTAAGGCGGCCATTCGATCTGTTCATTCTGGCGCTGGCGCGGCGCATCAAGGCCAGCGGTCGGATCGATGCCCCCTTGCTCACGCTGGCTGGATTGAGCGCCTTGGGGCTCCCGGCCGACCTTGCCGCGTCGCTCGACAAGGAGCGCAGCGCTGGAACGGCGGAAGAGGTCGTCGTGCTGATCCTTCTTTATACCCTCACGCACCTCGTTCCGCTCAACCTCCTCGACGACGCGGTCGGGCGGGCGATCCGCAGCGCCTACAACGTCCTCAAGCGGCGGGCCGATTGGCCCGCAGGTGTCGAAGAAAGGCTGTTTCTAAACCTGCGGGCGGCCATCATTTGGTTCATCAAAGCCTAGCGGCCCCGGCCTCGCTGCTTGGGCGCCCGCGCGAGCAAGGCCTTGTGGACTTCGACCAGCGCCAGAGTGTCGCGCTGGCAATAATCGAGCAGGGCCTGGCGAAGATTGGCGATGTCCGCCTTATCCTGAACCCGCCCGGCCGCTAGGCTCTCAAAGGCCTGGGCGGCCGCCAACCCGTCGGCGACGGTCTCGAGATCGTCATAGGTGAGGTGCGGCGCCAGCGCGGGCGCAACGGTCTTGATCGAGAACGAGTTTTGAAAATCGGCATGGTAGATGCCGCCCTGAACAACCGGCAGCAAATCGCAAAGCCGCGCCATCAAACGCTCGATCGGCTTGGCGAGGTCGGGAAACAGCGCCGCCATCTGCTTGAGAGTCGTCATCTCGAAGCTGGAAAAGACCAGGATCGGCAAATCAAGCCGCTTCACGGCGGCAAGAAGGGATTCGATGAAGGCGCGGCGCGGGTCGGTCATTCCATCGGCCAGAAAGGCGTCGTGGGTGGGCTTCTTCTTGCCGTCCCAGACATGCAGCGACCACTGGAAGGGCAGGCTTTCGAAAGGCCGGGTCTTGGGATAGAGCGGCACGATCGGCGCCATCGATTCGAAATCGAGATAGGCGGCCGGCGGTCCGAACTTGGCCAGCAGCTTCGTCAGATCGGGCGAAACATGCTCGGTCCGGTTTTTCAGAACTTGGCGGATGATCTGTTGTTGGTGGTTAAGGTCAAAATCCTCGGGAATATCGCGGATGGCGGCAATGCCGGCCGCCTTCAACGCCTCGAACTTACAGTCGTTGATTCGGTAAAGATGACCGATCCAATCCTTAGGCAATCCCTTGTGACAGCGAATTTGAAATTCGCATTCATAGGGGCTGTCGCAATGCCGGCCGGGATCGATGGCGGGCGCTTGGCGCAGGCGGGCGATGCGCGCCATGGCGGCGATCGCGCCGGGCAGGTCCTCGATGCGGCTTCGAAAATCCGCCGTCAGATCGGCGCGGGTGAAGAAGCGCTTCCAATCGACGGCGCCCTTGCCCCGCACATAGGCCTTGTTGACATGCAGAATGCCGGCGCTTTCCAGGCGCACGCCGGCCTCCTCGACGACCAGGCCCTGAACGGCCAAATCGTCCAGATGGACGTCCTTGACCGAACCCGAGGATTTGACCTCGGTAAGGCGCCACCGCCCGCGCGTGCCGCGCTCCAGGATGTCGACCCGCACCCGAACCCCGGCGGCCTCGAAGGCGGCCTCGAATATCGCCGGCACTCGCCGATCCGCCATCAGCTCGCGGGTGCGCCGCACCGCTGGTTCGTGCGCGTAGGGCGGATGATCGACCAACACCCCACCCGGGAAAAGCCGGTGCGCTTCCTGGCCGATCGCGATCCCCAAGGCCTGCACCGATCCTTCCTCGCTCTCCTCGTGCGGCAAGGGATCGTTCACCTGCGACCACAGGCGAAGGGCGCATTGCTGCCCGGCCAAAAAGCGCGATTTGGTGAGATAGGGTTGGCGGGGGGGCATGGGGCTCGCTTTCGATCGGCGGCGGATGGTGGTTGTTGGAAGTATGCCGCAATCCTGAACGCGTCGCACGTCACCATTGGACGTCCAATTTTGTCGAATCGGGCACCTACTCTGGAATCCGACCGAAGGGATGACGGCGGATGGAAGACATCCTGGATGCGCCCAGCGCGCCATTCCCGATCGGCCTCATTGTTTGCCAAGCGGCGGGCTTGTATCATGCACCAAAGAAGCGAAAACATGGGGGGCGTCGGGGTGCGTTACGACAAACTGGAAACCATCCTGCAAATTGCCTTCGACATGCAAGGCAGCGCCGAAGGCGTGTCGCTGGCCGACATCAAGGAGAAATTCGGCGTCAGCATTCGCACGGCCGAGCGTTTGCGCGATGCGGTGCTGCGCGCCTTCCCCCATGCCGAGGAGGTCGAGACCGGCGAAAGGCGGAAGCGCTGGCGCATGCCGGGGCGGGGAATCAACACGCTCGTCTCCTTTTCCGCCGACGAGTTCGCCAGCCTTGCGGCGGCGGTGCGCGTCCTCAACCGCGAAAACATGCCCAAGCATGGCGAGGTCCTTCGCCAGCTGACCAGCAAGCTGCAGGCGTTGAACGGCTCCAAGCGGGCGCTTAATGTCGATCCCGACTTGGAAGCCCTGATCGAGGCCGAGGGGTTGGCGATGCGGCCGGGGCCAAGACCGAAGATCGACCCGGCGGTCCTGGAGGCGCTCCGTCAGGCCGTGCTGGCCCGTCATGAAGTGACCCTCCACTATCGCAGCCGTTCGACCGGGCGGCGAAGCCGTCAACGGGTTTGGCCCTACGGGTTTCTCTATGGCAGCCGCCATTACCTGGTGGCCTACAGCCCGGATGTGGTGGCCGACCTGGACGAAGAGGACGGATTTCGGCTTTTCAGCCTGCCCAACATCGCCAAGGTCGAGACCGTGGCAATTCCCTTTGTCCGCGATCCCGCCTTCAATTTGAAAACCTATGCCGAGCGTTCCTTCGGCGTCTTTCAGGAAGACCCCGTCGATGTCGAATGGCGCTTTGCAAAAGAGGTGGCCGACGAGGCGCGGGAATTCCTATTCTATCCCTCGCAGACCATGAAATCCAACCCCGATGGCAGCCTGACCGTGACCTTCCGTGCCGGCGGCCTTCTGGAAATGTCCTGGCACCTGTTCACTTGGGGGAACAAGGTGAAAGTGATCAAACCGAGGGCATTATCAACCCTAACCAAGCAACGCCCATAATTATTACAAGTGTCGCAGCTTTTTTATTATACTATTATGACGGGCAACATCAGTTAGTGGTCTGACGCATTCATAGGATTCCCGACGGGATTGATCCGTGCGAATCTGGGCGGATGCGAACAGGTATCATGGTGAATGTTTCCGCCTTGGACCGCCGTCGATTGGAGGCGGTTGTTGGCGATCGCAACTCTCTCC
>JACRPC010000048.1 GCA_016214125.1 Rhodospirillales bacterium | reverse complement strand
TCGCTTGCGTAGCGAAGGCACGAGCGGTCATAGTAGGGGCGAGTGATTTCAGTCCACATGTTGTGCCTTCTCCTTTGCTTCACCACAAACGAGAGAATCACAACGCCCTGAAATCACTCAACTCTTTTCGGGCCAGACACTAAGGGCTTTATCTTTGCCCGTATCGAAGCGTCGCGATGTGACCTTTACCCGTTCGCCCAACATAAAGATTGAGAAAAATCCGATTCCGAATTGCCCGATTGCCGACATTCCTCCGGCGTGAAGACCGGGGAATTCTTCCTTTGCCAATGATGAGCGCCAGAAGGATTGGCCGAAATCGAGTAAGGGTCCGGTTAGAACACGTTCCGACATGCCAATCCCGTCATCCGAAACCACGAGCCAAACGCCTTCTGTGGTTTCGTTCAGGCCAACGGTTATTGTCCCCCAGTCATCTGGCCGTTTTTCGAGAATCCGTCGCGCCCGAATAGCGTCACAGCTATTTTGGATTAACTCTCGAACCGCATAGATTGGATTGTCTCCATAAAGCTTTTCACCACCCAATGTTCGAACAAGTGTTGGTACGTTGGAGACATTAAGTTTGGCATCAACTGGTTTCCATCCTTCAACACGAACCAGTTTTGCCAACATATCGGGCGAGCCCGCCCCCGCTACTTGTTTCGCGGCAAGTCGGGTTCGGTTCGTTCCATCGAGAAGAATATCGACGTCATGCAATTCCCTTTGAACCATGCCAAGGGTGTCATAACAAAGCCACCAGGCGTCGGTTTCCTCGATGCCGAATGAACTGCCGGTGGCATAAATCAGGCGGTCATCTTCACGTCGCGGATTTCCAAGTTTGGTTTGAAAACTCCAGTGGAGTGCGGACTGCCCCTTGGGATTTCGAATAGCCATCAAGAATCGTGGCGCGCGCTCGGCGCTCAAGTGAGCCGCATCTGCCACGCGAAGCAGGCATGCGACCCTCACAGGATCAACGGTCCAATCATGCGGCAATTTCCTTGCGGCATTGATCGATCGCGGTAACTGGGATTCCAATTTTGAGACCGGCCACCAATGGCTATGGGCGATATTCCCAATTAATTCGCCGTAATAAGACCGCAATTCGCCATTGTCGATTAGATATTCAGAGCCCAAACCGGTACTCCAGCCGCGGGTCGCAATTTTTTTTGCTTGCTCGGCATGGCGCGCTCTTAATGCTCGCGCGAGGACCTCTTTCTCCGATTCCGGATCGAGCTTGGTAGAAGCACGATCGGGTTCTAATTCTTGGCGAATTGCTGCTGCCTCGTCGCGCCATTCCGTGGTTTCTTTTAACTCGTCGATGCCCCCAGGATAAGCGGCTAACGACATTGCCGCGTCGTGCAGGAGAATTGCTCCCCCAAGCACGAATGCCTCGGCAGGTGTTAATGGGTAATTGTCCCCAGCAATTAGGGCCGCCATTTCCCAAAGCGCATCGAGGTGGGTAACGTCATGAACGGTGAGACCGGGAATATCGCGGGGGATTTCTTGCACCAGAATTTCCGCCTTTTCCCGCATTTGCAGGAGAGCGTCGCGCAACAATTTGCGTTCGTGGGCGTGTCGATCCCCCTTGCCTTGATCGGCAAGCGTTTTCTTAAGAAGCGGAGTATCGAGAATCGATCGAGGCATGCCACCGGTCCGTGAGTTTGATTCCCTACAACCAACATTATCCAGGCTAATTGAAACAAGGCAAGAGACAGCCTGCTTTCTTCGTCCGCGCCCAGACCGGCATCCAGGCCTTCGGGCCCTAAAGACGCCGGGCCGGCGGGCCAGGACGCGAAACGGAAAAACCGGGGCGGGCAACCGCCCCGGTTTTTTCGTGGCGGTTTTGGAGAGGGCTTGTTACGCCTTGGCCCAATCCTCGACGCGCAGGCCGGGAACGCGTTCGAATTCGCGACGATTGTTCGTCACCACCACCAGGCCCAAGGCACGCGCGTGACCGGCGATCATCAGATCGTAGTGACCGATCGGGCGGCCCTGGCGTTCCAGCTCGGCCCGGATCTGTCCGCTATGGGCGGCGGCGGTATCGTCGAAGGGCAGGACCGCGAGGCGCGCCGTGAATCCCTCGACGACGACCAGATTGGCTTCCGGCTTGACGGATTTCTCGGCGCCGTAGATCAATTCGGCCAGCGTGGCCGACGATATCGCCAGATGATTGGCGCGCGCGTTGAAAAGCGAGGCTAGGCCGTTCAGGCGCCCCCGAAGCACGAAGATACAAATATTGGTGTCGAGCAGATAGCGGATCACGCCAACCCGTCCCGCTCTTGTTGGGCGGGCTGTTGGCGCTCGGTCATGAAATCATCGCTGACCTTGGGACCCTCGAAAAAGCTGTCCCAGGCGGATTCGGCCGGAACGATCAAGCGCGCCTTGCCCAGCTTGACGATGTCGACCCGTTTCACCGAAGCGGGCAGCGCCACCGGCTTGGGAAGGCGAACGGCTTGGCTCTTGTTGGTCGTGAAGACGGTCGATTGGGTCATGTCGGCCTCGTATATCCCTTAAGGATATCCCTAGAATCGCCGATCCGCGACTTGGCGTCAACGGGAATTGATGGAATCGGGGCGTGTCTTGAGGCGGCTCTGACCTTACAGGGCGCTCGTTAAGCCGGTTTGCCGCCCTGGTTTTTTATGATGCCGGGGTCTGCGGCAGCTCAACGCTTTCCTGGGCCAGATCGGGCTCGTTCAGGCGGCTCAGGATCTCGGCCCTGGTCCGGTCGCGGAGGGAAATTGCCGCCTCCCAACGCCCGCCCGCCGGGGGCGGCATGGGTTCGCCCACCGTTACCGTCACCCGGCCCCGGCGCGGGAACCAGGAATCCGAACGCAGGATGGCGCGGGTGCCGCGAAGGGTGACCGGCACCACCGGCACGCCCGCTTCGGCGGCTGCCAGGAAGGCCCCCATATGGAAGGGAAGAAGTCCGGTCATGCGGGTAA
Source organism: Rhodospirillales bacterium (assembly GCA_016214125.1). GTDB lineage: Bacteria > Pseudomonadota > Alphaproteobacteria > Rhodospirillales > WMHbin7 > JACRPC01. The sequence continues at coordinate 78,397 of JACRPC010000048.1, read as the reverse complement.
AGGTCCCTTCCGGAAAAACGGCGAGCAGCTTTCCCTTTCGGGCGCGTTCGACCAGCCTTTTGGCGTCGTCGGCGCTGCGCGCCCGGTCGATCCGTTCGACGAAGATCGCGCCCAGCCGGCTAAGCGGCAGGCGTACTGCCGCCAAGGCCGCCAGCTCCGCCTTGACCACGAAGACCGGCGGGCGGGGCAGGAGCGCCGACAGCACGAAGCCGTCGAGATAGGAGGCGTGATTGGCGACCAGGACCGCGCCGCCCTCGGGCGGCAATTTCTCGGCCCCTTGCAAGGAGAGGCGAATTCCCGCCAGGCGTGCCAGGCCTTTGAGGAGCAGGCGCAAAACCGGCCAGGAGCCGGCGAGCGCCGCCAGCCAAAGAAGAGGTGTCGCCAATCCGGTCAGACTCCAGACCCAGAGGGCGTAGAGCCATTCGCGGGCCCGGTGAAGGCTGCGCGCCAGACGCGGTCGCAGGGCCGCCAGCGCCAGTCCGGCAAGCTGCAGCCAGACCGCCGGCCTCGCCGCGCCCATCTTGCCGCTTTCATAGAGGCGGCGGGTGGCGTCGCGCCGCACCTTGCCGCTCGAGGTCTTGAGGACCGAGCCGGGCGGCGTCAGTTCCACCGCGTCGGGCGGCAGACCGGCCAGCAGGGTGGTGATTTCGGCGATGCGGGAGACCAGGGTCTCGCGCGCCGGTCCGCGCGCCCGGCTTTCCGCCACCACCACCAGCTTCTCGGTACCAGCCTGGGAATCCTGCAAGGCGAAGACCGCGACGTTGCCGCGCCGCACCCCTTCAAGCTCGCCGACCGCCTCTTCGATCTCGGCCGGATAGATGTTGCGCCCGGCCCGGATGATCAGATCCTTGACGCGGCCGGTGACGAAGATCTCGCCTTCCGCCATGTAGCCGAGATCGCCGGTTTCCAGCCAATCGCCGTCGAACAGTTCGCGGGTTTTCTGGGGATTGCGGAAATAGCCGGTGGTCGAGGAGGGGCCTTTGAATTCGATCCGGCCCTCGCGCCGGTCGGGCTGCTCGCGCCCCGATTTGTCGACCACCCGGATCTGGTGGCCGGGCAGGGGCCGCCCGCTGGAGACGGCGCGCAGCCGGTTGGCGGTTGACGCCGGCACCGCCAGACCCTGGCGGGCGAAGATGTCACGGTCCAGATCCTCGATCCGGGGGCCGCGCCCAAGCGGCGGAAAAGCCAGGCCGACCGAGCTTTCCGCCAAGCCGTAGACGGGCATCAGCGCCTGGCGGCGAAAGCCGGCCTTTTCGAAACGGGCGGCGAAACGCTCGAGGGTTTCCGGACTGACCGCCTCGGCGCCGTTGAGGGCGGCCCGCCAGCGCGACAGATCAAGACCCGCGAGATCGGTGTCGTCCAAGCGCCGCGCCGCCAGTTCGTAGGCGAAATTGGGCGCCGCCGAAAGGGTGCCGCCATGGCGGCTTAAGGCCACCAGCCAGCGCTGCGGCCTAGCCAGGAAGGCCAGGGGCGACATCAGGATCAACGGCAAGGCGTGGTAGAAGCTTCCCAGCGCGGCGCCGATCAGCCCCATGTCGTGATAGAGCGGCAGCCAGCTTACGAAGACGTCGTCGGCGCCGACCGCCAGCGCCGCGCCCATGGCCCGAATGTTGGCCAGGAGATTGGCGTGACTGAGCACCACGCCCTTGGGCTGGCCGGTCGAGCCCGAGGTGTATTGAAGAAAGGCCGTCGCCTCGGGGGTCAAGGGTTGGCGGGCGAAGGTGGAACCCAGGGCCGCCATGCCGGCCACGGTGCGAACCTCGCGGAGCGCGGCGATCCGCCCCGCAAGCAGGCGGGCGAGCGGCAGAATCTCGGCGGTGGTGAGCAGGATCAAGGCGGCGCAATTGTCGAGAATGGCGGCCTGACGCTCGAGATGTTCGCCGATCTGCGACGGGCGGGCCGGCGGATAGAGCGGTACCGGCACGCCGCCGGCCAGCAGGATGCCGAAAAAGGCCTCGAAATACTCGAAGCCGGTGGGCAGCATCAGCGCCACCCGCCCCTCCGGCGGCAGCCCCGCCGCCTGGAGCCCCGCCGCCAATCTCTCGGCGGATCGGCGGAGCGCGCCAAAGGTAAGAACCGGACCATCGCCGGCATCGGCGAAGCTGGTGATCCAAACCCTCTCGGGCGTCCGACCGGCATGCCAGTCGAGAACCTCGATTAGGGTTCGGGCGCGGTCGGGAAGTTGGATGGCGCCGGCAACAACGGCCGGCCCCGGCACCGACGGGGGGACGACGGCCGGTGAGGGCTTGGCGGCGCGGACCGCGCGCGCCAGATCGCGCGGCGTTTCGGCGTTGGCGAAGACCTCATCGGGCAGGGCGACGGCGAATTCACGCTCGAGCCTGGCCAACAGCTCGACCCGGCCAAGACTGTCGAAGCCGAGATCGCGGTCAAGCAGGCTGTCGGGCGAAATGGCGGGAAGGCTGCGTCCGGGATGGAGGTCGGCGGCCACCGCCGCCACCACCGCCCCCAGCCGGGCCTCGACATCGCCGTCTATTTCCCCATCTCCTTCCAACTGCGCCCGCCATCATCGCTGTGCAGGAAGCGGCGCTTGTTGTCATAGGCAAACAGGCGCTGGGGCTGGGCGGGGTCGTGGGCGAGGTGGAGCAGCACGCGGTCGGCGAAATCGGCGTTGACGAGCTTCCAGGTCATGTTGGCCTCGTCGGCGACGATCAAGCCAGTGCCGACGACGAAGGCGTAAAGCTGGCCGGATTTGGTGGTATGCACCAAGGTTGCCGGCCGGCGCATCAGATGCGCCGCCTGCCAGGTGGCGCCGCCATCGTTGCTGCGCACAAGCCCTTCTTCGGTGCCGGCATAGAGCCGGTTGGGGTCGGAAGCGCTGGCCGCCAGCGCGATGATCCCCTTGGGCGGGCGGCCGGAGGCGCGCCAGCTTTTGCCGCCATCGGCGCTGCGCTGGATCGTGCCATGGACGCCATAGATCACCTGCGGATCGGCCTTGCTCACATCCATCTGGTGGAAATCGACCGGCCCGTCGAGCCCGGGCGAGATCGCCGTCCAGTTTTGGCCGCCATCCGTCGAGGCGATGAAGCCCAGATTGCCGCCCCTGGCCGGATGGCCGCTGGCGTAGAAGATCTTGCGATCGGTGGGATGGGCGACGAAGCCCATGAAATCGTCGCGGCTGACCGAGACCGGGGCCGCCACGCCCTTCGAACCCAGCCGCCACAGGCCATGATGGGTGGCGACCAACAGCCCGCCTTGGTCAAGCGGATCGGCGGCTAGCCCATGCACATGCGACAGCTCGGCCGCCGGGATGGTTTGGGCGGCCAGGGGCAGGGCGGTGGCCAGCCCGAGGGCGGCCGTTAGCGTGACAAGCAAGCGCTTCATTCTTTTGGTAATTTCGTTGATCGACTATTACGGCACGAAGGCTGCTCGGCCGGCAAGGAAAAAATGGGCAGCCAACCGGCTGCCCAATAGGTTGGGTGTTGTTCGATGATGTTTCAATGCACGGTTTCGCCGTGAAGGGCGAAGTCGAGCCCTTCGCGTTCTTCCTCGGGCGTCACCCGAAGACCGATCGCTAGATCGATCGCCTTCAAGATGATGAAGGTGGCCAGCGCCGTCCAAACCACGGTGACGCCCACACCCATCGCCTGGGTGGCGATCTGGCCGGCATTGCCGTCGATCAGGCCCGATTTGCCTTCGCCGCCGATCGAGGCCATGGCGAAGACGCCCGTCAGCATGGCGCCGATCAACCCGCCCACGCCATGGACGCCGAAGCAATCGAGTGCGTCGTCGGCGCCCAGGAGCTTCTTCAGGCCGGTGACGCCCCACAGGCAGGCCAGACCCGCCGCCAGGCCGATCACCAAGGCGCCCCGGACATCGACGAAGCCACAGGCCGGGGTGATGGCGACCAGACCGGCCACGGCGCCCGAAACCGCGCCCAACAGGCTGGGCTTGCCCTTGGCCGCCCATTCGCCGAAGGTCCAGGCCAAGGCGGCGGTGGCGGTCGCCAGATGGGTGGTGAGCATCGCCATGCCGGCGCCGCCGCCGGCGGTCAGCGCCGAACCGGCGTTGAAGCCGAACCAGCCCACCCACAGCAGGGCGCCGCCGATCAGGGTGAGCACCAGATTGTGCGGCGCCAGGCTTTCATAACCCATGCCCGAGCGCTTGCCCAAAACATAGGCCGCCACCAGACCGGCGACCCCGGCATTGATGTGGACCACGGTGCCGCCGGCGAAATCGAGCACGCCCACATCGGCCAGCCAGCCTTTTGGCCCCCAGACCATGTGGGCCATCGGCACATAGACCAGGAACAGCCAAAGGGCGGTGAACCAGAGGAAGGCGCCGAATTTCATCCGATCGGCGAAGGCGCCGATGATGAGGGCTGGGGTGATGATGGCGAAGGTGCCCTGGAACATCACGAAGACCGTCTCCGGGATGGTGCCCTGAAGCGTCTCGACCCCGATGCCCTTGAGGAACAGTTTGTCGAACCCTCCGATCAGCGGCATCGCCTCGGTGAAGGCCAGGCTGTAGCCCGCCAGAACCCACAAGATGGTGACCAGGCAGACGGTCGTGAAGACCTGCATCAGCATGGACAGCACGTTCTTCTTGCGCACCATGCCGCCATAGAAGAGGGCGAGGCCCGGGATGCTCATCATCAGCACCAAGAGCGACGAAACCAGCATCCAGGCGGTGTCGCCGGCGTTGAGAACCGGGGGTGGGGTGGCGGCTGCGGCTGCGGCGGCCGCCGCCGGGGCTTCCTCGGCCGCCCAAGCGGGCAGGGCGAGAACAAGGGTGGTCAGGGCCGCAACCAGGCGGCTGGCGCGAATGGCGATCATGGGGCGATCTCCTGTTTTTCTAGAGGGCGACGGCATCGGTTTCGCCGGTGCGAATGCGCACCGCCTTCTCGATGTCGAGGACGAAGATCTTGCCGTCGCCGATCTTGCCGGTGCGCGCCGTGTTCTGGATGGTTTCGATCACCCGTTCCACCAGCTCGGCCTTCACCGCCACCTCGATTTTCACCTTGGGCAGGAAGCTCACCATGTATTCGGCGCCGCGATAGATTTCGGTCTGGCCTTTTTGGCGACCGAAACCTTTGACCTCGCTTACCGTGAGGCCCTGGATGCCCAGGGGCATCAGCGCCTCGCGCACCTCGTCAAGCTTGAATGGCTTGATGACCGCCATGACCAACTTCATTTGCGACCCCTCCAAGAGTGTCTGTTCGCAAATGCAGTATCAAACGGCGTGCCAGATTGGCAGTAATGGTGTTTTGTTGTTTATTTATATATGTCTACAATAAAATATTAACCAAGGACGCGAACAGCGTCCGGCGCTGTGATTGGTTGAAATTTAGGCAGTTAAGTTTATGTGCTTAAAAATTAGCCATGAACATGGCCGGCCATCGGGCAGCCGCCGCAGGCGCTGGGCGTGCCGCAGGCGGGCGGCGGCAGTTCGCGGGCGCCGTTGCTCTTGCCGATCGAGGGCGCCATCAAAGCCTTGCTGACATGGGTGTCGCCGCAATCCGGGCAGGCGATGGCGTGATCGGCCGATTTGACGTCGTAATCGGCCATGTTGTCGAACCACTCGTCGAAGACGTGGCCCTTGCTGCATTGGACGCTGTAGCGGATCATGCCCCTTGTACTCCTTGGCGGGAAAATCCCCTCCTATATACGAAGGAATCGGCGTTTGTTCAATCGGCTGGCAAAGGAATTCGCATGACCAAGGGGCTAAAGCCCTGGCGGGTGCTGGAAAGCAAGGAGGTGCTGGATGGTAGGCCGCGCCTGATCGTCGCCAATCACACGGTCGAACTGCCCGATGGAAGGCGGGTCGAGGATTTCTGGAAAATCCAGATGTTCGATTATGTGGTGGTCGCCGCCTGGGACGAGGCCGACCGGCTGATCGTCGAGCGCCAGTACAAGCATGGCCCCGAGCGGGTCTGCCTCACCCTGGTGGCCGGCGCCATCGAGGCGGGCGAGGAGCCCCTGGCGGCGGCGAAGCGCGAATTGCTTGAGGAAACCGGCCATCAAGCGCCCGACTGGACCGGCTTGGGCCGTTACGTGGTCGGCGCCAATGCCGGTATCGGCCATGCCCATTTCTTTAAGGCGCGGGGCGCCCGGCTGGTGCAGCCGGCCAATTCCGGCGATCTGGAAGAGATGCGGATCGAGCATCTGGACCGGGCGCGGGTCCGCCAGGCCCTGGCCGAGGGCGAGTTCGCCATGGTCTCCTGCGCCGCCACCCTGGCCCTGGCGTTGCTTGAGGGCGATCGGCGCGGGGGGGATTGAAGCGACGTTGCGGATTTCCTATGCTGGGCCCTGTGCTCATGGAGGGGAAGCCATGAAACGCCTTGCCGCCGCCGCTTTGGTTCTGCCGCTGTCGCTCAACGCCTGCGCCGACATCCCCTATACCGAGATTCTCGGCACCGGGGCCGGGGTGGTGGTGGGGGGCGTTATCGGCTGGCAATTGGGCGCCGGCGCCGGGCGGATCGCCGCCATCTCGGTGGGCGCGGTGATGGGCGGCGCCGCCGGCTATCTCGGCACCACCATGTTCCTAAGCCCCTCGGACGAGAAGAAGGCCAAGGAAACCACCGGTCGGGCGCTCGATCAGGCCCCGGACGGGGCGGTGATGGGCTGGATGGACGCCAAGACCGGCAATGCCGGCACGGTGACGCCCACCCGCACCTATCGCAGCTTCGCCGGCCTGCTTTGCCGCGATTTTCGGGTGACGCTGGAGATCGGCGAGGATTTCGCCCTGGGCGAGGGCACCGCCTGCCAGGACGCCAACGGCAGTTGGAAGAGTAGGGCCTAAGCGGCCGATTTCGCCACCGAACCCAGGACCACGCCAAGGAATGTTCGGCGTTGCCTAGGCCGGGCTTGGCCTGTACCTTCCCGCCATCATGACGCCCGCCCCCTTCGCCTGCCGCCCCGACCGCAGCCGCGGCCGGCTTTATCCCGAGCCCGACAGTCCCAGCCGCTCGGCCTTCCAGCGCGACCGCGACCGCATCATCCATTCCGCGGCCTTCCGCCGCCTGCAATACAAGACCCAGGTCTTCGTCTATCACGAGGGCGACAATTTCCGCACAAGGCTCACCCATTCGCTCGAAGTGGCGCAGATCGCCCGCTCGATCAGCCGCCGCCTGGGGCTGGACGAGGATCTGGCCGAGGCCCTGGCGCTGGCGCACGATCTGGGCCACACCCCCTTCGGCCATGCCGGCGAGGACATGCTCCAGGAACTGATGGCGCCCCATGGCGGCTTCAACCACAACGCCCAAAGCCTGCGCGTCGTCACCCATCTCGAACAGCGCTATCCCGGTTTCGACGGCTTGAACCTGACCTGGGAAACCTTGGAAGGGCTGGTCAAGCATAACGGCCCGATGGTGGGGGCGGGCAAGGCGCCGCTGCCCGCCTACATCGCCGAATACAATGCGCGCCACGATCTTGAGCTGTCCACCTGGCCCTCGGCCGAGGCCCAGGTGGCGGCGCTCTCCGACGACATCGCCTACAACAACCACGATCTTGACGACGGTCTGCGCGCCGGCCTGTTCGCCATCGACGATCTGACGCCCTTGCCCCTGGTGGGGTCGATGTTCGCCGCCATGACCGAGCGCCATCCCGGCCTTGGGGCATCGCGCCTCATCCATGCCGTGGTGCGCGAACTGATCGGCGCCATGATCGAGGATCTGGTCGGCGAAACCGAAAGCCGCATCCTGGCGCTCAAGCCCGACAGCCCCGAAGCCGTGCGCGGGCTGGGTCGGCCGCTGGTGGGCTTTTCCGAGGCGATGGTCGCCAGCGACAAGGCCTTGAAGAAGTTTCTGTTTCCCAATATGTACCGCCACCACAAGGTGACGCGGATGACCAGCAAGGCCAAGCGGGTGCTGAAAGATTTGTTCAATCTGTTTTTGGCCGAGCCCGAACTGTTACCGGACGAATGGCACCGCCAGGCCAAGGGGCTGGGGACGCCCGACACCGCAAGGCTGGTCGCCGACTACATCGCCGGCATGACCGACCGTTTTGCCCTCGAGGAGCATAAGCGTTTGTTCGATTTGCAGATCAAGCCATGAGCAACCTTTTCCGCATCTTCCAGGGTGTGGTGATCGAGGCTTTGGGCCAATTGCAGGCCCAGGGCAAGCTTGCCCCCGGCCTCGATCTCGACAAGGTGGCGGTCGAGCCGCCGCGCGATCCCAGCCATGGCGATCTCGCCACCAACGCCGCCCTGGTGCTGTCGAAGGGGGCGGGTATGAAGCCCCGCGATCTGGCGCTGGCCCTGGCCGATGCGCTCAAGGCGCATGGCGCGGTTGTGGCGGTCGAGGTGGCGGGACCGGGATTCCTCAACCTCCGCCTGGGCGACGGCTTCTGGCGCGACCAATTGCGTGAAGTCTTGAAGGCCGGCACGGCCTGGGGCGATTCCGATCTGGGCCAAGGCCAGACCATCAACGTCGAATATGTTTCGGCCAATCCCACCGGCCCGATGCATGTCGGGCATGGGCGGGGCGCCGTGGTGGGCGACGCCCTGGCGGCGCTTTTGGAAAAGGCCGGTTTCCAGGTCACCCGCGAATATTACATCAACGATGCCGGGGCGCAGGTCGAGGCCTTGGCCCGCTCGCTCCATTACCGTTACCGCGAAGCCTTGGGCGAGACCTTGGGGCCGATGCCCGAAGGCCTCTATCCCGGCGATTATCTGATGGCGCCCGCCCAGGCCCTTGCCACAAGCGAAGGGGCGCGCTGGCAAAAGGCGCCCGAAGCCGATTGGCTGCCGCATCTGCGCGATCGGGCGGTCGAGGCGATGATGGGCCTGATCAAGGAGGATTTGGCGGCCCTGGGGGTGGTTCACGCCGTCTTCACCAGCGAGCGCAAGCTGGTGGCCGAGGGCGCGGTCGATCGTGCGCTGGCCGATCTGGAGAGCCGGGGACTGATCTATACCGGCGTGCTCGAGCCGCCCAAGGGCAAGACGCCCGAGGATTGGGAACCAAGGCCGCAAACCCTGTTCCGTGCCACCCAGTTCGGCGACGATGTCGACCGGCCCTTGAAGAAATCGGATGGCTCCTGGACCTATTTCGCCACCGACATCGCCTATCACAAGGACAAGTTCGAGCGCGGCTTTGCCACCATGATCGATGTCTGGGGCGCCGACCATGGCGGCTATGTCAAGCGCCTGCAGGCCGCGGTGAAGGCGATAAGCGCGGGCGTGGGCGAACTCGACGTCAAGCTTTGCCAGATGGTGAATTTGCTCAAGGACGGCGAGCCCTACAAGATGAGCAAGCGGGCCGGCACCTTCGTCACGCTCAGGGACGTCATCGACGAAGTCGGCAAGGATGTGGTGCGCTTCATCATGCTGACCCGCAAGAACGACGCCCATCTCGATTTCGATCTGGTCAAGGTGCGCGAACAATCGCGCGACAATCCGGTCTTCTACGTCCAGTACGCCCATGCAAGGGCCTGCTCGGTCATGCGCCACGCCGCCCTGATGTTTCCCAAGGCCGATCTGTCCCGTCAGGCCCTGGCGCAAGCGCCTCTGGACGGCCTGGCCGATGCCGACGAACTGGCGCTGATCAAGGCACTGGCCGGCTGGCCGCGCCAGATCGAGGCCGCCGCCCTGGCGCATGAGCCGCACCGCATCGCTTACGCGCTTCAGGAGATCGCCGCCCAGTTCCATGGCCTGTGGAACAAGGGGCGCGACGCCGCCCATCTGCGCTTCCTCTTGCCCGACGACCCCGCTTTGTCGATGGCAAGGCTTGCTCTGGTGCAGGGGGTGGCCCTGGTGGTAGCCTCGGGACTGTCCGTGTTTGGCGTCGTGCCGGTGGAGGAGATGCGCTGATGGCTGAAAACCCGCCCGGGGATCGAAGGGACCGCGACGACCTGCTCGATATCCTGCCCGAACCGCCTTCGCCTCTGATCGCGCCGGCCAACGACGAATTGCGCCCGCTGCCGCGCAAGAAGCGCCGGGCCGGCTTCTTGGTGTGGTTCCTGGTCTTCCTGGGCGCCGGGGCGGCCGCCGCCGGCACCGGCTGGTTCCTCCTCAAGGGCGGCAAATATGGCGGCGTCGGTCCCGACGGCCAGCCCCCCACCATCCGCGCCGACCAGCGCCCCTACAAGACCAAGCCGCAATCGCCGGGCGGCATGGACGTTCCCAACCAGGACAAGACGGTCTATGACCGCATCAATCCGAAGGAGGGCGGAGGGCCCGGCCAGGTGGAAAGCCTGCTGCCCAGCCCCGAGAAGCCGCAAGCGCCGCCGGCCGGCGCCGCTCCCGCAGTTCCGGCGACGACGGCCGGCGTCCGGCCCTCGACGCCGGTCCTGCCGCAAACCACGCCGATCGAGGCGCCGCCGCCCACGCCGCCCGCACTGCCCGCCGTGCCCGAGAAGCCGCCCACCGCCAGGGAATTGGCGGCCGCGCCGCCGCCTTCGGCAGCGGTCAAGGCGCCGTCCTCGCCCGCCGCCGGCAAAGCGCCGCCCACGCCGGCCGCGGCGCCGATCGTCAAGGTCACGCCCGCCCTTCCGGCCGCCAAGGCCACGCCGGTCGCCGCCCAGCCGGGCGGGGCCTATATGGTTCAGTTGGGCGCCCTCAAGGAGGAAAGCGCGGCGGCCAAGGAATGGGCGAAGGTGCAAAAAGCCAATTCCGATCTGTTGGGCGCGCTGTCGCTCGATGTGCAGCGCGCCGATCTGGGCGACAAGGGCGTCTTCTTCCGCATGCGCGCAGGACCGCTGGCCGATCCGGAAGCCGCCAAGGCCTTGTGCTCGGCGCTCGCCCAGCGCAAGCAAGGGTGCATGGTTGTCAAAAAGTAGCCGACCGCCGCGCGCCCTCATCCTCGGTCTGGCCGGGACGACGCTTTTGGAAACGGAGCGCCGCCTGTTCGCCGAGGCCGACCCCTTGGGCTTCATCCTGTTCGCCCGCAATGTCGACTCGCCCGCGCAGGTGCGGGCGCTGTGCGGCCAATTGCGCGAGTGCGTCGGGCGTGCGGACGCTCCCATCCTGATCGATCAGGAAGGCGGACGGGTGCAGCGCCTGAAGCCGCCCCATTGGCGTGCCGCGCCACCGGCCGCCCGGTTCGGCGACCTCTATCGCCAGGAGCCGGAACAGGCCCGCCAAGCGGCGCGGATCAACGCCCGCCTGTTGGCCGAGGAATTGCGCCCGCTTGGGCTTGATGTCGATTGCGCGCCGGTGCTCGACGTGCCGATCGTGGGCGCCCATGACGTCATCGGCGATCGCGCCTTCGGCGCCGATCCCACCCTGGTGGCCGATCTTGGCCGCGCCGCGGTCGAGGGTTTCCTGGAAGGCGGGGTGATGCCGATCGTCAAGCACATACCCGGCCATGGGCGGGCGCGGGTGGACAGCCATCACGCCCTGCCGGTGGTCTATACCGCCCGGGCGGAATTGGAGCGCACCGATTTCGCGCCCTTCCGCGCGCTGGCCGATGCGCCCTGGGCGATGACCGCTCATGTCGTCTATGCCGCCATCGATCCCGACCGGCCGGCCACCAGTTCGCCCGAGGTGATCGACGAGATCATCCGCGGCTGGATCGGCTTTAAGGGCTTGCTGCTTTCGGACGATCTGTCGATGAAGGCGCTCTCGGGCGATCTGGGCGAGCGCGCCCGGGCCGCCCTGGCGGCCGGCTGCGATGTGGCGCTTCACTGCAACGGCGACTTGGCCGAAATGCAGGCGGTGATCGGCGCCGCAAGCCGCATGGGGGAGGCGGCTCTTGAAAAATTCAATAACGCACGCAATAAATTGAACCAAAATCCGGTTTTGGTTTCGGCGGCCGAAAAGGCCATCTTGCCCCAAGCGGGGCCGGCATGATCGGCGCGCTTTACGAGGCTTCGACCTGGGTGATTCCGGTGGTGCTGGCGATCACCTTGCACGAGGCGGCGCATGGCTATGTCGCCTGGAAACTGGGCGACGACACCGCCTATCGCCTGGGCCGGGTCTCCTTCAATCCGCTTCGCCATGTCGATCTGTTCGGCACCTTGGTTCTGCCGGCGCTTCTGATGCTGGCGCGCTCGCCCTTCCTGTTCGGCTACGCCAAGCCGGTGCCGGTGGCCTTCTGGCGCCTTTCCAACCCGCGCTGGGGCATGGTGGCGGTGGCGCTGGCCGGGCCGGGGATCAATCTTCTGCTGGCGATCGTGGCCGCCTTGGCGATCCGGGGCCTCTTGGAGGTTCAAGTGCCGCGCGAATGGATGCCCGGCCTCAAATGGGGCGCCGACAATCTGTTCCGCATGGTCGATATCAACGTCATCCTGGCGGTGTTCAACATGCTGCCGATCCCCCCTTTGGATGGCGGGCGGGTGCTGACCGGCCTGTTGCCCGAGCCGCTGTCGGGCTGGCTGGCCGGTTTCGAGCGCAAGGGAATGTTGATCCTGATCGCGTTGTTATTCATCCTGCCCTTCCTTGGCCACCAGATCGGCGTCGATCTCAACCTGCTCGCCTGGGCGGTCGGCACGCCGGCCGGCTGGCTGTCGCAACTGATGCTCACCCTGACGGGACTGGAACCGTGACCGCCGAGACTCCCACCTTCGAAGAAGGCGCGCCCTTCGCGCCCCCGCCGGCGGCCGATCCCCAGGCCTTCGTGGTCGATCTGGCCGGTTTCGAGGGCCCGCTCGATGTGCTGCTTTCTTTGGCGCGCGACCAAAAGGTCGATCTGACCAAGCTGTCCATCCTGGCCCTGGCCGACCAGTATCTGGAATTCGTCGCCCGCATGCGGCACACGCACCTGGAACTGGCCGCCGATTATTTGGTGATGGCGGCCTGGCTGGCTTATCTCAAATCGCGCCTGCTCTTGCCCGAGCCTTCGGGCGGCGAGGAGCCTTCGGCCGCCGAAATGGCCGCCGCGCTCACCTTCCAATTGCAGCGCCTGGAGGCGATGCAGGAAAAGGGCCGGCTGCTGATGGCCCGCCCCCGGCTGGGCCGCGACGTCTTTGCCAAGGGCGCGCCCGAAGGCTTCGAGACCGCCACGCTGCCGGTCTATGACGTGACGCTCTACGATCTTCTGCGCGCCTACGCCGATTTCAAACGCCGCACCGGCAAGGTGACGCTCGAAATCGAACCCTTCGAACTCTATTCCGTCGAGGCGGTGCTGGCCCGCCTGGAAGAGTTGATCGGCAAGCTGCCCGATTGGGACACGCTGTGGAGCTTCCTGCCCGACGAATTGAAGGGCAACGGCCTGATTCTGCGTTCGGCGGTGTCGGCCACCTTCGTCGCCAGCCTCGAACTGGCCCGCCAGGGCAAGATCGAGCTTCGCCAGAACGAACCCTTCGGCACCATCTATCTCAAGCGAGCCACCCCCCATGAGTGACGACCCCTTGGACGACGCCCTCGACGAAGCCCTGGCCGAAGGGGCGCCCGACGCCGAGCGCGCCGAGCCCGAGCCCGATGACGAGCCGGCGGTGGTCGAAATGCCGGCGGCCGTTCCGGCGCTCGATCTCACCGACGATTTCCTCAAACTGCGCCTGGTCGAGGCGTTGGTGTTCGCTTCGGCCGAGCCCGTTGCGGTAGAAGCCATCGCCCAGCGCCTGCCCGACGGCACCGACATCGTCGCCCTGCTCACCCGCCTGACCGAGCAATACGCCAATCGCGGCGTGCATCTGGTTCGGGTCGACGAGAAATGGGCCTTCCGCACCGCGCCCGATCTGGGGCCGGCGCTTCGCATGGAGGCGGCGCAAATCCGCAAACTGTCGCGGGCGGCCATCGAGACCCTGGCGATCATCGCCTATCACCAGCCGGTGACGCGCAGCGAGATCGAGGAGGTGCGCGGCGTCGCCCTGTCCAAGGGCACGCTCGACGCCCTGTTCGAGGCCGGCTGGATCAAGCCCAAGGGGCGGCGGCGCAATTCGCCCGGCCGCCCGGTGGTCTGGGCGACCACCGAATCCTTCCTCGACCATTTCGGCCTGGAAGCGATCGAGGATCTGCCCGGCCTTGAGGAATTGAAGGCCGCCGGCCTGCTCGATTCGCGGCCGACCATGGCCTATGGCGCCCGCGCCGAGGACGAGGGGCCGCCGGTCGATGTCGATGAGGAGCCGCCGGAACCCTTGACGACCGAGGCCGACAGCGAGCCCCTAAGCCCGGAAACGGGGGGAGAGGCGGATGCCCAGGCCGCCGCCCCAGCGGGGAAAGACGATACGCCTTAGGCGCTTGAGATCGCACAGATGCAGGACGCCGATGGGGCGTCCGTCTTCGGGCACCACGAAGCGCGCCCGGGCCTCGTCATAGGCCGGCAACTCGTTGGTGAAGAGGAAGTTGGCGGCGATGTCCTGGGGGGCGACGGCGATCTCGCCCCGGCGAATGCAGATGTTGAGCGCCTGCTGTTCGGCCGTCTTGCGGAAGGGGCGGTGCAGGCAATCATGCAGGCAGCGGCTCCAGGCCGACCAGGCGGGTGACTCGCCCCGAAGCGCGAAGACGCCGCAATTGAAATAGGGCAGGCGGCCGATCGCGTCGGCGATCGGATCGCCGAACACGGCGCGCCAATCGGCCTCGTTCTGCGCCGTCGCTTGGGCCGGATCGAGGGCGAAGCGGCGCCGCGTTCCATCGGCATCCTCGATCTCGGCATCGATCCCCACCAGCCTTTCCTCGACGATCGCCAGGGCGCCGCCTTCCGAGGCCTCGATCAGGGTTTGCACGGGCGCCCAATCCTGAATCCAGGCATCGGCGTCGATCCAGACATAGGTGGCGAATCCTGGAAAATGGCGGGGCAAATGCGGGCGCGCCGTCATCGCCTGGAACCAGCGCGGTGCCCGTTCGTCGTTCATGAAGGGATAGTCCCAGCCGGGCGCGACGGTCGTGATGTTCATCGCCTGCAAGCGGGCGCGCTCGTCGGGCGTTAATCCGAGGTCGAGCACGCCCATCCGTTCCGGCGCCGGCGCCGCGCCCGCGATCGAGCGGATCAGGTCGAGACCGAAATCGAAATAGGCCGAGTCGAGGCCGGTGACGATGAGGCGGGTTTGTTTGGTCATACTGAAATTATAGATACCCCGTTAACCCATGGAAGATGTTTATAAATAAATGCAGTGATATTTCTCTTGTTAGGAGTGTTCAGTTATGTTAAACGATTGCCCCATAAACTGAAAAAGCGATCCGTACGACAGCGCGATCCCTAGTGACGCAAAACCGCGAGTCATGCTTGATGTTGACGATTTTGCTGGTGCAGATGTTTGCCGCGCTGTTGGCCGCCTTCATGGCCTTTGCGGTGGGGCGTTCGGTTCTTCTATGGGCCGCGATCGGTTTTCTGTTGCCGCCGGCGGCGGCGGTTGTGGCCTTCCTGCCCGATCGCGGTCGTCCGCCCTCCTTGCGCTGGCTGCAACGTTTGGCGATCCGCGTCGAAACCCGGAAAGGTTAACAAGGATTCGGCGCCGATCGCACGCCGGCCGCCTCGCATCCTTCGGTCCTCCCCAGGCGATTTTCGTTTTCTGTTCGGCAAGCCCGTGAGGTCGGACGGGGCGCTTCGCCCCTTGCCGATCGACATTGATGATCAATCGCATTTGCAATAGGGTTGTTCGAGACCCTGCCAAGGAGCGATCCCATCTCGATGCCGAACGGCGTTGCCCATCCCCCTTTCACGCGGCCCGGCCGGCGCCTCGATTCCCTGTTTCCCTTGGATGGCTGGGGGTGGCGCGGCGCCGGCGTCGGCATCGCCGGCCTGGTGGCGCTTCCGGTTCTGGTGGTCCTGGCCTCGCTGTTTCTGCCCACCGGCCCGATCTGGAGCCATTTGGCCCAGACGGTGTTGGGCACCTACGTCGCCAATTCGTTGTTCCTGATGCTGGGCGTGGGGATCGGCACCTTTCTCATGGGGGTGGGGGCGGCCTGGCTGGTGACGCTTTGCCGTTTCCCCGGCGCCCGCAGCTTCGAATGGGCGCTGTTGCTGCCGATGGCGATGCCGGCCTATGTCATCGCCTACGCCTATACCGGGCTGTTCGACTTTGCCGGACCGGTGCAGGAGGCCTTGCGCGCCCTCTTCGGCTGGAAAAGCCGGCGCGACTACTGGTTCCCCGAGCTGCGCTCGCTGCCCGGCGCGGCGGCGATGCTGTCCTTCGTGCTTTATCCTTATGTCTACATGCTGGCGCGCGCCGCCTTTCTCGAACAATCGGTCTGCGCCTTGGAAGTGAGCCGCACCTTGGGCTGCACGCCCTGGCGCAGTTTCCGCACCGTCGCCCTGCCGCTGGCGCGCCCGGCCATCGTCGCCGGCCTGGCCCTGGCCTTGATGGAGGCCCTGAACGATTTCGGCACCGTCCAGTATTTCGCCGTCGACACCTTCACCACCGGCATCTACCGCACCTGGCTGGGGCTGGGCCAATCGGGCGCGGCGGCGCAATTGGGGGCGATCCTCTTGCTGTTCGTGCTGGCGCTTTTGCTGGTCGAGCGCGTTTCGCGCGGTCAGGCCCGCTTCCATCACGCCACCGGACGCTACCGCAATCTGCCGCGCTATCCGCTGCGGGGCGGCAAGGCGCTTCTGGCCTTCGTGGCCTGCCTGTTTCCGGTGGCGGTGGGCTTTCTCGTTCCCGGAGCCATGCTGCTCGCCTGGGCGGTCGAGACCGTGCCCGGCACCCTTGATCGCCGCTTCCTGGGGCTGGCCGGCAACACCTTCATCCTGGCCCTCCTGGCGGCGATTCTGGCGGTTTCGGTGGCGGTGCTGCTCGCCTACGCCAAGCGCCTCGACCGCACGATGATCACCCGGGCGGCGGCCCGGCTGGCCAGCCTGGGCTATGCGGTGCCGGGTTCGGTGATCGCGGTCGGCGTCTTGGTGCCCTTCGCCTTCCTCGACAACGCGCTCGACGCTTTCCTGCGCCGCACCTTCGGACTCTCGAGCGGCCTCATCCTCACCGGCACGGTGGCGGCGGTGCTGTTCGCCTATCTGGTCCGCTTCCTCGCCGTGGCCTTCCAGGCGGTCGAGACCAGCCTTGGCCGCATCACCCCGGCCATGGAGGCCTCGGCCCGCACCCTGGGCGCCACGCCTTTGCGGGCCTTGCGCCGGATTCACCTGCCGATGATGAAGGGCAGCCTGCTGACCGCCGCCCTTCTGGTCTTCGTCGACGTCACCAAGGAATTGCCGGCGACCTTGATGATGCGCCCGTTCAATTTCGACACTCTGGCGATCCGCGCCTTCGAGCTGGCCTCGGACGAGCGCCTGCCCGACGCGGCGCTGCCCTCGCTGGCGATCGTCCTGGTCTCGATCGTGCCGACCATTCTGCTCTCGCGCGCCATCGCGCGCGCCCGGCCGGGAGACGAGGGATGAACCCCGCCGACGCTCTCCATCACGGGCTGGTGCTCGCGGCGGTCGGCCATGCCTATGGCGGCCAGAAGGTGGTGGCCGAGGTTTCGCTGGCGGTGGCGCCGGGCGAACTGGTCTGCCTGCTCGGCCCCTCGGGTTGCGGCAAGACCACCACGCTGCGCATTGCCGCCGGCCTTGAGCACCCGCAAGAGGGCAGCGTAAGGCTGGGCGGGCGCGTGGTGGCCGACGCCCAGCAGCGCCTTCCGCCCGAGGAACGCCATGTCGGGTTCCTGTTCCAGGATTACGCCCTGTTTCCCCATCTCGATGTCGCCCACAACATCGCCTTCGGTCTGGCCGGACGGCCCAAAGCCGAAATCGATCAGCGGGTGCGGGCCGTGCTGGCCCAGGTGGGCATGGAAGGCGCCGAGGCCCAGTATCCGCACACGCTTTCGGGCGGTCAGCAGCAGCGGGTGGCGCTGGCCAGGGCCTTGGCGCCCAATCCCCGCCTGATGCTGCTCGACGAACCTTTCTCGGGTCTCGATTCCCGCCTGCGCGATCAGGTGCGCGACCAGACGCTGCACATCTTGAAAACCAGCGGCGTTGCCACCTTGATGGTCACCCACGATCCCGAGGAGGCCATGTTCATGGCCGACCGCATCGCCCTGATGCGCGAAGGGCGGATCGTTCAGGTCGGGCCACCCGAAGAGCTTTATTTCCGGCCCGCCGACGCCTTCGTCGCCGCCTTCTTCGGCGAAGTCAACCGGCTTGCCGGCACCGTTCAGGGCGGCAAGGTGGCAACCGCGCTGGGGGCCTTCGCCGCGCCCGGCCTGGCCGAAGGGGCCCAGGCCTTGGTGCTGATCCGCCCGGAAGCGGTTCGCCTGGCGAGCGAGGAGGTCGAGGGCGCCGCGCTCGCCCGGGTGCTGGCCGCCCGCCTGCTGGGGCGCGCCAGCCTCGTCCACCTGGCGGTGGGCGAGCCCGAGCGGCTGCATCTGCACGCCCGCATTCCTGGGCGCTTCCTGCCGGCCGAAGGCGAAAGGCTGGCCGTTCGCCTCGACCCGACGCAGGTCTTCGTCTTTCCCGCCTGATCAATGCCCCTTGGAGGGGGCGGCCGGCATGGCGCCCACGCCATGCACCGGCACCTGGATGGTGACGGTTCCCGCCTTCTCGAATTGCAGCGTCAGGGGGAAGCTGGAGCCTTCCTTGAGCGGGTCGGCGAGATCCATAAACATCACATGGTAGCTGCCGGGTTTCAGCTCGGTCTTGCCCTGGGCCGGAACCGGAATGGCTTCGACCGGCGTCATCGCCATCACCTCGCCTTTCTTGACGACATTGTGCAGTTCGACGGTACGCGAAATCCCCGCCTTGGCGGCGAGCAAACGGTCGGCCTGGGGGCTGGTGTTGGTCAAGATCATGAAGGCGGCGCCGTTCTTGGCGTTGCCAGCCGAGGCGCGGGCAAAGGCGCCTTCGACGGTGATCGGCCCTTGTTGCGCCAAGGCGGGCAGGGCAAGAAACGTGACGAGAGCGGCGGTGATCAAACGAGCAAACATGGGTTGGGTCCTTTCGAAAGGGAGAGGTTCAAGCGGCTTGGGCGTGCGGGGCGTCGCCGGATTCCGCCGATGGCGGCAGCCCGGCGTAACGGCAGAGCGCCGCGCGGTCGGTGATGGCGATCCGGTTTTCGCCGGCCCGCTTGACTCCGTGTTCGGCCAGGCGGGTGATGGCCCGAGCCAGGCTTTCCGGCGTCATGCCCAGCCGTTCGGCCAAGGCGCGTTTGCGCATCGGCAGGCGCTGGCCCTGGCGACCCGGCGCATGGCTGTTCCGCACCAGGAAACGGGCCAGCCTTTCGCTGGGATTTAGGCGACGCAGATCGTGGATGTCCTGGCGATGGGATTCGCACCAAGCGGCCAGGGCGCGCATCAACGCCAAGGCGAAGCCGCAATCCCGTTCGATGGCCTCCAAAACCACGGCCCGGGGCAGGCGGGCGATCACCGCGCCGGTTTGCGCTTGGGCGGCCAGCGCGAGGGCGTGGGCGCCAAGCACGGCGGTCTCGCCGAAGCTTTGGCCGGGCTGGACGAGATCGAGGAAAAGCCCATCCGGCCCTAAGAGCCGTACTTCGCCCTTGATCAGGATATGGAGGGCCTGAGATGGGGAATCGGGGCTGAACAACAAGGTCGGGCGGACGATGCCCAGCCTTTCGGCGTGGGCAAGAAGATGGTCGGCGGTCGAGGTTTTGAGGTCGGCCAGAAGCGGCGAACGGCCTAAGGTCTGGCGTTCGGCGACACTCCAGCCGATGGTGACCTGGGCAAGGTGTGACATGAGGGTGGCTCCGTCAATTCCAAGTGATCGTTCGGGACCGGCGGTCGTTTCCAAGGAAACGGACCGACGGACCCAGGCGGATTGGTCACTTCAGGAAGAGCGGGGCGGATCGCGCGGGCGGTGGGGAGAGAAAGGAGCGCGAAGAGGGACGGGCGCGCCCGGCTCGAGGCCCGCCAGACGGACCGGCGCGCCCAAGGGGGCGGCAAAGGTGGTTGCCTTGCCGGCGACGCTCGAACCGCCGACCGGGCAGAACAGGCAGGCCTCGCCTTCGGCATCCGAGGAGGGGCGATCCAGCGGGGCTTGCGAGCCGGGGGCCAGGCAGATGTCCAGGACCGGTCCGGCCGAGGTCTTGCCCTGGCCCAGATGGTGGCCGTGATGAAGGTCGCCCAAAGACAGATTGAGGACGAGGGCCAAAAGCCCCATCCAGACCACCGATCGGCGCGCCAACCCGTCCATCATCCCTTCGAATACCCAAGTATCACGATCCGGAAAGCCTAGCAGCTTTGCCAAGGCGCTCCAAGAGCGATCGGACGGGTGGGTCGGCCCCCCTGTTGCGGCCTTGGGCGAGTTCTGCGATGATCCGCCTCCGTCACCGGGGAAGGGGCGGAAAGCGCTAAGGAAAGGGCCGATCATGGGTTTCGGAAGCATTTGGCATTGGATCATCGTTCTGGTCATCGTCCTGCTCCTCTTCGGAGCCGGCAAGATTCCGCGCCTGATGGGCGACATGGCCAAGGGCGTCAAGGCCTTCAAGGCGGGTCTGAAGGACGAGGCCGAGGGCGCTTCCGGTTCGGGTTCGGGCGACGCCGCCCAGCCCGCCCAGCCCAAGCCGATCGACAACGCCGCCGCCACGCCGGCCGCCTCGGCGGTCGAAAAGGATCACGCGGCCAAGCCTTGAAATCCCCGATAGGCTAGCCCCGCGCCGAGGGAGCCGTGTTCGACGTCGATATCTCCGAGCTTGCCGTGATCGCGGTCGTGGCCCTGATCGTCATTGGGCCCAAAGACCTGCCCAAGGTGCTGCGCCTGATGGGCCAGATGACCCGCAAGGCCAAGAACCTGGCCGGCGAGTTCCAGAAGGGCATCGACGACATGGTGCGCGAGGCCGAGCTGGAAGAAATGAAGAAGAAGGTGGAAAGCTTCAATCAAGTCGATTTCAAGCGTGAGGTCGAGAAGGCGGTCGACCCCGACGGTTCGGTCGAGAAGGCGCTGCAAATCGAGGAAAGCCCAGTCCCGACCCCCGCCCCGGCGGCCGAGCCGCCGGCCGCCCTTCCGCCCGCGCCCGAGCCGCCCAAATGAGCGCCGACATCAACGATTCCAAGATGCCGCTGCTCGAGCATCTGGTCGAGCTGCGCAACCGGCTGCTCTGGGCCATGGTGATGTTCGTACTGGCCTTCTTCGTCTGCTTCTTCTTCGCCCAGGACATCTATGGCTTTCTGGTGCTGCCGCTTTCGCGCATCTTCGAGGAGATGGGCGGCAACCGGCGCATGATCTACACCGCGCTCACCGAAGTCTTCTTCACCTACGTCAAGGTCGCCGCCTTCGCCGCCGCTTTCGTTTCCTTCCCGGTGGCGGCCGGCCAGCTTTGGGCTTTCATCGCGCCCGGCCTTTACAAGCACGAGAAGAAGGCCTTCCTGCCCTTCCTGTTCGCCACGCCGGTCTTGTTTCTGCTTGGTGCGTCGCTGGTCTATTTCATCGTCATTCCCCTTCTGTGGCGCTACCTCCTGAGCTTCGAGATGCCGGCCATGGAAGGATCGGTGCCGATCCAACTCGAAGCCAAGGTGGGCGAATATCTGTCGCTGGTGATGAAGCTGATCTTCGCCTTCGGCATTGCCTTCCAGCTTCCGGTGCTGCTCACCCTGATGGGACGGGCCGGCCTGGTCACCGCCAAGTCCCTGTCGGAGAAGCGGCGCTACGCCATTGTCGGCATTTTCGTGGTGGCGGCGATCCTGACCCCGCCCGACGTGATGAGCCAGCTCCTTCTGGCCTTTCCCCTGATGCTGCTCTACGAGCTGTCGATCTATTCGTGCAAAATAGTCGAGAAGAACCGCAAGGCCGACGAGGATGACGGCACCGACGGCGCGGTCTCGGAAACCGATTTCAACGAAAGCTAAGTAGGCGCGATGCACGACATCAAATGGATCCGCGACAATCCGGCCGCCTTCGACGCCGCCCTGGCGCGGCGTGGGTTGCCGCCGCAGGCGACGATGCTGATGGCGCTCGATGCCGAACGCCGGGCCCGCCAGACCGAGGCCCAGGACATCCAGGCCGAGCGCAACAAGCTGGCCAAGGCGATCGGCGCCGCCAAGGCCAAGGGCGAGGACACCCAGGCGCTGCTGGCCCGGGTGTCGGCCGACAAGGATCGTCAGGCCCAAGCCGAGGCGGCGATGGCCGCCAAGGACAAGGAACTGGAGGGCCTGTTGGCGGCGATTCCCAACCGCCCGGCCGACGATGTGCCCGATGGCGCCGACGCCTCCGCCAATGTGGAAATCCGCCGCTCGGGCGATCCGGCGCTGCTGCCCTTCATGGCCAAGGAGCATGACGAAATCGGCCCCAAGCTGGGGCTGATGGATTTCGAGCGCGCCGCAAGGCTTTCCGGCGCCCGCTTCGTGGTTCTCAAAGGCGCCCTGGCGCGGATGGAGCGCGCGCTCGCCTCCTTCATGCTCGATCTGCACACAAGTGAATTCGGCTACACCGAGGTGAGCCCGCCGGTGCTGGTGCGCGACGAGGCCCTGTTCGGCACCGGCCAGTTGCCGAAATTCGGCGAGGATCTGTTCCGCACCGTTCAGGGCCATTGGCTGATCCCCACCGCCGAAGTGCCGCTCACCAATCTGGTGGCCGGCGAAATATTGGCCGAGGACGATCTGCCGATCCGCATGACGGCGCTGACGCCGTGCTTCCGTTCGGAAGCGGGAGCCGCCGGCAAGGACACGCGGGGCATGATCCGCCAGCACCAATTCTGGAAGGTCGAGCTGGTGTCGATCGCCCATCCCGATCGCTCCCTATCCGAACATGAGCGGATGACCACCTGCGCCGAAGAGGTCTTGAAGCGCCTGGGGCTTTCCTACCGCGTCATGAAGCTCTGCACCGGCGATATGGGCTTTTCGGCCTGCAAGACTTACGACATCGAGGTCTGGCTGCCCGGCCAGAACCAGTACCGCGAGATTTCGTCTTGCTCGAACTGCGGCGATTTCCAGGCGCTGCGCATGAAAGCGCGCTATCGGCCCAAGGGCGAGAAGGGCACCCGTCCGGTCCACACCCTGAACGGCTCGGGCTTGGCGGTCGGCCGCACCCTGATCGCCATCATCGAGAACTACCAGCAGGAAGACGGTTCGGTCGTGGTGCCCCAGGCGCTCAGGCCCTATATGGGCGGGCTGGAACGGATCGAAGCCTGATGTTCAAGCCGATCGTCGACCTTTCCAAGGCGCGCATCCTGATCTCGAATGACGACGGTCTGGAAGCCGCCGGCATCAAGATTCTCGAGCGCATCGCCCGCACGCTGTCTAAAGACGTCTGGGTGGTGGCGCCGGAACTGGAGCAAAGCGCCACCAGCCATTCGCTCACCACGCGCCGGCCCCTTCGGCTGCGCCAAGTCTCGAAGCGCCGCTTCTCGGTCGACGGCACGCCCACCGATTCCGTGCTGCTCGCCATCCACAAGGTTCTGCGCGAGAAGAAGCCCGATCTGGTGCTGTCGGGCATCAATCGCGGCGGCAATCTGGGCGAGGACGTCACCTATTCCGGCACCGTCGCCGCCGCCATGGAAGGCACGCTTCTGGGC
Source organism: Rhodospirillales bacterium (assembly GCA_016214125.1). Classification (GTDB taxonomy): domain Bacteria; phylum Pseudomonadota; class Alphaproteobacteria; order Rhodospirillales; family WMHbin7; genus JACRPC01. The sequence continues at coordinate 55,169 of JACRPC010000048.1, read as the reverse complement.
GTGCGCTCGATCGCGCTTTCCCAGGTCTTCTCGCCTCGCCATCCGGTGAAATGGGGCACCGCCGAGCAGTTCGCCCCCCAGGTGATCCGCGCCCTGGTCAGCCAGCCCTGGAAGCCCAACATCCTGGTCAACGTCAACTTCCCCGACCGCATCGCCGCCCAGGTGACCGGCATCGAGGTGGTGGGCCAGGGCAAGCGCAAGCTGGGCGACCATATCGAGGAGCGCAAGGACCCCAGGGGCGTGCCCTATATCTGGATCGGCGCCCAGCGCGACGAGAACCGGACGCTTAAGGGCACCGACATCGAGGCCGTGCATCGCGGCGCGGTGACGGTGACGCCGCTTTGCCTCGATCTCACCAGCCGCGCGGCCATCAAGACCATGAAGGCCCTGTTCCGGTGAGCGTCGCGGCGCGCAAGATCCGTCTGTTGATGGAGCTTCGGCGCGGCGGCGTGGTCGACACCAGGGTTCTGGCCGCCATCGAGCGCACGCCGCGCGAGCTGTTCGTGCCCGAGACCTTCCAGGACCAGGCCTATGAGGATCAGGCCCTGCCGATCGGGCGCGGCCAGACCATCAGCCAGCCTCTGGTTGTCGGTCTCATGACCCAGGCCCTTGAGGTGGGCGAGCGGATGAAGGTGCTGGAGATCGGCACCGGCTCGGGCTATCAGGCGGCGATCCTGGCTAGGCTTTGCCGGCGGCTCTACACCATCGAGCGCCACAAGCCGCTGGTGAAGGAGGCCGAGGAGCGTTTCAAGGCGCTGAGGCTGCACAACATCACCGCCATTGCCGGCGACGGCATGAAGGGTTGGCCCGAGCAGGCCCCCTTCGACCGCATCATGGTGACCGCGGCCGCCACCGAGATACCGCAGGCCCTGGTCGATCAGCTCGATGTCGGCGGGATTCTGGTCATCCCGGTCGGTTCGGACGGTTACGCCCAGGATCTGATCAAGCTGGTCAAGACCGAAGCCGGCATGACCCGCGAAAGCTTCCTGCCGGTGCGCTTCGTGCCCCTGCTGCCCGGCGTGGCGGAGGAGTAGGGGGGGCTCAGGCCGCTTGGCAGCAGGGCTGAATTTCGATGGTGAGATGGCGGATGCGCGGATCGCCGGCCAGGAGGGCGCGGTAGCCTTCGACCGTCATGGCGCGGTCGGTGACGATCGAGAGAATGACGGCGAATTGACCGGGCCCCACCCGCCACAGATGCAGATCGGCGATGCGATCGGCCGGATCGGCCTCGATGGTCTGGCGGATCGAGGCGGCCAAATCGCCATCGGCCTCGACATCGAGTAGCGTGCCGGCGGCGTCGCGCATCAGGCCAACCGACCAAGTCAGGATCACCACCGCTCCCACCAACCCGATCACGGCGTCCAGCCAGCGCCAATTCCAGAGCAGCCCCAGCCCCAAAGCGAGGATCGCCAGGATCGAGGTGAGCGCGTCGGCCAGCACATGGGCGTAGGCGGAATTGAGATTGTGATCGGGGTCATCGTGGCTGTGACTGTGGCCGTGATCATGACTGTGGCCATGATCACGATTGGTCTTGGGGCTGGCGAGCAGGGCGGCGCTCGCCAGATTGACGATCAGTCCCGCCACCGCCACCGCCAAGGCCTCGGCGAAGGCGATTGGGCGCGGATCGATCAGGCGCTGGGCCGATTCCCAGGCAATCAAGAGGGCGACAAGGCCCAAGATGACCGCGCTGGTATAGCCGGCCAGATCGCCCACTTTGCCGGTGCCGAAGGTAAAGCGCGCATCCTGGGCATGGCGGCTGGCGAAACGGTAGGCGAAGGCGGCGATCGCCAGCGCCGCCGCATGGGTCGCCATGTGCCAGCCATCGGCGACCAGGGCCATCGATTGGAAGAGCATGCCGGCGCCGATCTCGACCACCATGAAGGCCAGCGTGAGGGCGACGACGATCCAGGTCCGGCGCTCGTTGGCGGCGTGGCCGGAACCGAGAAAGACATGGCTGTGGCGCCAGGACGCGATCGATCGTGTGTGCATGCAAGGCCTCGACTGCCAAAACCGATTCTGGCGCCCCAATTAACCGCTTCGCAAGCTTTTTCCCCGACATTGGTCATTATGGGAGCGATACGCCCGATCGCCGCACTGTCGATTCTGGTCCTGGCCGGCTGCGCCTGGGTCGAGGATTACGTGCCGGCCTTCAAGGCGCCGCCGAAAGCCGTTCAAGCGCCACCCTCCCGACCGGCCGAGCCGCCGCCCAAGGCACCGCCGGCCCCCGTCAAGGTGATCGAATTGCCCCCCGGTTCCAGCGTGACCGTGGAGAAGGGGGACACGGTTCACGCCATCGCCAGGCGTCACAATGTCGGGGTGCGCGAGCTGATCGAGGCCAACCGCCTGAAGCCGCCCTATGGGCTGCAGGCCGGCCAACATCTGGTGCTACCCTCGACCCGCGACCATGTGGTCGAGAAGGGCGAGACCGTGGCGCTGATTGCCCGGCGGCACAATCTCGACCCGCGCACCCTGATCGAGCTTAACAATCTTGCCGAGCCCTACACCATCCGGGTCGGCCAGCGCCTGAAATTGCCGGGCGAGCCGGGCGCACCGCCCAAGCCGGCCGAGCTGGCCGTGGCAAGCGAAAGCCTGCCGCCGCCCGAACCGCCGCCTTCCCATGCCAAGGCGCCCGAACCGCCGCCTCCGCCCGAGCCGACAGCGGCCGCCCAGCCCGGTCCCCAGCCGCAGGCGGTGGCGATTCCCAAGCCGCCACCGCGCGCCGGCAAATCCTTCCTGTGGCCGGTGAAGGGAAAGGTGATCGCCGCCTATGGCTGGGGCGGCAAGGGCATTCAGAATGATGGGATTAACATCGCCGCCCCAAAGGGGACACCGGTCAAGGCATCGGAGAATGGCGTTGTCGTCTATGCCGGCAATGAACTCAAAGGGTTCGGCAGCCTTCTTCTTATTAAACATGAAGGCGGTTGGATGACCGCCTACGCCCATCTCGACCAGCTTCTGGTCGGGCGCGGCGACAAGGTGAAGCGCGGCCAGACCATCGCTAAGGTCGGGGCGACCGGCGGCGTCTCAGCCCCCCAGCTCCATTTCGAGATTCGCAAAGGAGCGAGGCCGGTCGATCCACGCGACCAGCTCGAACGCTCTTGACGGGGGTCAGGGTAGGCGACCGGGCGATCTTTTAAGCTTTCGCCATGAATTTCGACATCGGCCATAACAGCGCCGGCCAGACCATCGCGGTCGAGGTCCGGCTGTACAACAGCCTCTCCGATCGGGTGGCCGGCGGCTGGTGCCATCGCCTGCGCCTGCCCGCCGGCGCCACCCTGGGCGACATCGCCAGCCGCCTGGGTCTGGCGGAAAGCGAGATCTATTTGGCCTTGGTGAACGGGCGCGATGCCTCGCCGCACCGGCTGGGCGGCATCTCGAAATCGGCGCCGCTCGACGATGGCGATGTGGTGGCGCTGTCGGGCCCGGTTCCCTACAGTTGGGGCTATGGCGCGCCGGTTATTTGAGGGGGATGGCGGGCAGTGGCAGCAGGCCCGCGACGAGCTTCTTCGCCGCGACATAAGCGATAAGGCCATTCAGGATCGCGATCAATTCCGGGCAGCGTTGCCAAGCTGCGTTGAGCCGTTCGGCCTGCTTCTTGGCTTCAAACGGATAATGGTGCGCAAGCTTGTTTCGAAGTTCGGCCATGGTGGTGAATCCGGTCGCCGATTGGATGGCGCCCAACTTTTCCATCAAATTCGATTTGTCCTTGTTCGACTTGTCGGAAATGTCTTCCATCTCGAGGGCCGCGATGCCCTTGAACAGATGATCCTGGATCATGGAAAAGAGACTGTTGAAGCGGAACAGGAAGGCGTCGATCCGCTCGACCGCTTCCTCGTTCAAGCCGGCAATCGCCTCGGGACGGACCGGGAAAAGAGGGCTTATCCGGCCGTAAGACCAGGCCAGCCGGGCGCCTAGATTATGGGCCGAAGCCAGACTTTCGGCGACGATCGCGTTCACAGCAAGATACCCTTTTCCTTTGCCAGGCGATCGATCGGATGGTCCGGTTCGGCCTGGTGACGCAGCACGACATCGATCTTCTGTTCGCCGATCCTATCCTTGAGATCGACCGAGAAGGCCAATTCGGTATCGAGATTGGCCAGGTCGGGCCGTGCCGTCACGATGTGCAGGTCGATATCGCCGCCACGCAGCCGATCGTCAGTCCTGGAACCGAACAGACGCACTTGAGCGTCCGCGCCAAACCATTTGGCGACGGTGTTTTTGATGGTGTCGCGTTCCCGATCCGAAAGCCGCATGGCCAAAGCCCGATTAAGTCTTTGACACTCTAACACAAGAGCGGAACTCAAGGCGAGCTTGGGCCAAGAATGGCCCACCTCACCCCAGCGGCTTGCCCAACCTTCCGGCCAGATCCTGGATGAATTGCCAGGCCGTACGGCCCGAGCGCGAACCGCGCGTCATCGCCCATTCGATGGCCTGGGCGCGCATGGCCTCGGCGCTGATCGTCAGGCCGAAGCGCCGGGCATAGCCCTCGACGATCGCCAGATAGGTCGCCTGATCGACATTGTGGAAGCCCAGCCAGAGGCCGAAGCGATCGGACAACGATACCTTTTCCTCGACCGCCTCGCCGGGATTGATGGCGGTCGAGCGCTCGTTCTCGATCATTTCGCGCGCCATCAGGTGGCGTCGGTTCGAAGTGGCGTAGAAGACGACGTTTTCCGGCCGGCCCTCGATGCCGCCTTCCAGCACCGCCTTCAGCGATTTGTAGGAAGTATCCTGGGCGTCGAAGGACAGATCGTCGCAGAACAGCAGGCAGCGCCTGGGCTGGCCGCGCAGCCGGGAAAGCAGCCGGGGCAGCGAGGGAATATCGTCGCGGTGGATCTCGACCAGCACCAGGGCACCCGCCCGCTCGGCATTGATGGCGGCATGCACCGCCTTGACCAGCGAGCTTTTGCCGGTGCCGCGCGCCCCCCACAACAGGGCGTTGTTGGCCGGCAGGCCTTTGGCGAAACGGCGGGTGTTCTCCATGAGCGTGTCGCGCTGGTTCTCGATGCCCAGCAGCAGGTCGATCTCCACCCGGTTGACCGAGGGCACCGGCTCAAGCCAACCGCCCTCGGCATGCCAGACGAAGGCGTCGGCCGCCGCAAGATCGGTGGCCGGCGGGGCCGGGGGGGCCAAGCGCTCCAGCGCCTGGGCGATGCGGGTCAGGGTCTTTTCATCCATGGCCGGCACCCTAGCCAGCCCATCCCGGGGGGTCAAGGAAGGGCAACACGCGGATAAGACATTGAGCATTTTAGAAAAACAATAATGAGTAGTATTTTGTTCTTCATCGCAATCAATGTCTGGATTAATGTGACTTGTCGAACGATAGGAGGAAAAGATGGCTCGTTTGGTCGTTTTTTTCGACGGGACCTGGAACACGCCCGATAACGGCTCCCAATCGACCAATGTCGTCAAATTGTTGCGCGCGACTCCATGCGAAGATTCGCCCTTCAAGACCCGGCAAATCACCTTTTACGACAGGGGCGTGGGAACCGGGAATATGCTCGATAAAATCGTTGGTGGCGCTTCGGGCGAGGGGCTTTCCGAGAACGTCATGGACGGGTATCGCTTCCTTGCCAACAATTACATGCCGGGCGACGAAATCTACGTTTTCGGTTTTTCGCGCGGAGCCTACACGGCACGCAGCCTCGTGGGATTTATCGCCGCCGGCGGGCTGCTGCATCCGGAGCGTCTGGGAAAGGATTTGGTGAAAGTCATCGAAATCTGCCGCAACACCGCCAAGCTGGACACGCGCAAGAAAGCCATCCAAGACCTTAATCTTGCGCGCTACGCCGATGTTCGAATCAAATGCGTCGGCGTCTGGGATACGGTGGGATCGCTCGGCATTCCTGGCGATTTGGGCCGGCGGTTTCTTCCGGACATTTACCGGTTTCACGACGTTCAGCTTAGCTCGGCCGTCGATGTTGCACTCCATGCGGTGGCGATCGACGAAAAGCGCAGCGCATTCGCGCCCACGCTTTGGGTGGGCCCAAAGGAAAAGCCGACATTCGACGGGCAGATCGTCGAACAAGTATGGTTTGCAGGCGTCCACTCCAATATCGGTGGCTCCTATGCCGACAATAAACTCTCCGACATCACCTTGGACTGGATGATCAAGCGGGTGCGCAAGCATACGGAGCTTGCCATCTCTTGGAAGGACATCGTCGCTGCCGACGCCTCGAAATACGTGGATGGAAAAGGCTATGAAAGCCGCAGCGGTTTCTATGTGGATTCTAAGCTCTATCCTTACCAGCGCCTGATCAATCAGCTCGTACCGGAAGGGGATGGGTTCGGGGAATGGTTCCGCCAGACGTTCAAGGATTACGACCGGCGCAATCTCGTTCCGAAAGGCCTGACGACGGTCAATGAATACCTACACATCTCGGCCCTGCAACGGTGGAATCTCCCGGCGGTGTTACACGATTGTCCCGAGGATTCCGATGGCAAGCCGCAACCCTATCGGCCGGTGAATCTGGCAGCCGTCGTGAACGCCGCAAATAGAGGTGGCAAGGCGCCGATCGATGTGGTCGGGTGGGATGGGGAGGTCGATCGATCCGCCATTTGGCCCTAAATCACGATAGAGCGTGGATCACCAGGCCGAGCGCCGCCGCGCTGCCCAACACCACGAGCATGTTCACCTTGAAGCGCAGCATCGCCAGGGCCGAGGCCGCTCCCAGGAGCAAGGCCCAGGGATCAAGGCTCGACCAATCGGGAATCAGCAGGCGAAGCCCATAGCCCTGCCAGGGGTCGAGCCGGGCGAACAGAACATGCAGAGCGAACCAGATCGCCAGATTGAGGATGACGCCCGCCACGGCGGCCGTGATGGCGGCCAGGGCGCCGCTCAAGGCCCGGTTGCCGCGCAGGATTTCGATATAGGGGGCACCCAGGAAAATCCAAAGGAAGCAAGGCGTGAAGGTGGCCCATAGGGTGACGATTGCCCCCAGCCCACCCGCCAGCCAAGGATCGAGTCCGCCCGGATGGTTGAAGGCGGCCAGGAAGCCCACGAATTGCAGCACCAGGATCAAGGGGCCGGGCGTGGTTTCGGCCAAACCCAAGCCATCGAGCATGGCACCCGGACCGAGCCAACCGAAGCCGTTCACCGCCTCCTGGGCGACATAGGCCAGCACGGCATAGGCGCCGCCGAAGGTGACCACCGCCATCTTGCTGAAGAAGATGCCCTCTTGCACCAAAACGTGATCCTGACCAAGCCAAATAAACAACAATATCAATGGTATGAACCAGAGGGCGAGCCAGACGGCGAGGGTGCGGACTGCCCGCGCCAGGCTGGGCCGGGCCCAGTCCAATTGGCCGGCCTCGAACTTGGCGTCGATGGCGGCCTTGTTTTTCGCCTGATCGGAGGGTTTGGCAGGCGCGAAAAGATCGGGTTTGAGCCGGGCGCCGACCAGGCCGATCAGGCCGGCGAAGGCAACCACCAGGGGGAAGGGGGCGTCGAACAGGAAAAGCGCCAGGAAAGCCGCCGCCATCAGCCCGATCATCGCCCGGTTGCGCAGCGCCCGCTTGCCGATTCGCACCAACGCCTCGATGACCACCGCCAGCACGGCCGCCTTGATGCCGAAGAACAGGGCCTGGACGACCGCCATCTCATGGGTGGCGACGTAAATGGCGCTCAAGGCCCCCATGAAAAGCGCGCCGGGAAGGACGAACAGGATGCCGGCCGCCAGCCCGCCCGCCGTGCGGTGCAGAAGCCAACCGAGATAGGTGGCGAGCTGTTGGGCCTCGGGGCCAGGCAGCAACATGCAGTAGTTAAGAGCGTGCAGAAACCGTTCCTCGCCCACCCATCGGCGCTCCTCGACCACCAGGCGGTGCATGAGGGCGATCTGGCCGGCCGGGCCGCCGAAGCCGATAAGGCCGATCTTCAGCCAAAGCCGGAGGGCTTCGGCAAAGGAGACCGGGGCGGGCGGGGCGGAAGGGATCGGCATCGGCACCACCGGATATCGTGTTGCATCCCTGGCGGGGACCGGTATAGTCCGCACGGTTCGAATTGGGAGACTAACACATGCTGATCTCGACCGCCTACGCCCAGGCCGCCCCTGCCGCTCCTTCGGCCATGGGCGGGCTGGAATCCTTCCTGCCGCTGATCCTGATCTTCGTCATCTTCTATTTCCTGCTCATCCGTCCGCAGCAGAAGAAGATGAAGAGCCACAAGGAAATGCTGGGCACCATCCGCAAGGGCGACCGCATCGTCACCGGCGGCGGCATGCTGGGCACCGTCACCAAGGTCGAAGACAACGAAATCACCATCGAGGTGGCCGAGAACGTGCGGGTCAAGGTGATCCGGGCCACCGTGGCCGACGTGCTGAACCGCACCGAGCCGGGCGGTACTGCCAAGTCCGACGAGGCGAAGCCCGCCCAAGGCGAGGGCGCGGCCAAGGGCGGGGCGGCCGGCTTCCTGGGCAAACTCCTGTCCGGCAAGGACAAGACCTGACCTTCGGACCGATCGGCCATGGCACGTTATCCAACTTGGAAGCTGGTGCTGGTGCTGGGCCTTTGCCTAGCCGGGTTTCTGTTTGCCTTGCCCAACGTCTTTTCCGAGCGCTTGCAAAAGGCGCTGCCGTCCTGGTTGGGGCCGGTAAGTCTGGGACTCGACCTGCAGGGCGGTTCGCACCTTCTGCTTGAGGTCGATCTGAAATCGGTGCTGCGCGAGCAACTGGCGTCGCTGGTCGAGACCACACGCACCGCGCTGCGCAAGGACAACCTCCGCTATGTCGGGCTGGGGGTGGAAGGCGACAGCCTGTCGGTCCGCATTCCCGAGGCCGATCAACGCGACAAGGCCCGTACCCTCTTGCGCGGCATCGAGACCGGGCTCGATCTCGAGCCGCGCGAGGATGGGCTGTTCCTGCTGCGCTATTCGCCCCAAGCGCTCTCCGAGCGCAAAACCGCCGCCGTGGTGCAATCGATCGAAATCGTGCGCCGGCGCATCGACGAGCTGGGCACCCGCGAATCGACCATCGTCCGTCAGGGCGAGGATCGGATTCTGGTTCAGCTTCCCGGCGTCGACGATCCCGAGCGGGTGAAGCGTCTGCTGGGCAAGACCGCCAAGCTCACCTTCCATCTGGTCGATTACGGCGTCAGCCCGGCCGACGCCGTCGCCGGCCGCCTGCCGCCCGGCTCGATGGCGCTGCCCGACGCCGACAGCCGCCAGCAATCGGGTGGGCTGGTGGTGGTGCGGAAACGGGTGGAACTAGGCGGCGAGGCTTTGGTCAACGCCCAATCGACCTTCCAAGACGCCATGCCGGTGGTCTCCTTCCGCTTCAACGCCCAGGGCGCCAAGAAGTTCGGCCAGATCACCCAGGAAAACGTGCAGAAGCAATTCGCCATCGTCCTGGATGGCAAGGTGATCAGCGCCCCGGTGATTCGCGAGCCGATCCTGGGTGGATCGGGGGTGATATCGGGCAATTTCACCATACAGAGCGCCCAGGACCTGGCGCTTCTGCTGCGCGCCGGCGCCCTTCCGGCGCCCCTCACCATTCTCGAGGAGCGCACCGTCGGCCCCGATCTTGGCGCCGATTCGATCCGGGCCGGCAAGATCGCCAGCATCATCGGGCTGATCTTCGTCGCCATCTTCATGGTGGTGGTCTATGGCCTGTTCGGCGTCTTCGCCGATCTGTCCCTGATCGTCAACATCGTGCTCCTGATCGGCTGCCTGTCGGCGGTGGGGGCGACGCTGACGCTGCCCGGCATCGCCGGCATCGTGCTCACCATGGGCATGGCGGTCGATGCCAACGTGCTGATCTATGAGCGCATGCGCGAGGAATTCCGGCTGGGCCGCGGCGTCATCTCGGCCCTGGGCGCCGGCTTCGACCGGGCGCTGGTCACCATCGTCGATTCCCAGCTCACCACCCTGATCGCCGCCATCTTGCTCTTCCAGTTCGGCACCGGCCCCATTCGCGGCTTCGCCGTCACCCTGGCGATCGGACTGTTCACTTCGCTCTTCACCGCCATCATGATCACCCGCCTTCAGCTCTTCCTGTGGCTGCGCTGGAAGCGCCCCACCACCTTGCCGATTTGATCGGATTGCCATGTTCATCCGCCGCTTCCTGCCCCAGGACACCAAATTCGATTTCGTCGGCAAGCGCCTGTGGGCCTTCGGCCTGACTCTCGTGCTGGTGATCGGCTCGATCGTTTCCATGACGACCAAGGGCTTCAATTTCGGCATCGATTTCGCCGGCGGCATCCTGATGGAAGTGAAATCGACCAAGGGGCCGGCCGATCTGGGCAAAATGCGCGGCATTCTGGGCAATCTTGGCCTGGGCGAGGTGGCGTTGCAGGAATTCGGCGCCGCTGATCTGGTGCTGGTGCGCGTCCAGCGCCAGGAAGGCGGCGAAGAGGCGCAATTGGCCGCCGTGCGCAAGGTCAAGGAAAGTCTGGGCGAGGGCTATGACTACCGGCGCACCGAGTTCGTGGGGCCCAAGGTGGGCGAGGAATTGGTGAAAAGCGGCATCTTGGCGGTGGTGCTGTCGGTGCTGGCGATCGCCGTCTATGTCTGGTTCCGTTTCGAGTGGCAGTTCGGCGTCGGCGCCCTGGTCGCCACCTTCCACGACGTCATCACCACCTTCGGCCTCTTTTCCATCACCGGTCTGGAATTCAACCTGACCAGCGTGGCGGCGATCCTCACCATCGTCGGCTATTCGATCAACGACACCGTCGTCGAATACGACCGGGTGCGCGAGAATCTGCGCAAATACAAGACCATGCCGCTGTTCGATCTGCTCAATCTCAGCATCAACGAGACCTTGGCCCGCACTTTCCTTACCGGCGGCACGGTGTTCGTCTCCACCTTGGCGCTCTATCTGTTCGGCGGCGAGGTGATCCACGGCTTTTCGCTGGCCATGCTGTGGGGCGTGATCATCGGCACCTATTCCTCGATCTATGTGGCGATCCCGATCCTCATCTATTTCAACCTGCGCCGCAGCGGCGAGGGCGAGGCGGCGGCGGACGAAGCGGAAGCCGCCAAACCGTAACCGGCGCTCCAGGCGCCCAAAGGGCGAGGATGGCCTTCACGATCAAGAAACCGCCGCCCTGGCTGGTTCACGCGATCGACCGCCTGGCCGAACTGCCCATCCATGCCCGTTGGTTCGCCCGTCAGGCCTGGAAGCCTCTGGCACCCTGGTTCTCCCGGTCGCGTTGGCAGGCCCTTGGTCCCTGGCGGGCGCCGCTGTTGGGATTCGTGCTGCTCGCCTTCGGGATCGGGCTTGGCTTGGGGGTAGGCGCCATGGTGGGCAAGCGCAAGCCGACCCCGCCGCCTTCGGAAACCGCCGCCCTGCCCAGCCCGCCCGCCCAGCCGGCGCGCCAGCCGATCCCCACAGTGCGCAACGCCCCGCCGATTCCGCCTCTGGCTCTGCCCAACACCAGGGGCGCCCAATCGGCGGTGGCGCCGGAATCGGGCCCTTATGTCGGCACGCCCATTCCCGATGCGGTCATCAACGCGCCCAAGCCCGTTCCCGGAGGCCAAATGGCCGCCTGGCTGCGCAACGCCGTGCCCTTCGCCGATCCGGGCAAAAAGCCGATGGTGGCGGTGGTGATGGACGATCTCGGACTCGACCGCAAGCGCACCTACCGCACGCTTACGCTCAAGGGGCCGCTGACCTTGGCCTTCCTGGCCTATTCCGGCGAACTGGCCGCCCAGACCGCCGCCGGGCGGGCGCGCGGCCACGAACTCATCATCCATGTGCCGATGGAGCCGCTTGGGCCCTACACCGATCCCGGCCCCGACGTGCTGCTGGCCGGCATGAGCCCCGACGACATCCGGACTCGCTTGCGCCGAGCGCTCGATCGCTTTCCTGGCTATGTCGGCATCAACAATCATATGGGCAGCAAATTCACCGCCGATCGTTCGGGCATGGCCGTGGTGTTAACCGAACTTAAGGCGAGAGGATTGTTATTTTTAGATTCAAAGACGACGGGCGGCTCGGTGGCGGCCGAGATTGCGCGCGAGATCGGCCTGCCCTTTGCCGAGCGCAACGTCTTTCTCGACAACGAGCCCAGCCTGGCGGCGGTGGAAATCCAGCTCTACAAGCTCGAGGAATATGCCCGCCAATATGGCCATGCTATCGCCATCGGCCACCCCCATGACGCCACGCTCGATGCGCTGGAGGCCTGGCTGCCCACCTTGGAAAAAAGCGGGCTGGCCTTGGTGCCGCTTTCCGCCATCGTCAAGCGTCACGCCAACGGTAACGGCAATGGCGCAACGAGTGCGGCCAAAGCCTCGGCCCGGCCCTAACAGGCGCCCCATTTCCGTTGGACGGGCGAGGGGGTATAATCGGCGCCATCAAGCGAGGAGGAAGCGATGAGCCAGAAATATCGCGTCGACGGCATGACCTGCATGGGCTGCGCCGGCTCGGTCGAGCGGGCGATCAAGGCCGTCGATCCCCAGGCCAAGGTGGCGGTCGATCTGGCCGCCAAGACGGTGACGGTGGACGGTCTCAACGACGCTGCCAAGATCAAGGGCGCCGTCGAGAATGCCGGTTTTACCTTTGAAGGGATAATTTGAACCCAAACCCGACAGTCCATGTTTGTAGTGGATGGTTCGGGCAGGGAAATCGCCGTAGAATTTTAAAGTTTCCGAGGCATGCTTCCTCTGTTTCGCCACCGATAAAGGAAAACCTAGGTGAGGTCCCGGAAAGATAAGAACGACCCAGAGGCGGTTCAGGCAAGACAGCGCGTTTTAACAATCATAGATTCTGTGAAGCCTGAAGACCTCATCATGTCGATAAAACGGGCTCCGAGCCTTCGTGGCATGATCCTCGGCTATATCGCCGAGGAGATGTTTGATAAGCACATTCGCTCTGTAAGCACTGAAATCACCGAAGTGGCAAAACACGATGACCATGATAGAAGCAGGAATAAATCCGATAGAACTTTTATTTATCGTGGAAAATCATATTCCGTACAATTGAAATCCATGCAGACAAATTCAATAAGCCGCGATATCAATTCTGGACGATTGGTTGCTGATGTTCAGAATGACGGCTCGGATGCCCGGAGAATTCATCTTCCTAACGGCAATTATGTACAGACAACATGCTATCAAAGGGGGGAATATGACTTCTTGGCTGTCCCGTTGTTTCCATTCACGGGCGACTGGAGCTTTGCCTATATGAGAAACCGCGATTGTCGTCTAACTGTTAGTAAAAAATACAATATAGAGGATAGGGAGTATCTGCTGGCGAGCACAGAACAAATCACATGGCCGCTTGATGGAAAATGGACTACCGATCTTTTCTCTTTGATCCAATAATATGTTTACAGGCGGACCGTGCAATATCTGTAAGCCATATACGAAAATTGGAATGCGATAGACTTTTTAAATGATCCTGGCGCTCGAATACAAGGAAATAACTGTGATTTTTTCGTGCGTGAATCTGTTTTACAAGTCGTGATACCACTGGTTTGTTGTGTCTTATGCAAACGAATAAATCCTTACAATAGAACCCAGCCGCTTCAAGGGCCCAAATCAGCTCAACATGCGTCAGTTTTTGTCGATTGGCTGAGACTTCGTCTTGGCATTTTACAATAAATTTCCCATTATGCTTTAGAATTCTTATAACTTCTGGAAGAGCCGATAGATATGCTTCAAGCACAGCGTCATGCCATTTCCGGCCTTCCCTGGTCTCTTTGCCATTCGAATAAAAATGGCGGAAGGCGGAATGCGTCCCGCTACCAGCTAATTCCGATTTGTTCTTGCGATAGAGACCTTCCATATAGGGAGGATCAAATATGACGGCATCAACAGAGTTCGCCTTATGGGGAAGCCTATCCCAGGATGTTCCAGTTTTTAAATCGGTAGGAAGAAGTAAATATTGATTTTTTGGAATTAGCCTCCAAAACACCCCCCCTCCGTAGGTAATGTCGGCAACGACCGAGCCGGGCTCCACATGCAACGCCATAATTTGCTGAAATAGGCCGCTATTATCGCCTACCGCAGCGCTCATGACCACGTCGGACGTTGTGGTCCCGCCTTGAACGCGCTTCGTGGGTCTTATTTTTTGTTTTTCAATTGGCGTGACCTCTTCAAATAAATTTGAATAATCATGCCGAAAAGCTTGTTCGTTCATTGTCGGACTCCGAGTGCGTAAGCTCAAGGCTTTTAGCCAACGTGCGCACCCTCAATTATACGTCCTGAGCAACCCGACCAGCCGGCCTTGCACCTTGACCCGGTCGGGGCCGAAGATGCGGGTCTCGTACTTCTTGTTGGCGGGTTCCAGCGCGATCGAATCGCCCTTGCGGCGCAGGCGCTTCAGCGTCACCTCGTTGTTGTCGATCAAGGCCACCACGATGGTGCCGTTCTCGGCGGTGTCGCAGCGGCGGATGATGACGGTGTCGTTCTCGATGATGCCGGCATCGACCATCGAATCGCCCTCGATCGCCAGGGCGTAATGCTCGCCGCTGCCCAGAAGGGTGACGGGCACGTCGACGGTGGCGGAATGGTCGCGCAGCGCGTCGATCGGCGTGCCGGCGGCGATCTTGCCCCAAAGCGGGATCTGGGCCGCCGTGGTTTCGATGTTGAGCACCCGGCCGGGCAGCGGCGGCTTGAAATTGGGCCGCACCACATTGGCGGTCTGGTAGCGCGCCGTGGGGGTGGCGGGCTGCATGCGCCCCGGCCGCTCGTCGGCCATGTTCTCGGGCAGGCGGATGACTTCGAGGGCCCGGGCGCGATGCGGCAGGCGGTGCAGGAAGCCGCGTTCCTCAAGGCCGGTGATCAGGCGGTGGATGCCCGATTTCGATTTCAGCTTGAGCGCATCCTTCATCTCGTCGAAGGAGGGCGACACGCCCGATTCCTTCAAGGCGCGGTCGATGTACAGCAGAAGCTCGTACTGCTTCTTGGTCAACATGGGTGAACTCCCTCTCAGGCCGGTCGCGCCCCCGGGCGCCAAGCGGCGAACTGTCTATACCTTGTATGTTCTAATTAAGTTCGGAACAAACGTCAAGCAAAAACGTCAAGTGTTGAGAACACCGTCGGCCAGGGGGAGAACAGGGACCCAGGCGCCGGCCTGGGCGGGAGGGGCCTTGGGCGGGCGGACGACCAGAAGATCGGCCTTGGCCAGCGCCGACATCATGGCGCTGTCCTGGCGGTCGAAGGGGGTGGCCACCCATTCGCCGTCGCCGTTTAGGGAAAGCGCGGCGCGCAGATAATCCTGGCGGATGTCGTTGGCGCCGATGTCGCGTCCCAGCCGGGCGCGGGCCAAGGGCGACACCGCCGGGCTTTCGCCCATCAGGGCGCGCAGCATCGGCTTCAAGAAAAGCTGTGCGGTGACCAGGGCGGAGACCGGATTGCCGGGCAGACCCAGCATCGGCATTTGCCCCAGCCGGCCGAAGATCAAGGGTTTGCCCGGCCGCATGGCGATCTTGTGGAAGCCGACTTCCAGGCCGATAGGCCCCAGCGCCGCTTTGACGTGATCGTATTCGCCTTCCGAGGCGCCGCCGCTGGTCACCACCAGATCGGCGCCCTTGGATTGCTGGGCCAAGGCCGCCAGGGCGGCGGGATCGTCGGGCGCGATGCCGAGATCGAAGGGCTGGCCGCCCAGGGCGGTCACCAGGGCGCACAGCCCGATGCTGTTCGAGGAGATGATCCGCTCCGGCCCCACCGGATCGCCGGGCAGGGCCAATTCGTCGCCGCTGGAGAGGATGGCGACCTTGGGTCGGCGGCGCACCGAAAGCCAGCAGATGTTCATCGAGGCCAAAAGGCCGATGTCGCGGGCGGTAAGCCTGCGTCCCGCCGAAAGCCCGACTTGGCCGGCGGCGAAATCCATCCCGGCCTTACGGATGAAGTTGCCCGGCTTGACCGCCACCTTGACCGTCACCTGGCCCGGGGCCGCCTGGCAATCCTCCTGCATCGCCACCGCGTCGGCGCCCTTGGGCAGATGGGCGCCGGTGAAGATGCGCACCGCCTGGCCAGGTCCGACCTCGCCCGCAAAGGGATGGCCGGCGGCGGACTCGCCCACCACCGGCAAGGTGGCCGGCGCCTGGGCCAGATCGGCGGCGCGCAGAGCGTAACCGTCCATCGAGGAGACGTCGGCCGGCGGATGGGAAAGGCGCGCCACCACATCCTCGGCCAATACGCGGCCCAGCCCATCGACTAGGCTTACCCGTTCGATGCCGATGGGGGAAAGGGGTTCCAGAACGCGGCGCTGCGCTTCTTCGACTGAAATCATCAATTCGCCTCGAATGTACCTGATTTGCCGCCTGATTTATGCGTCAATCGAATGTCGGTGATCCGCATTCCCCGATCGACCGCCTTGCACATGTCATAGACCGTAAGCGCGGCCACCGCCACCGCCGTCATCGCCTCGATCTCGACTCCGGTGCGGCCGGTCACCTTGCAGGTGGCGACGATGTCGACGGCGTTGCGATCGGGGTCGCATTCCAGTTCCACCTTGACCGAGCTGAGGGCCAGCGGATGGCAAAGCGGGATCAGATCGGGCGCCTTCTTGGCCCCCATGATGCCGGCAAGCTGGGCGACTGCCAGCACGTCGCCCTTCTTGACGCCGCGCTCCAAGATCAGGCGCATGGTTT
This sequence comes from Rhodospirillales bacterium, assembly GCA_016214125.1. Taxonomy (GTDB): domain Bacteria; phylum Pseudomonadota; class Alphaproteobacteria; order Rhodospirillales; family WMHbin7; genus JACRPC01. The sequence continues at coordinate 38,639 of JACRPC010000048.1, read as the reverse complement.
CGGGCGCCACCAAGACGCTGCCCTTGGCGGTGGCGATGCGCTCGGTCGGGTTCTTTTCCGAGACATCGACCATCTGGGCGTTGCCCTGGGCGTCGAAATGGGTGAAGCCGGTCATGCGTGCCACCGTCAGAGCAGGGGTTGCAGGGGGGGAACGGGATCGCGCAGCAGCGCCCTTGTCGCCGCCTCGACATCGGGCTGGCGCATCAGGGCCTCGCCGATCAGGAACAGCCGGGCTCCGGCGGCCGCCAGACGCGCCAGATCGTCCGGGGTGGAAAGGCCGCTTTCCGCCACCGCCAGCCGGCCGGGCGGCAGGCGCGGCGCCAAGCGGATGGCGGTGCCGATATCGACCGCCAAGGTCTTGAGGTTGCGGTTGTTGATGCCCATCAGGGGAGATTTAAGGTGCCCGAGCGCCCGGTCAAGCTCGGCCTGGTCGTGAACCTCCACCAGCACATCCATGCCCAGCTCCATCGCCAGGCTTTCCAGCTCGATGGCCTGGGCCATCGGCAGGGCGGCCAGGATGATCAGCACGCCATCGGCGCCCAAGGCCCGCGATTCGACGATCTGGTAGGGATCGATGAGGAAATCCTTGCGCAGCACCGGCAATTGGGTGGCGCCGCGCGCCAGACCGATGAAGCGGTCGTCGCCCTGGAAGTGGGGGACGTCGGTCAGCACGGAGAGGCAGGCGGCGCCGCCTTTCTCATAGGCCTGGGCCAGATTGGCCGGATCGAAATCGGGCCGGATCAGCCCGGCCGAGGGCGAGGCGCGCTTGATCTCGGCGATCAGCCCATATTGGCCGCGCCCGAGCTTGGCTTTCAGCGCCTTGAGAAAGCCGCGCGGCGCCACCGCCGCCTTGGCGGCCGCCTCAAGCACCGAAAGCGGCGTCAGCGCCTTGCGTTTTATAACCAGTTCGCGCTTTTCGGCGCAGATGCGCTCGAGAACGTCGCTCACGGGGCGCTCTGGCTGATGGCGATCAGGCGTTCGAGAACCGTGCGGGCGGCGCCGCTGTCGAGCGCCTTGGCGGCCAGCGCCGCACCCGCCTTGAGATCGGGGGCCCGATCGGCCACCACCAGGGCGGCGGCGGCGTTCAAGACCACCATGTCGCGGTAGGCCGAAGGCTTGCCGGCCAGCACGTCGCGCAAAGCCTGGGCGTTGTGGGCAGGATCGCCGCCGGTCAGCTCGGCCAAGGTGGCGCGCTTCAAGCCCGCCTCTTCGGGCGTCACCTCGAAACGGCGGATGGCGCCGTCCTTCAGTTCGACGACTTGCGAAGGGCCGGTGGTGGCCAATTCGTCCATGCCCTGACCATGCACCACCCAGGCTCGCTCGCTGCCGAGTCTTCCCAGCACCCGGGCCATCGGCTCCAGCCAATCGGGCGAAAAGGCGCCGGTCATCTGGCGGGTCACGCCGGCCGGATTGCACAACGGCCCCAGGATGTTGAACACCGTGCGGTGCCCCAGTTCGACTCGCGGGCCGGCGACATGGCGCATGGCGCCGTGATGGCGGGGCGCCATCAGGAAGGCGATCTTGGCATCGACCAGGGATTTCTCGACCAAGGACAGATCGGCATCGATCTTGACCCCCAGCGCCGCCAGCACGTCGGCGGCGCCTGATTTCGAGGACAGCGCCCGGTTGCCATGCTTGGCGACGGCGACGCCGCATCCGGCCGCCACCAGGGCCGCCGCGGTCGAGATGTTGTAGGTGCCGGTGGCGTCGCCGCCGGTGCCGACGATGTCGATGGCGCCCGCGGGCGCCTTGACGCGCAGCATTTTGGCCCGCATCGCCTTGGCGGCGCCGGCGATTTCCTCGACCGTCTCGCCGCGAAGCCTGAGCGCCATCAGGAAGGCGCCGATCTGCGCCGGGGTGGCGTCGCCCGACATGATGATGTCGAAGGCCTCCTCGGCCTCGGCTTCGGCAAGGGTGGCGCCCTGGGCCAGTCGGCCCAACAGCGTCTTCATGGCGGCCAGCGAGGCGGTCATCAGGCGGCGATCCTTTTGGGAGACAGGCCGCAGACGGCCAGGAAATTGGCGAGGAGCGCGTGCCCACCCTCCGAGGCGATGCTTTCCGGGTGGAACTGGACCCCGAAGATGGGATGAATGGCGTGGCGAAGGCCCATGATCAGCCCGTCGGCGCTTTCCGCCTCGATGTGAAGAATCGGGGGCAGGCTTTGGCGCTCGACCACCAGGGAATGATAGCGGGTGGCCTGAAGCGGCGAGGGCAGGCCGGCAAACAAGCCGCTGCCTTGGTGGCGAATGGCATCGACCTTGCCATGCATCGGCTGGGGGGCGCGCACCACGCGCCCGCCGAAGGCCTGGCCGATCGCTTGGTGGCCCAGGCAGACGCCCAGGATCGGCGCTTTTCCGGCCGCCTTGGCGATCAGTTCCAGGCAGATGCCGGCCTTGTCGGGATCGCAAGGACCTGGGGAAAGCACGATGCCGGCCGGATCGAGCGCCAGAGCCTCGGCGGCGCTAAGGGCGTCGTTGCGTTTGACCACGATTTCGGCCCCCAACTCGCCCAGATAGTGCCAGAGGTTGTAGGTGAAGCTGTCGTAATTATCGATCAGAAGCAGCATGCCCGGTCCGCCTGATAAACAAGGCGGCGAGAATGACCTCCGGCTTACGTTCCGTCAAGCAATGGACGGGTCTATTGCCTTCACCGGCTCAAGGCCGGCGTCCGGGGATGGCTCAAATCGAAACGGCCTTCGGCTCCGCTTCGGCTATCGCCGATCGGCAGACGGCGGGGTTGGAAGCATGAGCGTGAAGGCCGTTCCCTCACCCAGGGCGCTTTCAGCGGTGATCGTGCCGCCATTTTTTTCCGCCAGATCGCGGCAAAGGGAAAGACCAAGGCCGTTGCCGGTCTCGCCCTTGGTTCCCGGGGTGGACAGCCCAGCGAAAAGCTTCGCCATTCGTTCGGGGGGAATTCCCGGCCCGGAATCGACGACCGTCACCCCGGCCCGATCGGCGGCCTGGGCGGTGTGGATCGTTACCGTTCCCCCTTCGGGGGTGAATTTGATGGCGTTGTTGACGAGGTTGCGAACGATGGTGTCGGCCATCGATTCGTCGGCCTGAATCATGTTGTCGGCGTTTTCGATAACATCGACCGCGATGGTTATGTTTTTTTGCGTGGCCGAAGGCGACAGGGCCTGAACGGCGTGGTCGATAATCCAGGCCAAGTGGATCGGACGCGGCTGAAACGCGGTGCCTTCCATGTGCAGACGGCCCCAGGACAGAAGGGAATCCAGCAAGGTCAAGAGGCGGCTTCCGGCATCGTGCGCCCGCGCGGCATAGGCGGTTAAGGTCTCTAGCGAACTCTTATCCTTCGAAAGGCCGATCAACTCGGTGTAGCCGAGGACGGCGTTGAGGGGGCTTTTCAGATCATGGGCGATGATCGAGAACATCCGGCTTTTTTCCAGATTGAGACTTTCCAGGCGGGCGCGTTGCGCCTTCATTTCCTGCTCTTGTATCTTGTGAAGGCGGAGCAGGAAGGCAATCAGCCACAGAATGGCGATCGTGATGGTCTGATGGTAGGCCGAAACCGTTCCAGTCGCATGAAATTCCGGCGTCAATAGGGCGCCCAAAGAATAACCGGCGACGATGCAAAGCGTGATGGCCGACGCGAACACGACCGGAGCGCGGGGATCTGTGAGCAGCAGGCAGAACAGCAGGAGGAGATAATAGAGATCTTCATGCGATTCCCCTCCAGGCGAAAAGACATCGATCACCAGGATCGCAAGGGTCAGAGCCGAACTTAGGACATAGACGTAAACCGGCTTGAGCGACAACCTTGGGAATTTGACATTTGTGGGTTCATTTAAATGCATGCCTTCGATGTTGCTTGCCATCGATCATCCTCCGGACATGCCCCGATTGTAGAATGGCGCGTCATTTTCTAAATTAATGCCGCGCACATTTTATGACATTATATAATATATTTTAGACAGGCGGGATGTGATGGCCGTCACATGGTGAGTGATCGAAAAAAACGAGGGTGTCTTCGCCGAGTTGTCGGGCCGATTGGCTGTTTCCAGCTTGCCAAAACCGCGCCCGAGATTGTTAGGTGAAGCTGTCGTAATTATCGATCAGAAGCAGCATGTCCGGTCCGCCTGATAAACAAGGCGGCGAGAATGACCTCCGGCTTACGTTCCGTCAAGCAATGGCGCGGCAGCCACCGCCTAGCGGCGGCCGCTGCCCGACCCGGCGGGCGCCGGGGGCGGCGAGGGGGCCGGCTGGCCCTGGCCGACGCCCAGTTTTTCGGCCAGATCGCGGAAATTGGGGTCCGTCTTGGCCTTCTCGACCAGCATCCGGCGCTGCATGGTGCCCAAGGTTTCGCGGGCTTCCTCGTTGCCGGCATCGGCCAGCTTTTCCAGTTCCTTGCGGAAATCCTTTTCCTTGGCCGCCCGGTCGGCGTTTTCGCTCACCCGCTGGTCGCGGTTGCGGGTAAAGGTGTCGGGATAGGCCAGATCGTCGAGGATCGAGGGCACCGATGAATCCTGAGCGCCGTCCGATGCCGGAGGCGGCGTCATGCCCGTCATCGCGGGCTGAGGAGGAGGAAGGTTAAATGGCGGAGCGGCGAGCCTCGCCAGCGCCCGCCCATCGGCCGTAATGATGGTGATCGACCCGTTGGCATGCGTAAGCTTGGTCGAGCCATCGGCCCTGTTTTCGATCTTCGGAGGTTGGGGGGCGGGCTGACCGGGCCCCGGGCTCATGCCGGCGGACCGGGCTCGCGCCTCGGCCGCGAGTCGGCGATTCATGTCATCGAATAATTGCTGGTAGTACCGTTGCCTTATGCGTTCTTCCTCGGCGAACTCGGCTTCTTGAGCTTCCAATTCGTAAGCGTTGACCAGCCACCGGTCGTAGCCTTCGCCACCACCGGTCAGGAGAATGTCGACGAAATCCTCCATCGTCGGCATAACGGGTTTGGGAGTGAAGTTGTCGCGCAGGCTCTGATTGTTGGTGACGGGCCAGTCGGTGCAGCAGCGCGCCGCCGGGGTGCGCCGCCCGTCGCCCCAAGTGATGGAGCCATCGGCATTGAAAGCGGCCGAGTTGGTGCCCGGCTTGACGCCGGGCGGGCAGGTCACCTGCTTGCCGAGATGGGTGCAGGGCTGGCCGCTGCCCTGGGCCTGGGCGGGCGAAGCCAGGGCCGTGCCCAGCAGGAGAACCAGACCCGCGAGAGTGAGGAGGCGGGCGGAAAGGCGGGCGGCGATCGGTTTCATGGCGTCTTCCTCCCTCTCTAGAATTGGACCGCCAAGCCGATGGCGGCTTGGTGCTGGCCGTAGCTGTAGAGCACGATGTTCGATTCCTGGTGCAGGTAATCGTAGCGCAGGAAGGCCGTGATGTTGCCGGTGATCGGACGCGTCAGGCGGGCGGCGAAGCGGTGAACGTCGTCGTCGCGGTCGTCAATGAAATTCGTGTAGCTGTGCGGATGCGAATACCAGGTGTGGGTATAGGAATAGCCGATGTCGCCCACCACGCCCCACCACAGCGGATGGCGGGCGCCGATCTGAAGGCCGAAGCCGACATAGTCATGATCGCTGCCCTCGGTGACCGCCATCGAGACGGTCGGGCCGGCGCGCAGATCAAGCTTGGTTCCAGGAACCCGTTGGTGATGGATCGCGCCCAGGCTGTAGGTGACGCCGTCGCGGTTCTGCTCCCACATCGCCGGATTCATCTCGAAGCCGGTGCCGACGATGGCGGCCTTGATCTCGGTGGCACTGCCGGGTTCCCACTGGTACATGGCGCTGGCTTGGCCGATGCCGGAAACCGAGTAGAGGCCGTCGCCTTCGACAAAGGACGCGTTGGCGCCAATCATCACCTTGCCAATCCAGCGTTCGGACAGCCGGCGCGCATATTCGAGATAGGGCGTGTGGGAATGGCTGTTGAAGCCGTCGACCTGGAAATTGACGGTGCCGCCGCCGTCATAACCGAAGGTCAGCGAACCTCGGGGGTCGGTGGCGATCGTGTAGGAGGTTCCGGCCGCGATGTGGCTAAAAAGCGAATTCTGCCGCGAGATGGTGGAGGGGCGGGTGATCTCGTCGCCGATGCCGATGACGTTGCTATCGAAGCCGAAGCTTATTTCACCATGCACCTCCCAGGGCTTGCCGCTTTTGGCGCCCCGCGTCTGCGCCTGCTTTATCCGGCGGGCTTCCAAAGATTGCGGATAGTCGGCGAGGATTTGATTGCCGATCTGCTCGGCCTTCGCCCGGTCGCCCTGATCGGCGGCCAATTTCGCTTCCAAGAGCAGCATGGCGGGCGTCAGAGCCGGATCGCGGCGTTTGGCCTCGGCGCTGTGGCGGAGCGCACTTCCGTGGAATTCCGAGGCGGCGTAGGTCCGGGCGAGGAGCGCGCTGGTGGCGGCGCTGCCCGGTCGCATCCGCTCATAGCGGTTAAGCTCGTTGATGGCGTCGACATTGAGCCCGATTCCGCCAAGCGCCCAGCCGCCTTCAAAGGCCATTTCGGGCGACGAATTTCCCAATTTGGCGGCGGTGTCGAGCGCCGCCAAAGCGTCGGCGAACCGGCCTTCCCGATTGGCGGCGATGGCGGAAAGGAAATGGGCATGGCCATCGGTGGGGTCGGCCTTGATGGCGTCCCGGGAGTGCCTTGCGGCAAGGGCGAAGTCGGAGGCGCGGAGCGCCTCGACGGCTTTATTGGTGAGCGCCTTGGACGCTTCGGAGGCCAGAGCGGGCTCGGCGGCAAAAACCGAAAATAGGGCAAGACAAGCGAAAGCCACTCCGGCCCTGTGCCCGGAAACGATGCGTGTGATCAAGGCGACCTCCCCTTAAGCCCCTTAAGCCCCGCTCAACAGGGGGCAAGCGCATATCGCCACATCGGCAAATTTGCTGTCAAATGGTTTCTTGTGGGAATTCCAACGTCATTCATTAAGGTGATTTTGGAGAACAATATCAGTCGAATGGAGGTCGTTTGGGCGATCGGCGGCACGCGCCGGCCGGGGGTGCGGTCGCCATTTGATGCCGCTAGTGCGCAGCGAGGTTGAATGTCAAGGGCCGTGCTGGGCATTATGGGTTTAATATCGTGCAAAGAACGAGGCCGCCGATGACCGCAACCGATCCCGATTCCCTGTTGGCGATGATGCAAAATCGCCGGTCCGTACGCACCGGCTATCGCGAGGACAAGCCGGTGAGCGACGCGGATCTGCGCCTGGTTCTGGAGGCGGGCCGCGCGGCGCCCTCGGCCGGCAACGGCCAGCCTTGGGAATTCATCGTCATCCGCGAGAAGGAAACCCGCCACGCCATCGCCGATCTCTTCAAGAAGCAGTTGCAGGACAAGCTCGAACTCGAGCGCACGATTCGCGGCAAGGCTTCGGTCGGCGGTTCGGTCGGTTTCCGTTTGGCGCCGGTGCACATCTTGCAATTGGGCGATCCGCGCACGGCTTTAAGCTTTCCGCTGCGCACCCAGGAGGAAAAGGCCGATTCCCATTTCTTCAGCAGTCTGGCCAACGCGCTGTTGCAGATGATGCTGATGGCGGAAAGCTTGGGGCTGTCCACCCAATATGTAAGCGACGTGAGTTCGCCCTATTTCAGCCTGATGCTGAAACACATGCTGGGCATTCCCAGGGATCTTCGGGTCTATCACCTGATGCCGCTTGGCTATTCCGAGGAAAAGCCGGAAGCCAGCGCGCGCCGCCCCCTGGAAGCGATGGTTCATTTCGAGCGCTACGACCCGGCCAAAGAGCGCAGTCAGGCCGATGTTGAACGCTTTGTCGCCCAGGGCACCATCCAATCGACCCAATACAATTGGGGCACCTCGAAGAAGGGGTAGGGGGCTTGACGCAGGCCGGCCATATCATCGTATGGCTTTTTGTATTGCGCGATGGTAATCTTGGTCCATGACGGGCGCGCGTTTTGACTGGGACCCCGTTAAGGATGCCGAGAATCTAACGAAAGCACGCGGTTTCTTTTTCCCGTGCCCAATACGCTTTCGCAGATCCAAGGCGGGTCATCGCCAAAGACGTCGGTCACAGTCATGCGGAAGAGCGGTTTTATTGTTTTGGCGAGGTTGATGGTGGGGTTCTTACCGTGCGCGTCACCTACCGCGCCTCGGTAATTCGTATCATCGGCGCTGGCTATTGGCGCAAGGGAAAGGCCATCTATGAGCGCGAAAATCAAATACACGAATGAACCGCTCGGCAAGGTTCAGGTCATCGCCGACTTTCTCCCGTCGCCGGCCGAATTGGCCTTCCGCGAAGAGGGGGTAAAGGTCACATTGGCGCTCAGCAAGAAGAGCATCGCGTTCTTCAAGTCCGAGGCTTCCAAGCACCATACTCAGTATCAACGCATGATTCGTCGTTTGCTTGATGTCTATGTTGATGCTCAGGCGCCGGCCCTTGGCTCGAATAAAATCGCAGCGACGAAAGTGCATCGCGCCCGCTAGCTCCATTGATAAGTTTTTCAGCCCCTTTTTGCCGTCACGGAGTTTGGTCCGCGTATATTAGGCTGCGGCCGTTGGGGCCTTGGCGGCGAATTGGTCAAAGGCCTCCAGCGCCATCGCCCCATACATGAGCGAAGGGCCGCCCCCCATATAGACCGCCATGGCGATGGTCTCCATCACCTCGGCCCGACTGCCGCCCTGGGCCGCCACCGCCTTGGCGTGGAAGGCCAGGCAGCCGTCGCAGCGCACCGCGATGCCGATCGCCAGCGCCATCAGCTCCTTGGTCTTGGCGTCGAGCGCGCCCGGCTGGGTGGCGCCCCGGGCCAGAGCGCCGAAGCCCTTCATCGCCTCGGGCGCGCCTTGGCGGACCTGGGCGACCAAAGCGGTCAATCCATTCGCCAGTTCGTTCCAATCCTTGATCATTTTCGCCTCGCTGGGTTGAGCGGCCATCTATATTAGATCGTTATTATATACATTCCGGCCGATCAGGCAAGCCAAGGGGCCGATGTCGGTATTCCTGTTGGCTTTTTGGCGGCCATGCTATAGAAGGCGGCTTCGGCGCCGGGCCGGGGCGGTCCCGCGGGCGTGGCGGAACTGGCAGACGCGCTGGATTTAGGTTCCAGTGCCGCAAGGCGTGGGGGTTCGAGTCCCTTCGCCCGCACCAGACCGCTCGTCTTATCCGGTGAGCAGGATTTCCAGACGACAGAGGAAGTGGCTTCGATGCAGGTGACGGTGACCAACGTGGACGGCCTCAAGCACGATTTCAAGATCGTGGTTCCCGCCGGCCGGATCGAGGAAATGATGACGCGCCGCCTGGAAGAGGTGGGGCGCGAGGCGCGCCTGCCCGGCTTCCGTCCTGGCAAGATTCCGATGGCGCTCTTGCGCAAGAAATACGGCCCCTCGGTGATGGGCGAAGTGGTGCAGGAGGCGGTCAACGCCGGCACCAATCACGCCATGGCCGAGAAGAGCCTGACCCCGGCGGTTCAGCCCGACGTGCAGATCACCGCCTTCGCCGAAGGCAAGGATCTGGAATTCACCGTCGCCGTCGAAACCCTGCCCGCCATCGAGCCGATCGATTTCAAGAGCTTGTCGATCGAGCGGCTCAAGGTCGCGGTGCCCGACGAGGAAGTCCAGAAGATGATGGACAACATCGCCAAGTCGCGCGGCACGGCGGAAGCGGTGAGTGAAGCCCGCCCGGCCGTAGCGGGCGACGTGGTGGTGATCGATTTCGAGGGCAAGGTCGATGGCGTGCCCTTCGAGGGCGGCAAGGGCGAGGGCTACGAGCTGGAATTGGGCTCGGGCGAATTCATCCCCGGTTTCGAGGACCAGTTGGTCGGCGTCAAGGCGGGCGAAACCCGCGAGGTGGCCGTCACCTTCCCCGCCGAATATCCGAGCGAGGCCCTGGCCGGCAAGGCCGCCAGCTTCACCGTCGCCGCCAAGGAATTGAAGGCGCGGGTACCCGCCAAGCAGGATGACGAACTGGCCAAGGCGGTCGGGCTCGACAATCTGGAGGCGATGAAGAAGCAGGTGCGCGAGCAGATCGAGCGCAATTACGCCCAGGTCACCCGCATGCGCCTCAAGCGCGTTCTCTTGGATGCCTTGGCCGAGCGCCATTCCTTCCCGGTGCCCAAGGGCCTCGTCGATCCCGAATTCGAGGCGATCTGGAAGCAGATCGAGGAGGACAAGAAGGCCGATCGGCTGGACGCGGCCGACAAGGGCAAGAGCGACGATGAGCTGAAGAGCGAATACCGCGCCATCGCCGAGCGCCGGGTCCGCCTGGGCCTCCTGCTCGCCGATGTCGGGCGCAAGAACAACATCAGCGCCAACCAGGAAGATTTGAACCGCGCCCTGATGAACGAGGTGCGCCGCTATCCCGGTCAGGAAAGCGCCGTCTTCAAGTACTACCGCGAAAATCCGCACGCGCTCGAACATCTGAAGGCGCCGATCATCGAGGACAAGGTGGTCGATTTCATCGTCGAGATGGCCCAGGTGACCGACAAGTCCGTCACCTTGGACGAGCTGATGCGGGAAGCCGAACAAGCCGGCAAGGGAGCCTAGCCATGACGGGCGCGCGCGATCCGATCGACGTCTACATGAACACCCTGGTGCCGATGGTGATCGAACAGACGCCACGCGGCGAGCGGGCCTACGACATCTATTCGCGCCTGTTGAAGGAACGCATCATCTTCCTCACCGGCCAGGTGCATGACAACGTCTCCAGCCTGATCTGCGCCCAGCTTCTGTTCCTGGAATCGGAGAATCCGAACAAGGACATCGCCTTCTACATCAATTCGCCAGGCGGCGTGGTCACCTCGGGCATGGCGATCTACGACACCATGCAATATATCCGCTCGCCGGTCTCCACCGTCTGCATCGGCCAGGCGGCCTCGATGGGCTCGCTCCTCTTGGCCGCCGGCGCCAAGGGCAAGCGCTTCGCGTTGCCCAACGCCCGCATCATGGTCCACCAGCCTTCGGGCGGTTTCCAGGGCCAGGCGACCGACATCGAAATCCACGCCCGCGAAATCCTGGCCCTCAAGGCCCGGTTGAACGAGGTCTATGCCCAGCACACCGGCCAGCCTTTGGAGGTGATCGAGCGGGCGATGGAACGCGACAAGTTCCTGACGGCTCTGGAGGCCAAGGAGTTCGGCCTGATCGACGAGGTCGTGCTGAGCCGCCCGGTTTCGGCCGAGGACGCCGCCAAGAGTTGAAAGCCGCACCGACGTCCCTTTTTCGGCCCTTGGGCTTGCCAGGGATCGTTCGCGCAATTATATTTCACATGAGAGCCCGCTAAGGAGATCGCCTGATGGCCCGCGTAACCGTAGAAGACTGCGTCCTCAAGATTCCCAATCGGTTCGAGCTGGTGATGCTGGCCGCCCAGCGTTCGCGCGACATCGCCTCGGGCGCCGGCCTGTCGATCGATCGCGACAACGACAAGAACCCGGTGGTGGCGCTGCGCGAGATCGCCGACGAAACCGTGTCGCTCGAGGCTCTGCGCACCTCGCTCATTCAGGGTCTGCAGAAGCATGTCGAGGTCGACGAGCCCGAAGAGGATCAGATGGAGAATCTGGTCGCCGCCGATCTGGCGCTCGATGTCGGCGAAGCCAATCTTGACGAGGAAGTGGCCGAAGACGGCTTGACCGTCGAAGGCGAGGCCGACGCCGACGATCTGGCGGCGGCGGAAGATTTGGACGACTAGGGAGCGTTTTGCCCCCCAGCGTCCTCCTTAGAAGAAGGAGCGCCTGGCCCCAGCGATGATCCGCCAATTCGAACTGGTCGAAAGGGTCAAGTCCTACGATCCCGCCGCCGACGAAGAGGCGATCAACCGGGCCTATGTCTACGCCATGAAGATGCACGGCGCGCAAAAGCGCGCTTCGGGCGATTCCTATTTCTCCCATCCCCTGGAAGTGGCCGGCATCCTCACCGGCTTTCGGCTCGATGGCGCCTCGATCATCACCGCGCTGTTGCACGACGTCATCGAGGACACCCCCGCCACCTTGCCGGAACTGAACCGTCTCTTTGGGCCGGAAATCGCCCGGCTGGTCGACGGCGTCACCAAGCTCACCCGCATCGAACTGCAAAGCGACCACGCCAAGCAGGCGGAGAATTTCCGCAAGCTGGTGCTGGCGATGAGCGAGGACATCCGCGTTCTCCTGGTCAAGCTGGCCGACCGCGTCCACAACATGCGCACCCTGCGCTTCATCGACAATCCCGACAAGCGCCGGCGCATCGCCATGGAAACCATGGAGATCTACGCACCCCTGGCCGAACGCATCGGCATGCAGGAGATCAAGAGCGAACTGGAAGACCTGGCCTTTGCCGAGCTTCACCCCGACGTTCGCCAATCGATCGTCGCCCGCTTCGAGTTCCTGCGCCGCCAAGGGGGCGATCTGGTCGGCCGGGTGATCGACACCTTGAAAAGCACCCTGGCCGAGAACGGCGTGATGGCCCAGGTGACCGGACGCGAGAAGACCGCCTATTCGATCTGGCGCAAGATGCAGAAGAAGAACATCGGCTTCGAGCAGCTTTCCGACATCATGGCCTTCCGCATCGTTGTGCCCTCGATCGAGGATTGCTACAAGACGCTGGGCGTGTTGCACAGCCATTACCCGGTGGTGCCGGGGCGCTTCAAGGATTACATCAGCCTGCCCAAGCCGAACGGCTACCGCTCGCTGCACACCGGCATCTTCGGCCCCGAGCGCCAGCGCATCGAGGTGCAGATCCGCACCCAGGAGATGCACGAGGTGGCCGAACTGGGCGTCGCCGCCCACTGGCAGTACAAGTCGGGCGCCCGCAACACCGACGGCCGCCAATATCGCTGGCTGCGCGAGCTTCTCGACATTCTCGACCATGCCGCCGGTCCGGAAGAGTTTCTCGAGCACACGCGGCTCGAGATGTTCCAAGACCAGGTGTTCTGCTTCACCCCCAAGGGCGATCTGATCGCCCTGCCCAGGGGCGCCTGTCCGGTCGATTTCGCCTACGCGGTCCACAGCCAGGTCGGCGACACCTGCGTGGGCTCGAAGATCAACGGCCGCATGATGCCCTTGAAGACGGTGCTGAAGAACGGCGATCAGGTGGAGATTGTCACCTCGAAGGCGCAGACGCCGTCGCCCACTTGGGAGCGCTTCGTCGTCACCGGCAAGGCCCGGGCCTGCATCCGCCGCTTCGTCCGCACCCAGCAACGCGGCCAATACGCCCATCTCGGCCGCTCGATTCTCGCCAAGGCCTTTCGCCAGGAGAATTTCGACTTCACCGACAAGGCGCTCGAGGCCGTCTTGCGCCAGTTCAAGGCGGCGAGCGCCGAAGACCTGGTGGTTTCGGTGGGCGAGGGCCACGTCACCGCCCGCGACGTGCTGACGGCGGTCTATCCGGTCTTGAAGGCGCCGGCGAAGCCCGATTCCAACGTGGTGCCGATCGCCAAGGCCCGGTCCAAGCCGGCGCGCAAGGAAATGGTGCCGATCAAGGGCCTGATCCCCGGCATGGCCATGCACTTCGCCGGCTGCTGCCATCCGCTGCCCGGCGATCGCATCGTCGGCATCGTCACCACCGGCAAGGGTGTGACCATCCACACCATCGATTGCGACACTCTGGCCCAATTCGCCGACGCGCCCGAGCGCTGGCTCGATCTCGCGTGGAACGACGCCGCCGAAGGGGGCGAAAGCCACATGGCGCGCGTCCATCTGGTGGTGACCAACGAGCCGGGCAGCCTGGGCAACCTGTCGACGGTGATCGCCAAAAATCTCGGCAACATCACCAATCTCAAGATCACCAACCGCTCGACCGATTTCTTCGAGATGATCGTCGATGTCGAGGTGCGCGATCTGCGCCACCTCACCAACATCATCGCCGCACTTCGCGCCACCCCGGTGATCAGCTCGGTCGAGCGGGCGCGCAATTGATCCCGATAAGGAACCCGAACCCGTGACCGCGCCCCCGTTTCTGCGTCTTGGCGTCAACATCGATCACGTCGCCACCATCCGCAACGCCCGTGGCGGCGCCTTTCCCGATCCGATCCGCGCCGCCCAGCTCGCGGTCCAGGCCGGCGCCGACGGCATCACCGCCCATCTGCGCGAGGATCGCCGCCACATCTCGGATGGCGACATTGCCCGGCTGCGCGCCGAAATCGCCAAGCCCCTCAATCTCGAAATGGCGGCGACCGAGGAGATGGTGGCGATCGCGCTCAAGCATAAGCCGCACGCCTGCTGCCTGGTGCCCGAGCGGCGCGAGGAGCGCACCACCGAGGGCGGCCTTGACGTTGCCGGCGGGCGGGCCCATCTGGAGCCGATCGTCCGCCGCCTGGTGGGGGCGGGCATTCGGGTGTCGCTGTTTGTCGAGCCCGATTCCGGGCAATTGGCGGCGGCCAAGGCGATCGGCGCGCCGGTGGTCGAGCTGCACACCGGCGCCTATTGCGAAGCCCAAGGCGCCGCCCAGGCCGCGCAATTGGCCCGCATCGAAGCGGCCGCCGCCCAGGCCGCCCGCCTGGGCCTCGAATGCCATGCCGGGCATGGCCTGGCCTATGAGAGCGTCGGTCCGGTGGCGGCCATTCCCACCCTCGTCGAACTCAACATCGGCCATTTTCTGGTCGGCGAGGCGATTTTCGTCGGCTTCGAGGTGGCCATCCGCCGGATGCGCCAGCGCATGGACGAGGCGCGACGGCGGTGATCCTGGGGCTCGGCAACGATCTGATCGACATCACCCGCATCGAAAAGACGCTGGAACGCTTCGGCGACCGCTTTCTTGAGCGCGTCTTCACGCCCGAGGAGGTCGCCAAGGCCCGGCGCCGCGCCAACATGGCCGCCACCCTAGCCAAGCGCTACGCCGCCAAAGAGGCCTGCGCCAAGGCCTTGGGCACCGGCTTTCGCCTGGGGGTCTATTGGCGCGACATCGGGGTGGTCAACCTACCCACCGGCCAGCCGACGCTGCGCCTGACCGGCGGCGCCAAGGCCCGGCTCGATGCGCTGACGCCGCCCGGCATGCGGGCGCATATCCATCTGGCGCTCACCGACGAGCATCCGCTGGCCGAGGCGACGGTAATTCTCGAGGCCCGGCCGCAATCGCCTTGACAGGCCGGGGCAAGGCTGTCTTCATCCATCCGGTTTTCGGACCGGCTTTTCAGGCCGGTTTTTCGGGCCGATTCTTCGAGGGAGCATTTGGGTATCGTGGCGATCTTTCAGGCCAATAAGACGGCGGCGGTCCGCAAGAAGAAGGGCGGCAGCCTCATGGAGACGGTGAAGACGGTCTTCTATGCCGGCTTGATCGCGCTTGTGGTGCGCACCTTCGCCTTCGAACCCTTCAACATTCCCTCGGGTTCGATGATCCCGACCCTTCTGGTCGGCGATTATCTGTTCGTCTCCAAATATTCCTACGGCTACAGCCGCCATTCCTTTCCCTTGAGCTTGGCGCCCTTCTCGGGCCGGCTGTTCCAGCAGGAGCCCCAGCGCGGCGATGTGGTGGTCTTCAAGCTGCCGACCGACAACCGTACCGACTACATCAAACGCATCGTCGGCCTGCCCGGCGACCGCGTCCAGATGAAGGGCGGCCTTCTGCACCTCAATGGCGAGGCGGTGAAGCGCGAGAAGATCGCCGATTACGTCAGCCGCGACGAGCGCGGCTCGACGAGCCGGATGGTCCAATATATCGAAACCCTGCCGGGCGGCCGTACCCATCCGGTCATCGAGATTTCCGATACCGGCCGGCTGGACGACACCGAGCTTTTCCTGGTGCCCGAAGGCCATTTCTTCCTCATGGGCGACAACCGCGACAATTCTCTGGACAGCCGGGTGATGGCCCATGTCGGCTATGTGCCGGCGGAAAATCTGGTCGGGCGGGCCGAATTCCTGTTCTTCTCGACCGACGGCTCGGCCTCGCTGTTCGAGCCCTGGAAATGGCCCTTCGCCATCCGCTATGCCCGCCTGTTCGGCGGCGTTCGGTGATGATCGCCGATCGGGCGGCGCTCGAATCGGCGCTCGGCCATCGCTTCCAACGGCCCGATCTGCTCGATCGCGCCCTCATCCACGCCAGCGCCGATGCCCAGGGCGGCTATGAACGGCTCGAATTCCTGGGCGATCGGGTGCTGGCGCTGGTGGTGGCCGCCATGCTCTACGAATCCTACCCGCACGAGCCCGAGGGGGCCCTGGCTCGGCGTCACGCCGTTCTGGTCAAGCGCGACACCATCGCCCGGGTGGCGCGCGCCATCGGTCTGGGCGACCATCTGGTCTTGGCCAAGGGCGAGGACGATTCGGGCGGGCGCGCCAACCCGACCACCCTGGGCGATGCCTTCGAGGCGGTGCTGGGCGCCCTTTATCTCGATGGCGGGCTGGCGGTGGCCGACCCTTTCATCCGCCGTCATTGGACCGGGCTGATGGGCGAGGACCTTGCCCCACCCAAGGATTTCAAGACCCGGCTGCAAGAATGGTCGCAGGGCCGCGGCATCGGCCTGCCCCGCTACGACGTGGTCGAGCAAAGCGGCCCGCCGCACGATCCGCAGTTCGTCGTCGAAGTGCATTTGCCGGGCCAGCCTCCGGCGCAGGGGACGGGCAACACCAAACGCATCGCCGAGCAGGCGGCTGCCCAGGCGCTCTTGGAGAGCGTCGGTGACTGAGGCCGCCCCGACCCGCGCCGGTTTCATTGCCGTGCTGGGCGCCCCCAACGCCGGCAAATCGACCCTGGTCAACCATCTGGTCGGCGCCAAGGTGACGATCGTCAGCGCCAAGGTGCAGACGACGCGCAGCCGGGTCCTTGGCATCGTCCAGCATCCGCCGGCCCAGCTTATTTTCGTCGACACGCCGGGCCTGTTCCAGCCGCGGCGGCGTCTGGACCGGGCGATGGTCGCCGCCGCCTGGAGCGGCGCCGCCGACGCCGATCTGGTGCTTCTCCTGATCGACGCCAAGCGCGGCTACGACGAGGACAGCCGGGCGATCGTCGCCCGTCTGAAGGATTCGGGCCGGCGCGCCCTACTGGCGCTCAACAAGATCGACAAGGTGGCCGACAAGAAACGCCTGCTCGATCTGGCGGCGCTGTTGGACGGCGAAGGCGTCTTCGACGCCATTTACATGATTTCCGCCGAGACCGGCGATGGTTGCCCCCAGCTTCTCGACGATCTGGCCCAACGCCTGCCGGCGGGGCCGTTCCTGTTCCCCGAGGACCAGATCTCCGATCTGCCCGAGCGGTTGCTGGCCTCGGAAATCACCCGCGAGCAGCTTTACCACCAGCTCCATCAGGAATTGCCCTACACCGCCACCGTCGAGACCGAGGCCTGGACCGAGCAGAAGGACGGCTCGGTGCGGATCGAGCAGATCATCTATGTCGAACGCGATAGCCAGAAATCGATCGTGCTGGGCGCCAAGGGGGCGCGCATCAAGGCCTTGGGGCAGGCGGCGCGGGCCGAATTGGAAACGCTGCTCGAGCGGCGCGTCCATCTGTTCCTGTTCGTCAAGGTCCGTGCCGACTGGCAGGACGACCGCGAGCGCTATCGGGCGATCGGCCTCGATTTCGATCAGGGCTCGTAGGCCAGCGCGACGATCTTGTCGCGCGCCAGAATTGCCACATCCTCCTCGGAAAAGCCGGCCTCGGCCATCACCGACGCCGTTTGCGCGCCATAACGGGGCGGCAAGGGAAATTCGGTGCCAGTGGTGTTGGGCTCGTCCAGGGCCTTGGGTTGCATGCGGATGGTCTGACCGTCGGGCAGGCGGGTGGTGGTAAAGCGCCCTTTGAGCGGCGCCAGATCGAACACCTGGCGGAGATTCTGGATGCGGGCGTGCGGAATGGTGGCGCGCTTGAGGTCGGCTTCCAGTTCGGCGGTGGAGTGCTGGCGGGTGACGGCGGCCAAATCGGCATGGATCTGGGCGCGCTCGGCGGCACGGCCGGCGTTGGTCTTGCGGGCCGGATTGGCGATGGGGGCGAATTTCGGATTCTCGGTCAGGCGCTTCCACTGAACGTCGTTGCCGATGGTGATGAAGATGAATCCGTCCAAGGTGGGGTAGGCGTTGGTCGGCACGAATTTGCGATGCTCGTTGCCGACCCGGGTGATTTCCGAATCGTCGCAGCCGAAATCGATCATCGGCAGGGTGGTGATCAGCCAGGACGCCGCCACTTGCAGCATCGAGAGATCGATCCGCTTGCCCCGGCCGGTCTCGGCCCGCTCCAGGAGGGCATTCAGCACCGCCGCATAGAGATCGTCGCCGGCCTTGAGGTCGATCAGCGGCACGCCCGACAGCATCGGCGGCCCGTTGCGATCGCCGGTCAGTTCCATGTAGCCGACCAGGGCCTGAGTGGCGGGGTCGTAGCCGGGCGTGTCGGGATAATCGGGGCCCATGGCGGAAATCGCCGCCCAGACCAGATCGGGCTTCTGGCCCGCCAGCGTGTCGTAATCGATGCCCAATTGGGCGTAACGGCCGGGCAGGGTGTTGCAGGTGAAGACGTCGGCCTTGAGCGCCCGCACCAGCTTGTGCAGCACGGCTTGGCCGCGCTTGTCCTTGAGATTGAGGGCCACCGATTCCTTGCCGACATTGGGCGCCACGAAATAGGACCGCCGGTCGGTCTCGGCGAAGACCTTGCCGATCCAACGGTTGGGATCGCCGGGCAGGCCTTCGCCGGCCGGGGTCGCCTCGATCTTGATCACCCGCCAGCCCAGATGCACGAAACGCAGCGTGGCGTGCGGCAGCGACAAGGCCTGTTCGAGCGACAGAACGGTGCGGCGGGTCATCGGCGGATTCCGATCAGAGCGTTGGGAAGCCATAGGGAGAGCTCGGGGATATAGGTGACCAGGCCCAGCAACAGCAGCAACAAACCGATGAAGGGGACGATGCCGCGCACCACCTCGTCGATGGAGGCGCGGGCGATCGAGGACAGAACATAAAGATTGAGCCCGACCGGCGGCGTGATCAAGCCCAGCTCCATGTTGATGGTCATCACCACTCCGAAATGCACCGGATCGATGCCAAGCGGTTTGAGGACCGGCACGATCAGCGGCAGGGTGATCAGCATAATCGAGACGACCTCGAGGAACATGCCGAGGACGAGGAGAATGACGTTGATGATGAGCAGAAAGTGCCAGGACGACAGCCCCAGCCCGTTGATCCAGGCCACCAGGCGGGCCGGCGCGCCCGACTCGGTGATCCAATGGCCGAAGACCAGGGCGGTGGCGATGATCAGCATGATGGTGGCGGCGCTGTGCATCGCCTGGGCGAGCACGCCCACCATCGCCGACGGCTTGATCTCGCGGTAGAAGAACAAGCTGACTGCCAGCGCCGCCACCGCCGACAGCGCCGCCGCCTCGGTGACGGTGACGATGCCGCCATAGATGCCGCCGAGGACAATGCCGGGTACCAGAAGGGCAGGAACGGCGCGCCCGTTGGCCCGCCAGAAGTCGCGCCGGCTCGGCGCCGGTTCGCGCGGGTAATCGTGCCGGCGGACGTGGTAGCCGACATAGAGCAGAAACAACGCCGCCTGCATCAGCCCCGGAATGACGCCGGCCAGAAAGAGCCGGGGAACCGATTCCTCGGCGATGATGGCGTAGACGATCATCGACAGGCTGGGCGGTATGATGATGCCCAGCGTGCCTGAGGCGCCGACCACGCCCAGGGCGAAGGGGCGTTGGTAGCGCCGTTCCAGCATCGCCGGCACCAGAACGGTGCCCATCGCCATCGCGGTGGCGACCGAGGAGCCGCAGATGGCGGCGAAGCCGGTGGTGGCGACGACGCAGACCACCGCCAGGCCGCCACGCACCCCGCCGATCCAGGCGTTGGCGGCGTCGATGAGGGCGCGGGCGATGCCGCCCTTCTGCATCAGGGTGGCGGCCATGACGAAGAACGGCACCGCCATCAGCGAGAAGCCGTTCAAGTCGTCGAGCATCTTTTGCGGAATGGCGATCATCGGCCGTCCGCCCAGGGCGAACAGGATCATCGCCGTCAGGCCGAGAACCAGGAAGATCGGCATGCCGGCGATCAAGAAGCCGAAAAACAGCGCCAGGGCTCCCATTTCAGGCGCCCCTATTCATGGCTGCGCTCGCGCCCCAGGAAGGCGTCGGGATCGTGGGCGAAGAGCAGGCGATACAGGCGCTGGCCGTAGCGTAGGGTCATGAGGGCGCAGCCGGTGGGCAGGCACAGATAGTAGATCCACATCGGCAGGTGCAGGGTGCTCACCGTGCGCTCGCCCAAGAGCCGGGCATCGTCGGTCGCCGCCCAGCCCCAGCCGGCGAGCAGGGCGCAGAAGATCAGCGCCGCCAGGCTGTTGACGACTTCGATCCAGCGCTGCAGCGCCGGCGCCAGCAGGCGAACCACCAGATCGGCGCGCACGTGCCGCTCGTCGCGCACCAGGGCGCTGCCGGCCAGGAAAACCGCCCAGAGGATGAGGAAGATGACGACTTCGTCGCTCCAGTCGGGCGACAGGCGGGGGGCGACATAGCGCATGGTCATGGCGTAGAAGGCTAGGGCGAGCGCGGCTCCGGCCAGCACTCCGACCAGCCAACGCTCGGCGGTGTTCCACAGGGCAAGCATACGCGGACCTTATTTCAAGGCGGCCACTTCCTTGACCACCAAGGCCATGAAGGCGGCATCGATGCCCAAATCCTTGACCAGAGCCTCCTGGGTGGTGAGCAGGGCGGTGCGGCGCTTGGCCAATTCCGCCTGCGAGGGGCTAACGATGGTGATGCCGTTGTCGATCTGGGCCTGGCGGGCTTCGCGGTCGCTGGCCGCCGCGAGGGCGCGCGATTCCTCGACATGTGCCTCCCAGGTGGCCTCGATGGTGGCGCGCAGCGAGGGCGAGAGCTTGTCCCACACCGCCAGGCTGACCATCGGGATGTATTGGCCGAACCACTGATTGTCCTCGAAGACGTAGCGGATGCCGGCCTCCCACAGCTTGGCGCTGCGCACGCTTTCATGCGAGCTGGAAATGCCGTCGACGGTGCGTTGCGTCAGTGCCATCGGCACGTCGGGCCAGGGAATGGCGACGGCGTTGGCGTTGAAGAACTTGTAGCGCATGATGTTGGCGGCGCCGCCCTGGACGCGGATCTTCAAGCCGGCGAAGTCCTCGTGAGCGGCGATCTTCTTCGTGCTGGTGTAGGTGTGCACCGGCCCGAGATCGAGATAGCGGCCGATGACCTTGACCCCCAATTTTGCCTCCAGGCGCCGGTTCAGTTCCCGGCCGACCGGTCCGTCGGTGATGCGATGGGTGGCGTCCCGATCGAGGCCGTAGAAGGCGGGCAGGAGCACCGCGCCGGCGTTGGGCTCGTAACCATCGAGATGGACCGAGGCCGGCAGGGCCATTTCGACGGCGCCCTGGCGCAGGCCCTTGCCGACGTCGCGCTCCTTGAACAATTGCGCGGAATGGAAAACCTTGATGTCCAACTGGCCGACCGTCTTGGGGCCGAGGTCGGCGACGAAGGCCTCCACCGCCTTGGTCTTGATGT
This sequence comes from Rhodospirillales bacterium, assembly GCA_016214125.1. Taxonomy (GTDB): domain Bacteria; phylum Pseudomonadota; class Alphaproteobacteria; order Rhodospirillales; family WMHbin7; genus JACRPC01. The sequence continues at coordinate 17,357 of JACRPC010000048.1, read as the reverse complement.
GGGTGGGGCTGGTTTCCAAGGTGATGCGGAACGGGATCGGATCGGCGGCCCAGCCGGTGCCGGCCAGTCCCACGCCGGTCAGGATGAGAGCGGTGCGGAAAAGGGATGCTGTCATCGTCGCCTCCAAGGTCTTTCTTATGCGCCTCTGAACATTCGAGAGGCCCTGACGTCCTGTCAAGGGGACAGCTTGTAAAACGACGGCACCGGTTCCGGTTTCTCTTTGGCGAAAAGTGCACTAGCATGCGCCTCCCCGCTGACCGCCGAAACGCACGATGACCCGACCTCAAGCGCCTCATTTCACCTTGCTGATTGCCGTGGCGGCGATCGGGCTTCTGGGGCTCAACATCATTCCGGCGGTGATGCCGGTGCTGGCGCAGGCCTTGAAGACCGACACCACCGTCGTTCAGTTCACGCTCACCCTTTATCTGTTCGGCTTCGCGGTGGCGCAGTTGGTCTACGGGCCGGTGTCGGATCGGATCGGACGGCGACCGACCTTGCTGGCGGGGCTCACGCTCTTTCAGATCGGCACGGTGATCTGCCTGGTGGCCCCCGACATCCTGACCCTCAACAGCGGGCGCTTGTTGCAGGCGATCGGCTCCTGCGCCGGCACCGTCCTGGGGCGCGCCGTCATCCGCGACGTCTACGAACGCGAGCGAGCCGCCAGCATGGTCGCCTACATGACGATGGCTTTGGCGCTGGGACCGATGCTGGCGCCGGCGATCGGCGGCTATCTCGAGCTTTGGTTCGGTTGGCGGTCGCTGTTCGTCTTTCTCCTGGTGGTCGGAATCCTGGTCCAGATCTGGGCGCATCTCGCCATGCCGGAAACGCTGCGCGAGCGCCTGACGGGATCGAGCCCGATCGCCATGCTGCACGATTTCGTCCTGCTCTTGCGCCAGCCGGCCTTTTGCGGCTACGCCTTCCAGCTTGGCTTCTCGACGATGGTGTTTTTTGCCTTCGTTGGCGGCGCGGCGCATGTCGCGGTCGACGGGATGGGGGTGGCACCCCACCATTTCGGCCTCTATTTCATCATGGTGCCGTCGCAATACATGCTGGCCAATTTCCTGGCCGGCCGGTTCTCACCTCGGATTGGGATCGAACGGCTCATTCGCGGCGGCGTCGCCTTTGGCGTCCTGTTCTCCTTCCTCTTGGTGGTGTTCGAGGAGGTGGGGCGGCTGAGCGTGATGCCGCTGTTTCTGGCCGCCGGCGGCATTTCGCTCGCCCAGGGTTTCAGCGTCTCCTCGGCGGTGGCCGGGGCGGTCAGTGTCGATCCACGCCGTGCCGGTTCGGCTTCCGGCCTGGTCGGCTTCCTGCAGATGACCTTCGCCGCCTTGGGCAGTTTCTCGATCGGCGTTCTGCCCGGCACGGCGCGAACGCTGGTCTGGCTGATGCTGTTGGCCAGCCTGGCCGGCCTGATCAGCCATTATCTCGGCCAGTATTTCCATCGCCGCCAAGGAGGAAGCCCATGACCAATCCCACGACCTTCCGCGAGCGCCTAACCTGGGACCTTGAGAAGGGCGAGATGCGCGACGGCCCGGTCCGCTACTTGCTCATCCGGCCCGACACGCTGATGGGCATCTTCGCCCGCCTGGAACCCGCCGAGCGGGCGCGGGCGCTCGACGCCTTCAAGAACTCGACCATCGAGCATGGCCGCAAATCGGCCAGCCGCTACCAGCAGATGGGCAATCTGGATGCCGAGGCCTTGTTTGCCACCATTCACGCCACCAGCCCGCAATTGGGTTGGGGACGCTGGACCATCGAGCGCGACGGTGACCTTCTGAATCTGACGGTGCGCAACTCGCCCTTCGCCGCCGATTACGAGGCCAAGGCCGATCGGCCGATCTGCGCGCCGATCGCCGGCATGTTCACCGCCGTCGCCGGTCTGGCGACTGGCCGACCGATGGTGGCGGACGAGCTGGAATGCGTGGCCCTGGGGGCTTCGGTCTGCCGATTCCAGGCCCGGCCCGCCCAGGCATGAATTTCTAGGGTTTTCTAAGGCTTGACGCGCCTGCCGGCTTCCGGGAGAATCCCGCTCAAACCGCTCGTCCCGGTGGACGAACGCGGAGCGAAATCACAACAGGGAGTGTCCTTCATGACCCGCACCAGCACCCTTTTTCCGCTTGGCCGCCGCACGCTCTTGAAGAGCGCCGCCGCCGGCGCGGCTCTTGCCGCCCTGCCGATGCGCCGGCTGCATGCCGCCGCGCCCTTGAAGCTGGGCGTCCTCCTTCCGCGCTCGGGTTTCCTGGCCCTGATCGGTCAGGCTTGTCAGCGCGGCGTCGATATGGGTTTGCCGGTCCTGAAGGACATGGGCTACGACATCGAGGTCATGAACGCCGACACCGAATCGAGCCCCGATGTCGGGCGCACCCAGGCGGAAAAGCTGATCCGCGAAGGGGCGCAGATGCTGATGGGCACCTTCGATTCCGCCACCACCATGTCGGTGGCGCAGGTGGCCGAGCAGAAGGGCATTCCCTTCGTGGTCAACATCGCCTCGGACCCCAAGATCACCGAGCAGGGCTACAAATATACCTTCCGCGTTTTCCCGACCAGCCCGCAGCTCGGCGCCGGCGGCATGGGGCTGATGAAGACCCTGTTCGCCCAAACCGGCACCACGCCCAAGACCGCCGTCTTCATGCATGTCAACGACAGCTTCGGCATGTCGATGCTGGCCGGCGTCAACGCCTTGATGCCCAAGCTTGAGATGCCCTTCAAGATCGTCGAGACCATCGCCTACGATCCCCGGGCCAAGGACCTGTCGATCGAGGTCGCCAAGGCCAAGGCCGCTAAGGCCGACATGCACATGGTGGTGACGCGGCTCAACGACGCCATCTTGATGGTGCGCGAGATGGTCAAGCAGCAATACGAGACCCAGGGCATCATCAGCCCCGGCAGCCCCGGCATGTACGAGCGCCAATTCGCCAAGACGCTGGGCAAGTATGCCGATTACTGCGTCACCAACATTCCCTGGTTCGATCCGCGCTCGGACCTCAACAAGGAATTGGAACCCCGCTTCACCAAGGCCTTCCCCGACGAGACCTACGACATCAATTTCGGCTTCACCTTCGAGGCCGTGCTGGTGGCCGCCGACGCCTACAAGCGGGCCGGCTCGGCCAACCCGCAGGCGCTGACCGAGGCGTTGCGCAAGACCAGCATCGCCAAGCGGCTGCTGACCGGCACCGCCATCGCCTTCGACGAGAAGGGCCAGAACAACGGCAATCAGGTCGTGGCGGTGCAGAACCGCGACGGCAAGCCGCAAGTCGTGCTGCCCGACCAGTTCGCGGTGATGAAGCCGGTTTACCCGGTGCCCGCCTGGAGCAAGCGCTGATCGGGAGAGGCTAGGGTCGGGCGCGATCCCTCGGGGTCGCGCCCCGCCTTGCCAACCGTTCCATGTCGCCCGAATTCATTCTCGGCATCGCGATCGCCGGCACGCTCACCGGCGCCGTCTACGGCCTGATGGCCTTGGGCCTCTCGGCCATTTTCGGCGTCATGCGGGTGGTCAATTTCGCCCATGGCGAGATGATGGTGGGCGGCATGTACATCGCCTATCTGCTCTACAAGACGATGGGGCTCGACCCGATCATGATGCTGCCGGTGGCGGCCCTGGGGCTGTTCGTCGTCGGCTATCTGCTGCAACGCTATCTGGTGAATTACTTCATCGAAGTGCCCGAGCACGTCCAGTTCCTGTTGCTTCTGGCGGTGGCAATGGTCTTCACCAATGCCTTCCTGATGATCTTCGGACCCGATGCGCGCGGCGTGCAATTGCCCTATGCCTTCGATTCCTACAATGTCGGCCCGCTGGTGATCGACAAGGTGCGGCTGATCGCCGCCGTCATCGCCGTCTTGATCGCCGCCCTCTTGGGCCTGTTCTTCGCCAAGACCCGCACCGGCAAGGCGATCCGCGCCTGCGCCGACAACCTCACCGGCGCCCAGGTGGTGGGGCTCGATGTCAAGCATCTCTACGCCGTCACCTTCGGTCTGGGGGCGGCCTGCGTGGGCGCCGGGGGCGCGCTGATGCTGCTCCTGGTCGATGTTCATCCGCATCTGACCACCGACTACACGCTTTTGGGCTTCATCATCGTCATCATCGGCGGCTTGGGCAGTTTGCCGGGCGCGCTTTTGGGCGGCGTGCTGATCGGCCTTTCCGAGGCCTTCGCCGGCTTCTTCCTGGCCGCCTCGATGAAAAGCATGTTCGCCTTCGGGCTGTTGATCCTGGTGCTGCTCTTTCGGCCGAACGGCCTGTTGGGGCGGGGCGCGTGATGGCGATGGGACGAGCGACCCGGATGCTGATCGGGCTCATGGTGGCGCTGCTGCTGGCCCCCTTCATCGGCAACGACTATCTGGTGTCGGTGCTGATCCTTTGCCTGTTCAACGCCTATCTCGCCCAGGCCTGGAACATCATGATGGGCTTCGCCGGCCAGCTTTCGCTGGGCCATGCCCTGTATGTCGGGCTTGGCGCCTATGCCGGCGGCGCGCTGTTCTTCCATTACGGCACGCCGCCCTGGATCGGCATGATCGTGGGCGCGGCGATCGCCGCCCTGGTGGGGGGCGTGATCGGCTTCTTGGGCTTTCGCTTCGGCGTCAAGGGCGTCTATTTCGCGCTTCTCACCATCGCCTTTGCCGAATTCACCCGCATCCTGTTTGACCATTTCACCTGGGTGGGCGGCTCGAGCGGCCTTTATCTGCCGGTGGTGCGGGCCGATCACGACAATCTGCTTTTGCTGCGCGGCCGGCCGGCGATGTTCTATTACGTCATTCTCGGCCTGTCGGCGGCGGTGTTCTTGATCTGCCATCGCATCCTGGGCAGCCGTCTGGGCTATTACTGGCGGGCGATCCGCGAAGATCAGGACGCCGCCCAAGCCTTGGGCATCGACACCTTCAAGGCCAAGATGGCGGCGGTGATGCTGTCGGCGGCGCTGACCGCGGTGGGCGGCGTCTTCTACGCCTTCTACACCAACACGCTCTACGCCGAATCGGCCTTCGCCATGCATCGCTCGATCGAGCTGATCCTGGGCGCCATCATCGGCGGCATGGGCACCTTGTTCGGGCCCATCCTGGGCGCCTTTCTGCTCACCCTTTTGGGCGAACTCCTCACCCGCCTGGCCGAGAATTTCGGCCACGGCTTCGAGGGCGTCAAGCAGATCGGTTATGGGCTCATCTTGCTCGTCATCATCGCGCTCAGGCGCGAGGGCGTCTGGCCAAGACTGGCGAAAAGGTTGGGTCTGGACGGGGAGAAGGCGTCATGAGCGCGCTCTTGGCCGTCGACGGCATTTCGAAAAGCTTCCGCGGCTTGAAAGCCGCCAGCGCGGTGTCGTTCGAGCTTGATGCCGGCGCCATCCTGGGTCTGATCGGCCCCAACGGCGCCGGCAAGACCACCGTCTTCAACATGATCGCCGGCGTCTTTCCGCCCGACGAGGGCCGGGTGCGGATGGACGGTCGGGACATCACCGGAAAGCGGCCCGACCAGATCTGCCGAGCCGGCATCGGCCGCACCTTCCAGATCGTCAAACCCTTCGGCGGCCTCACGGTGCGCGAAAACGTCATCGTCGGCGCCCTGGCCTCGTGCAAGACGGTCGCCGACGCCGAGCGCGAGGCCGACCGGGTGCTCGATCTTCTGGGCCTGGCCGACAAGGCGCGCCAGCCGGCACACGCGCTGACGCTGCCCGACCGCAAATGCCTGGAGGTGGCGCGCGCCCTGGCCACCCGGCCCAAGTTGTTGCTGCTCGACGAGGTGATGGCGGGGCTCAGGCCCACCGAGACCGACCGTATGGTCGCCATCTTTCGCCAGCTCAACCGCGAGTCGGGTCTGACCATCTTGCTCATCGAGCATGTCATGCGCGCCGTGATGGCCCTGGCGCAACGGATCGTGGTGCTGAACACCGGCGAGGTGATCGCCACCGGCACCCCCGAGGAGATCGCCGCCGATCAAAAGGTGCGCGACTGCTATCTGGGCGAGGAGGCGGCATGACCCTGGCCGTCGAGGGGCTCGATTTCCATTATGGCGACGCCCAGGCCCTGGCCGGGGTCGAATTCACCGTGCCCGAGGGCGAGATCGTTGCCATCATTGGCGCCAACGGCGCCGGCAAGACCTCGCTCATCCGCGCCATCGCCGGCATGCTGAAGCCCTCGGCCGGCCGCATCCGCTATCGTGACCAGGACATCACCGGTTGGCCCAGCCATAAGGTCTGCGAGGCCGGCATCGGCCAGGTGGCCGAGGGCCGCCAGATTTTCCCCACCCTGACCGTGATGGAGAATCTGGAGACCGGGGCGATGATCCCCAGGGGCCGCGCCCGTTTCGACGCCAATCTGGCCCGCGTGCTCGATCTCTTCCCGCGTCTGGCCGAGCGCAGGCGCCAAGCGGCCGGCACGCTGTCGGGTGGCGAGCAGCAGATGCTGGCGATCGGGCGCTGCCTTATGGGCTCGCCCGAGCTGATCATGTTCGACGAGCCGTCGCTCGGCCTGTCGCCCGCCATGGCTCAAGAGGTCTTCCGCATCATCCGCGCCCTGCACGAGCAGGGGCTGACGGTGGTGCTGGTCGAGCAGAACGTTGCCTTGTCGCTCAAATTGTCCGACCATGCGATCGTTTTGGAGAACGGCCGCATCGCGGCGCGCGGCACCGGGGCCGAACTGCTGGCCGACGACCGCATCCGCAAGGCCTATCTCGGCCTGTAATTCCGAACGAGAGAGCGCCCATGACCAAGCCGCCCTTCGCCCCCTTGAGCTTCGCCCCCGCCGCCGTCGATGTGCGCCAGTTGCCGGGCGGCGGCATGATCCTTTCCTCGCCGCAATTGCTGGGGCCTTATCCGCTGTCGCTGGGCGCTATGCTGGTCCATTGGGCGGCCACCCAGCCCGAACGGGTCTTTCTGGCCGAGCGCAAGCCCGACGGAGTCTGGCGCAAGGTGACCTTCGCGCAAACGCTCGATGCCGCGCGCCGGCTAGGTCAGGCGCTGCTCGATCGCGGCCTGGGTCCTGATCGGCCCTTGGCGATTCTGTCCGAGAACGCCATCGATCACGGACTGATCAGCCTGGGGGCCATGCATGTCGGCATTCCGGTGGCGCCCATCTCGGTCGCTTATTCCTTGATGAGCAAGGACTACGCCAAGCTGCGCTCGGTGCTGGCCCAGGTGAAGCCGGGCGTCATCTACGCCTCGAACGGCCAGCGCTACGCACCGGCCCTAAAGGCGGCGGGCTTGGGCGACGCCGAATTCGTGGTGAGCGCCGATCCGCCCGCCGATCGGCCCTGCACCTTGTTCACCAGCCTGCTGGCGACCCAGCCGACCCGGCGGGTCGACGAGGCCTATGCCCGCGTTGGCCCCGACACGATCGCCAAACTGCTCTTCACCTCGGGCTCAACCGGCGATCCCAAGGGCGTCATCAACACCCAGCGCATGATGGGCTCGAACCAGAAGGCGATGGCCCAGGTCTGGACCTTCCTGGGCGAGCGGCCGCCGGTGCTGGTCGATTGGCTGCCCTGGAACCACACCTTCGGCGGCAACCACAATTTCAACATGATGCTCTATCACGGCGGCACGCTTTACATCGACGAGGGCAAGCCGATGCCGGGTCTGATCGAGCGTTCGGCTGCCAATCTGAAGGAGATCGCGCCCACCCTCTATTTCAACGTGCCGCGCGGCTACGACATGCTGATCCCCTTCCTGGAGAAGGACGACGCGCTGGCCGCCAATTTCTTCCGCCATCTCGACATCATCTTCTACGCCGCCGCCGCCCTGCCGCAATCGCTGTGGGAGCGGCTGGAGGATTTGTCGATCAAGCATCGCGGCCAGCGGGTGCGGATGATCTCGTCTTGGGGCGCCACCGAGACCGCGCCCGCCATCACCAGCGTCCATTACGAGATCGATCGGGCCGGGGTGATCGGCATTCCGCTGCCCGGCGTGGCGCTCAAGATGCTGCCCAACAACGGCAAGATGGAGTTGCGGGTCAAGGGCCCCAACGTCACGCCCGGCTATTGGAAGCGCGACGATCTCACCCAGGCCGCCTTCGACGAGGAGGGCTATTACAAGATCGGCGACGCCGGACGGCTCGATGATCCCGACCGTCCGGCCAAAGGCATCATCTTTGACGGTCGCATCGCCGAGGATTTCAAGCTCTCCACCGGCACCTGGGTCCATGCCGGGGCGCTTCGGGTGGCGGTGATCGCGGCTGCCGCGCCGGCCATCCAAGATGCGGTGATCGCTGGCCATGACCGCGACGAGGTCGGCATGCTGGTCTTCCCCAATCCGGCCGGTTTGCGCGAGCTGTGCCCCGACCTGCCCGCCGACGCGCCCCTGGCGGCCTTTTTCGCCAGGCCCGAGGTCAAGCGCCGCCTGCGCGAAGGCATGGGGCTGTTGGCCGGCAAGGGCGAGGGCAGTTCGACCCGCATCACCCGGGCGATGCTGATGGAGGAGCCGCCCAACATCGATGCCGGCGAGATCACCGATAAGGGCTACCTCAATCAGCGCGCCGTGCTGACCCGCCGCGCCGCCCTGGTCGATCGGCTCTACGCCAGCCCCGACGATCCCGATCTGGTGCGCCTGCTATGATCGATTACCGCGCGCCGCTCGACGACATCCTGTTCGCCATCGAGGTTGGCGCCGAGGCGCATCGCCTGCCCGACTGGGATGGCGAATTGGTGCGCCAGATGTTGGGTGAGGCGGCGCGCTTCGTCGAGGCCGAGGTGGCGCCGCTGGATCCCGTCGCCGATGCCGTCGGCGCCAAGCTGGAAGGCGGCCGGGTTCGCCTGCCGCCCGGATTTCGGCCGGTCTATGCGAAATACCGTGCGGGCGGCTGGCCGGGCCTGACGGCGCCCGAGGCGTTCGGCGGCCAGAATCAGCCGGTCATCGTCTATTCGGCGCTGTCCGAGATGCTGGCTGGGTCCTGTGCGGCGCTTCACATGGTGCTGGCGCTCATCCAGGGCACGCTGCGCACCATCGCCGCCCATGGCAGCGCGGAGCAGAAGACGCTGTGGCTGCCCCGCCTGATCTCGGGCGAATGGCTGACCACCATGTGCCTGTCCGAGCCGCAGGCCGGTTCCGATCTGGCGCTCTGCCGCACCAAGGCCGAGCCGCAGGCGGATGGCTCCTGGTCGATCTCGGGCGGCAAAATCTTCATTTCGGGCGGCGATCACGATCTGGTGGACGGAATCCTCCATCTGGTGCTGGCCCGCACCGGTGGGCCCGAACTGGGCACCAAGGGATTGGGCCTGTTCCTTTGTCCCTCGATCCTGCCCGACGGCACGCGCAACCGCGTTTCGGTGGTGCGCATCGAAGACAAGATGGGCCTGCACGGTTCGCCCACCTGCCAGATGGCTTTCGACGGCGCCAAGGCCGAAATCGTCGGCGCTCCCGGCGAGGGGCTGATGCGCATGTTCACCATGATGAACGCGCTTAGGGTCGATGTCGGCATCCAGGGCGTCGCCTATGCCGAGATCGCCCGCCAGCGCGCCCAGGCCTATGCGGCCGAGCGCAAGCAGGGACGGGGAGGCGACGGCGCCACCGCCCTCATCAACCGCCATGGCGATGTCCGGCGGATGCTGATGGCACAATCAGCCTTCGCCCTGGCCTGCCGGGCCTTGGTTTATCGCACGGCGGTCGAGCTTGATCTCGGCCAGCGCCCGGCCCTGGTCGATTTCCTGACGCCGATCGGCAAGACCTTCGCCTCCGAGGCGGCGATCGAGGCGGCCCATCTGGCGGTGCAGATTCATGGCGGCTATGGCTATCTTCGGGAATACCGGGTCGAGCAGATCCTGCGCGATTCCCGCATCACCGCCATTTACGAAGGCGCCAACGGCATCCACGCTATGAACATGGCCGGAAGGCTGGTCCGCCAGGGCAATGGCGCCTGTTTGACCGCCTTCCGCGACGACATCGGCATGGCGATCGCCAAGGCCAAGCCGGAGAGCCGCGACTCGCTGGGCTTCGGGCTTGCCCAGTGGGAGGGCGCAACCAAGGCGACCCTGGCCCGCACCGATCCCTCGCTGGCAGCGGCCAGCTATCTGCGCCTGTGCGGCATACTGGCCGCTGGCGCCGCCCTGTTCCGCCTGGAAGCTCAGGCCGAGCGCGCCCCCAATCCCGAACGGCTGAAGGCGGCGGCGCTCTATTGGCGGGGCTTCCTGATGCCGGAAACCCGGCTGCTGGCCGAGCGGGTCGAGAGCCTGCCGGATGGCAATTCCCTGCCGGAAAAGGCGTTTATCACATAGAAATTTTGTTGTTTTACCAGCCTCTAAATCAAAAGGCTTTTCAAAGCCCGGGTTTTATATCATAAGGACCGAATATTATAAAACCCTGGGAGTGACGCCCATGTCGAAGTTGGTGCCGCCGCATGGCGGCGGATCGCTCAAGCCTTTGCTCTTGCCGTCGATCGAGCGCGGTCCGGCCTTGAAACGCGCCCAGGGCCTGAAAAAAGTGCCGATGACCAGCCGCGAGACCTCGGACGTCATCATGCTGGCGATGGGGGCCTACACGCCGCTCGACGGCTTCATGGGCAAGGCCGATTGGCAGGGCGTCTGCGCCGAAATGAAAATGGCCAACGGGATTTTCTGGCCGATTCCAATCACACTTTCGACCGACGAGGCCTTGGCGGGCTCGATCAGCGTCGGCGAGGAAGTGGCCCTGGTCGATGGCGAGACCGGAGCGATCATGGCGACCTTGGAGGTGAGCGAGAAATACGCCATCGACCGCGCCTTCGAAAGTCAGCATGTCTACCGCACCACCGACCCCAAGCATCCGGGTGTCGCCAAGGTGCTGGAGCAGGGCGCGGTCAATTTGGGCGGACGGGTGAGCGCGCTCTCCGAGGGCGTCTATCCCGACAAATACAAGCGCCTCTATCTGCGCCCGGCCGAATCGCGCGCCGCCTTCGCCGAGAAGGGCTGGTCGCGGGTCGCCGCCTTCCAGACCCGCAACCCGATGCACCGCAGCCACGAGCATCTGGTCAAGATCGCTGTCGAAGTCACCGACGGCGTCTTCATCCATCAGGTTCTGGGCAAGCTCAAGGAAGGCGACATCCCGGCTGAGGTCCGCACCGAGGCGATCGACGCCATGATCGCCGGTTATTTCGTGCCGGGCACGGTGATCCAGGCTGGCTATCCGATCGAAATGCGCTACGCCGGCCCGCGCGAAGCCTTGCTGCACGCGCTGATCCGTCAGAATTTCGGCTGCTCGCATCTGATCGTCGGGCGCGATCACGCCGGGGTGGGCAGCTATTACGGCCCCTTCGACGCCCAGCACATCTTCGACACGCTGTGGCCGGGCGCGCTGGTCACCCAGCCCTTGAAGATCGACGTCACCTTCTACTGCAAAAAATGCTACGGCATGGCGACCGCCAAGACCTGCCCGCACGGCACCGAATCGCAGATCAACATCTCGGGCACCAAGCAGCGCGAGATGCTGTCGAAGGGCGAGCCGATTCCACCCGAATTCAGCCGGCCCGAGGTGGTCGAAATCCTGCGCAAATACTACGCCAGCCTTTAACCCAGGGAGCGCGCCGATGAATCCCAAACCCCAAAGCCAGACCGTGCTCGTGGTGGGCGGTGGCATCGGCGGCATCTCGGCCGCGCTGGAAGCCGCCGAAACCGGCTGCGAGGTGGTGTTGATCGAGAAGGGCCCCAGCCTGGGCGGGCGGGTGGCGGCGCTCAACCGCTATTTTCCCAAGATGTGCCATCCGACCTGCGGGCTGGAAATCAACTTCCAGCGCATCAAGCGCAATCCGCGCCTCAAGGTTTTCACCATGAGCGAGGTGACGGCGATCACCGGCGGCCCCGGCAATTTCAAGGCCACCATCGTCACCCGGCCGCGCTATGTGAAACCGAATTGCACGGCCTGCGGCGATTGCGCCAAGGTGGCGACCAGCGAGGTTGCCGATGCCTTCAATTACGGGCTGGGCACGGTGAAGGCGGCCTATCTGCCGCATGCCATGGCTTTTCCGATGCGCTATGTGCTGGCGCCCGAGGTGGCGGGGACGCCCGAAGGTCAGTCGATCAAGGCCGCCTGCAAGGTGGGCGCCATCGATCTCGACGAGCAACCCACGCATTTCGACCTTTCGGTGGGGGCGGTGATCTGGGCCACCGGCTGGCAGCCCTATCCGGCCACCAATCTCACCGCCTATCGCTACGACGCGCTTGCCGACGTCATCACCAATGTCGAGATGGAGCGTCTGGCCGCCCATGACGGCCCCACCAAGGGCCAGATTCTCCGGCGTTCCGATGGGACGCCGGCCAAGAAGGTGGCGCTCATCCAATGCGCCGGCTCGCGCGATCTCAACCATCTGCCCTATTGCTCGCGCATCTGCTGCCTGGCCTCGATGAAGCACGCCCTCTATGTCCGCGAGCAGCACCCGGATGCCCAAGTCGACATCTACTACATCGACATCCGCGCCCACGACAAACTCGAGGCCTTCTACCGCAAGCTCAAGGCCGACGGCCAAGTGCGCTGGTTGAAATCGAAGCCGGCCCGCATCGAGCCCGGCGCCGACGGCCGCCCGGTGGTATGCGGCGAGAACACGCTGACCCGCGAGGTTTATGCCGAGCCCTACGATCTGGTGGTGCTGGCCACCGGCATGCAGCCCTCGGCCAAGCCGCCGATGGAGACGGCGATGGACGATTACGGCTTCGTCGTCGGCCATGAAGGCGGGGTGATCGGTGCCGGCGTTGCCACCGGTCCCTTGGATGTCTCGATGTCGGTTCAATCCGCCACCGCGGCGGCGCTGGGCGCCGTCCAGGCCGTGCGGCGCTAGGGGAGGGCGGGTTCATGGACAAGAAAACCGGCGCCTATCTCTGCCAGGGCTGCGGCCTGGGCGACGCGCTCGACATCGCCGCCCTGGAAAAGGTGGCGAAAGCCGAATTCAAGCTGCCCGTCATCAAGACCCATGCATGCCTGTGCGGCGACGAGGGCGTGGCCCTGATCAAGGCCGATCTGGAAGCGGGTGCGGTGACCCTGCCGGTGATCGGCGCCTGTTCGCCCCGCGTCATGACCGATCGCTTCCAGTTTCCCAACGCCCAGGTCCTTCGCGCCAATCTGCGCGAGCAGGTGATCTGGTCGCATCCGGCCGGCGACGAGGACACTCAGATGCTGGCCGAGGACATGCTGCGCATGGCCTTTACCCAGGCCACCAAGTTGAACGCACCGACGCCCTGGAAAGAGGGCGAATTCGCCACCACGCTCTTGGTGGTGGGAGGCGGCTATGCCGGCCTGACGGCGGCCAACGAGGCCGTGAAGGCCGGCCATGACGTGCTCTTGGTCGAGAAATCGGCCCAACTGGGCGGGTCGGCGCGGGGCTGGACGAAAGTCGTGCCCTCGGACCCGCCTTACCGCGAGCCCCAGGACAATCCCCTTCCGGCCCTCGTCGCCAAGGTCGAGGCCAACAAGGCCATCCGGGTGGCGCGGAACGCCACCGTCACGAAGACCGCGGGCATGCCGGGCAAGTTCCAGATCGAGCTTTCCGACGGCTCGACCCACCTGGTGGGCGCCATCGTGCTTGCCACCGGCTCGCGCCCCTATGACGCCACTAAGCTCGGCCATCTGGGCTATGGCGCCAGCCCGGACGTGATCACCAATGTCGAGCTGGAAATCAAGCTGGCCTCGGGCAAGGTGACGACCAAGAACGGCCAGGCGCCCAAGACGGTGGCCTTCATCCAATGCGCCGGCTCGCGCGATCCGGCCCATCTGCCTTATTGCTCGTCGGTCTGCTGTTCGGTCTCCTTGAAGCAGGCGATCCAGCTTGCCAAGGCCGATCCCCAGACGATGGTCTACATCGTCTATGAGGAAATGCGCACCCCGGGTCAGGCCGAGGAATTCTATCGCGCCGCCCAGGACGCCGGCGTGATCTTCATGAAGGGCAAGGCGAACAAGGTTGCCAACGGCGCCGGGCTCACCGTCACCGTCGCCGACGAATTGCTGGGTCAGGAGGTGCCGCTGGGGCCGCTCGATCTGGTGGTGCTGGCGACCGGCATGGTGCCCAACTCGACCGATGTCGACGCGCCCGCCCAGGAGTACGGCGCCGAACTCTTGAATCCCGACATCAATCCCTATCCGGCGGCCGATGAGTCCTACAAGCCGGCGCCGATCGTGCCGACGGGTGGGCCAATCCTCAATCTGCAATACCGCCAGGGTCCGCATCTGCCGATGTTGGCCGACGGTTTCGCCGATTCCCATTACATCTGCTTCCCCTACGAGACGCGCCGCACCGGCATCTACGCCTGCGGCCCGGTGCGCCGGCCGATGGACATGGCCGAAACCGCCGACGACGCCAGGGGCGCCGTCCTGAAAGCGATCCAGGTGATCGCCAACGCCGCCGAGGGGGCCTCGGTCCATCCCAGGGTCGGCGATCTCAGCTATCCCAAGATCGGGCTTAGCGCCTGCACCAAATGCCGGCGCTGCACGGTCGAATGCCCCTTCGGCGCCATCGACGAGACCGAGCAGGATTATCCGGTCGTCAACCCCACCCGCTGCCGGCGCTGCGGCACCTGCATGGGCGCCTGCCCGGTGCGCACCATCGCCTTCGACAATTACTCGGTCGACATGCTGTCGAGCATGGTCAAGGCGGTCAACATTCCCGACGAGTTCGACGAGAAGCCGCGCATCCTGGTCATCGCCTGCGAGAACGACGCCTATCCGGCGCTCGACATGGCCGGCATCGCCCGGCACCAGTATTCGGCCTTCGTGCGCATCCTGCCGGTGCGCTGCTTGGGGTCGATGAACCTTCTGCTCATCAACGACGCCCTTTCGGGCGGCTATGATGGCGTGGTGCTGATGGGCTGCAAGCCGGGCGACGATTACCAATGCCATTTCGTCAAGGGCAGCGCGATGGCCAAGGAGCGGCTGTCCAAGATCGCCGAGACCCTGAAGAGCATGCAGCTCGAACCCGAGCGGGTGACCATGGTCGAGGCCTCGATCGCCGATTCCGCCCGCCTGCCCAAAGTGATCGACGAGCTGGTCGCCACCTTCGACACGATCGGTCCCAACCCGTTCAAGGGGCTTTGAGCCATGACCGCGCCCACCCCCAGCCGCACCTACGACCTGTCCTTCGCCCGCTACGTCTACGACCACATCGATGGCGGCCAGCGCTTGAAACTGTGCATGCAGTGCGGCGCCTGTTCGGGCTCCTGTCCGATCGGCACCCAGATGGATCATGGACCGCGCAAGCTGTTCATGATGATCCGTGCCGGCATGAAAGAGGCGGTGTTGACCTCGAACACCATCTGGAACTGCGTGTCCTGCTACAACTGCGTCGTTCGTTGCCCGCGCCAGGTGCCGATCACCTACATCCTGCACGATCTGTCGGCGCTGGCGATCGAAGAGGGTTATGCCGAGGCCAAGAAGGCCGACAACGCCCGTTTCGCCAAGGCCTTCTGGTGGAGTGCCACCGTCTTTGGCCGCACCGACGAGCGGCTGGTGACGGCGCGCTATTATTTCTCGTCCGGTCTGGGCGAGGGGATCAAGAAGGGCATGGCCAATCAGGCGATCGCGCTGGCCATGGTCAAGACCAAGCGCATGCATCTGGGCATGCCGCACAAGGTGAAGGGCGTGGGGGAATTGAAGGCGATCGTCGCCAAGGCGGCCGAAATCCAGGCCCGGCACGGGAAGGAAGGCTAGGTCATGACCCGCACGCTCACCTACTATCCGGGTTGCAGCTCGCAGGCCTCGGCCTTGCATTTGGATCGCTCGCTGCGCGCCATCCTGCCCGTCCTGGGCGTCGAACTGCGCGACATCGAGGATTGGAATTGCTGCGGCGCCTCGGTCGGTCATATCGAGGGCGGCCATCTCGCCAACGCCGCGCTGTCGGCCCGCAATCTCGCCAACGCGCGGGCCCAGGGGCCGGAAGATGTCATCACGCCCTGCGCCGCCTGCTATCTCAACACCCATTACGTCAACGAATCGCTTCGGGCCGACGCCGGTCTCAAGGCCGATTTGAACGAGGCGCTGGGGGCGGTCGGAAAATCCTATGACGGCAGCCTGCATGTCCGCCATGTCTGCGAGATGCTGGCCACCGACGTCGGGCTCGAGGCGATCAAGGCCAAGGTGACCAAGCCGCTTGCCGGCCTCAAGGTGGCCGGCTATGTCGGCTGCCAGACCGTGCGGCCCTTCGCCGACACCGAGCGGGGCAACCATTTCGACCGTTATGACGATCCAAGCTTCCTCGACAATTTCAGCCGCGCCTGCGGCGCCGAAGCGGTGCCCTTCAAACGCAAGACCGCTTGCTGCGGCGGCTCGATCTCGGTCATGAGCCCCGACAAGACTCTTCACCTCATCAAGGAGATCCTGGAGGAGGCGAAGGCCGCCGGCGCCGACGTGATCTCGACACCTTGTCCGCTCTGCCAGACCAATGTCGAAATGTACCAGCCGATGATCAATCAGAAGTTCGGCACCGATTTCGCCATTCCGGTGGTCTTCTACAGCCAGCTTATGGCGGTGGCCTTCGGTCTTGACCCCATCAAGGACGCCGCTTTGGGGATGAACATCATCAAGGCGCCGGCCCTGGCCGGTCGTTGATCGCCCGTCCGGCCCGAAAACGAATTCCGCGCCTTGGCCTGTAACCGGGCCAGCCCTGTGGATAAGGCCGTTAAGCGCCTGACTGGCAATTCAAATTATTAGGTAACGGCTCTAATCCGTTGATTGCAATCCGTAATCACCGTAACCGCATTTTTCTTCAGGTCATCGGGAATTCGGTGTTAGCTTTCTCGAACGCGCCTTGGGGAAGGCGTTTTCGTGCCGGGAAGGGGTGGGGAGTTTAGCTTGTGGAGGGCTAACCCATGACCATCATCTCCAAGCCGCAGGGCATGCGGACGATCGAATGGACTCCGTCGTTGAGCGTTGGGGTCGATCGGCTCGACCATGATCATCAGATGCTGCTGATCGCCATCGGCCTGTTGGAAAACGAGCTGATGTTGTCGCTCGAGAACAATCGCATCCAATCGATCGCCGATTTCCTTGGCCGCTACGCCAATCTTCATTTTGCCCGCGAAGAGCGCTTGATGACGGCGCTCGGTTTCGACGGGCTGGATGCGCATCTGGTGGAGCATCGCGATTTCGCCAAATGGCAGGAAAATGTCTTGCCCGGCCTGGAGAAGGTCAAGGGCGGCGCCTTTGGCGATAGCGTTATCCATTATTTGAGCGATTGGCTTGCCCATCATGTGCGGGAGGTCGACATGCGCTATGCGCCGCTCTTCCTGGAGCACGCTGGCGAGGTGCAAACGATCTTGCGCGCCTCCGAGATGGCAGTACCGCTCGCCCTCTAGTGGTCTGACGCATTCATAGGATTCCCGACGGGATTGATCCGTGCGAATCTGGGCGGATGCGAACAGGTATCATGGTGAATGTTTCCGCCTTGGACCGCCGTCGATTGGAGGCGGTTGTTGGCGATCGCAACTCTCT
>JACRPC010000047.1 GCA_016214125.1 Rhodospirillales bacterium | reverse complement strand
CGTGCGACAGCACCTCCAACGCCTCGTCGCAGATGGCCCGGATCGGACGCAGGGGATGCGTCGAAGGAACCCGAGCTTCGCAGCTCACATACGAAAACAGCCCTTCCGTCCGAACATCGCCGCCGCGCATCGCGCCCCCCTTGAATGCCGCCGGTGAATCGAATCACGACGGCGCCCCAGAGGGAAGGGTTTTTCCGCAGCCTGCTAAAGCGGTTTGCGTTTAATCTGACGCACGACGCAAATGGCGGCCATCGCGGCCGCGGCCAAGCGCGCGGACGCGCGCGCCCGGCGAGGGGCAAATAAAAAGCTAGGACCTGATGCAGATTGTCTGCATCAGGTCCTAGCTCCCGAACACCTTCTTCAACAGATCGGTCGAGCGCTGGCCGGGGTTGTCGCGGATCGCCGCCTCTTCCTTGGCGAGATTGCCGAACAGGCCGCTTAGGCCCAGCGTCAGCACATGGTCGATCAGATCGGCCTTGAGATCGGGCACCATCGGCAGGCCCTTGGCGCGGCCGACCAGCGCGTCATAGGCCTTGACGGCGCCGGCCTCCGCCAGGCTTTGATCGACCACCGGATGCATTGCGTTCACCAGGGGCGGCGTCATGCTGCGCTTGAAATATTGGGTGGCGGCGTCCTTGGGGCCGTTCAGGATGCCGCGCGCGTCGTCGAGCGTCATTTGCTTGAGCGCATCGAAGAAGATTTGCTTGGCCTTGGGCGCGGCCGCCTCGGCGGCGCGGTTGAGCTTCAGTTCCAGATCGTCGGCCAGGCCCGAGGCACCCACCAGCTTCAAGGCCGATTGCGCCTTGCGCAGATTCTCGGGCAACGGAATATGGATTTCCGGATCGGCGTTGTAGCCGTCGGTGCGCCCCAGCCGGGCCACCACCCGCTCGGTGCCCACCTTCAAGGCTTCGATGAGGCCGGACGCGATGTCGGTGGTGCTCAAGGCCGACCGACCGCCCGCCGATGCCGATCCCGACGATCCGCCCAATTGCTCCTTGAGCGCGCCCTTGCCGACATCGAGCCAATTGGTCTGCGCCACGGCGGCGCCGCCCAGGAAAACCAGCCCCATCGCGGCGGCCGTCATGCGTGCGATCATCGTCGTCCTCCCGCTTCCGCCAGACTCGCTTGACCCGATCAGCATAGCGCAACCGCCGGCTCCCAAGGGGGCAATTTCGCGAAGGGTTGCAAGCGGGTGGCGGTGGGGAAGGATGGCCGGGTTGGTGGAGCCGAAGGGAGTCGAACCCTCGACCTCCGCAGTGCGATTGCGGCGCTCTCCCAACTGAGCTACGGCCCCGCCCGGACGAGGGCGGATCATCGGGTTCCCCCGCCCCCCTGTCAAGCGCCTCCTTGGCCGGTGGGGAGACTTTAGCCGCGCCTTGAAGGTTGGTCTCGGCCATCCAATATCTTGTTCATCCACTTCAGGAACGGGAGCCCTGCTCATGACCGATTCGCTGCCGGAATTCCTGGCCCATTCCCTGGCCCTCGAACATGAAGCGGCCGAGCGCTACCGCGAACTGGCCGACATCATGGAAAACAACCTCAATCCCGAGGTCGGCGCCGTCTTTCGCGATATGGCCCGCTTCTCGGGCCGCCATCACCATGAGATCAAGGCCCGGGTGGGCGCCATGGTCCTGCCCGAGCTCAAATCCTGGCAATACCGCTGGGCGACCCCGCCGGAAGCCACCGACTCGCTCGACATCGATTTTTTCATGCAGCCCTACAACGCGCTGCGCATCGCCCGCGACAACGAGCTGCGCGGCTACAAATACTATCGCCAGATCGCCCGCGAGGCCGCCGATCCCGAGATCAAGCGCCTGGCCGAGGAATTCGCCCAGGAGGAACGGGGCCATATCGCCGCCTTGGACAAATGGCTGGCTCAGGCCCATCGGCCGTCCGAGACCTGGGAAAAGGACCCCGAGCCGGTCGAGGTCACCGACTAGGCGGAAGGCGACCGAGGCCAACCCGACACCGGAGCGCGCACAGCGCGCGACTGGCGCGTTGAGCGACCGCCCGCCCATGCGGGCGAAAGCCAAGGGGCCGGACGGCCCCGCCGGCAACTGAGGCCAACCAACAACGAAGCACGCGACTGGGCCGTTGAGGCCCCGCGCCCTTATGGGCGCGAAAGCCAAGGGGCCGGACGGCCCCGCCGGCGACTGAGGCCAACCAACTACGCGATCAGCCTTTCGTCGCAGGTGCAGATGCGGTTGCGCCCGGCCTGTTTGGCGGCATACATGCGCTGATCGGCCTTCTCGATCAGGCTTTGCCACTCCTCGGTCCCGTCATGGGCGCGCTCGGCCATGCCGATGCTGGCGGTCTGCGGCTGGCCGTCGGGCCGCGCGCCCAGGCCGTGGGCGCGCAGCCGATCGACGGCGTTCAAGGCCCCGGCGCAATCGCTGCCCGGCATCAGGATGACGAATTCCTCGCCACCCCAGCGGATGAGAACGTCGCCGCGCCTTAAGCAGCGGCGGATCGATTCGGCGGCCCGGCGCAGCGTGCGGTCGCCCTCCTCATGGCCAAACGTGTCGTTGATGCGCTTGAAATGGTCGAGATCGATGAAAGCGACCGCGAAGGGGATGTCGTTGCGCATCGACAGGCGGAATTGGAGATCGAACAGCTCCTCGCCGATGCGCCGTGTGTAAGCGCCGGTCAGCCCGTCATGCGAGGACTGGTTGACCAGCGCGATCATGAAATGAAGCTGGCTCATGCCGGCCAAAGCCGCCACCACGGTCAGCACCATCAACAGCCAGATCGCCCCCAGATGCGAGCTGGTGGTGAAATTGAGAAGCTGGCTGTAGAAGAGAACGAAGATTTGCGACCCCAGCATGGGAAAGGCGAAGATCGCCCCTTCCAAGGCGGTGATCGGAAAGACGCTCAAGCCGGCGATCATCACGAAGGGCAGAAAGGCATAACCCGCCGCCATCGCGTGGGCGAGGCCGTGCAGCTTGTAATGGCCGAGCAAGGGATGCGAGACCAGGAAGAAGACGGTGGGCACCGCCAACAGCCAGGCCACCGCCAGATAGGCCGACGCCATGGTCTCGGACGGTCGGTAGCCCAGCGCCAGGATGGCAAAGACGACGGTGGCGAACAGACGCAGCGCCGCCAGGAAGCCCCACAGCGGCCACGGCAGCATGATGAGATCGATGACGATCCAGCTCGGGGTCAAGAGCGCGAAGACCGCCGCCACCATGCGGGCCCGCGAAATGATCAGGCCGGCGCGGCGCCGCTCGACCAGCGGCCCATGACCGCCGGGAACGACGAGGTCGCGGAACTGGCGCACGGTGATCTCGCCGAACACCCGGGCGACCAGCGACAGCAACGCGGTCCTGATTCCGTCGAAACCGGCGACGGCCATAGCCCCTCCTCACTTCCGAAACGGTCCGTGCGGATCGTTCCCAACTCCCCCATGCCGATGGTCGCATATTCGTGAAACCCGGAAAAGGCTTGCGGCAAGGATCGGACAAAATAATCGCCGGCGCGCCGCCGGGCGGTTGCAGCTCAACGGTTGCGTTCGATCGCCCGCCAGCGCGCCACGTTGCGGTTATGCTCGGCCAGATCGCGGGCGAAGACATGGCCGCCGCTGCCGTCGGCGACGAAATAGAGGGCGTCGGTGGCCTCGGGGCGGGTGGCGGCCTCAAGCGCGGCGCGGCCCGGATTGGCGATCGGGCGGGGCGGCAGGCCGTCGATCAGATAGGTGTTGAAGGGGGTCGGCTGGGCAAGGTCGTCGCGGGTCAGCCCGCGCTCGAGCGCCCCCGAGCCGCCGCTTAGGCCATAGATCACCGTCGGGTCGGATTGCAGCCGCATGCCCTTGCGCAGGCGGTTGAGGAAGACTCCCGCCACCTTGGCGCGCTCGGCGGCCAGGCCGGTTTCCTTTTCGACGATCGAGGCCAGGATCAAGGCTTGCTCCGGACCGGCCAGCGGCAGATCGGGCGCCCGCGCCGCCCAGGCCTGGGCAAGCGCCTCGTCCATGGCACGCGCCATGCGCTGGACGATCTCCTTGCGCGAATCGCCCCAGCGGTAATGGTAAGTCTCGGGAAGAAGGTGGCCTTCCTCGGGAGGGATCGGCAATTGCCCGCCAAACGAGGGTTCCCCCGCCAGGGCCTCCAGCACTTGGCGCACCGTTTGGCCTTCGACCAGGGTGAAGCGGCGCACCACGGTCCGGCCCTCGGCCAGCATCTCGGCCGCCGCCTCGGCCGAGATGGCGGCGGGGAAGAAATATTCGCCGGCCTTGAGGCCTTTGCCCTGGCCGGACAGCGTCACGCCCAACATGAAGAACAAGGGCCGCTCCAGGATGCCGGCCTGGGTGAGCTGGCGACCGATCGCCTCCAATCTGGCGCCTTTGGCGATGAGCAGAGTGACCGGCTGGGCCAGCGGCCCCGGTGCCCGATAGCGCCCGATCGCCCAGCCATAGGCCAGACCGAGCGCGATCCCAATCCCGGCCAGCAGCAGCGCCAGGCGGGCGAACCAGCGGGCCATCGGCTTACGAGTAGGCGCGGAAGACCAGCGAGGCGTTGGTGCCGCCAAAGCCGAAGGAATTCGACAGCGCCACCTTGACCGGGCGCTCCTTGGCCTTGTGGGCGACCAGGTCGATGTCGCAGCCTTCGGAGGGATTGTCGAGATTGAGGGTGGGCGGCACCGCTTGGCGAACGATCGCCAGGATCGAATAGATCGCCTCGACCGCGCCGGCGGCCCCCAGCAGATGGCCGATCGCCGATTTGGTCGACGACATCGAAAGCTTGTAGGCGGCGGGCCCGAACAGGCGCTTGACGGCGCCCAGCTCGATCTCGTCGCCCAGGGGCGTCGAGGTGCCGTGGGCGTTGACGTAATCGACCGCGTCGACGCCGATCGCGGCGCGCTTCAAGGCCGCCTGCATGGCGCGGAAGGCGCCGCTGCCGTCCTCGGCCGGCGCCGTGATGTGGTGGGCATCGCCGGACAGGCCGTAGCCGATCACTTCGGCGTAGATGCGGGCGCCACGCTTCTTGGCATGCTCAAGGTCTTCGAGCACCACCACGCCGGCGCCTTCCCCCATGACGAAGCCGTCGCGGTCCTTGTCCCAGGGGCGCGAGGCCCGGGTGGGCGTGTCGTTGAAACCGGTGGAGAGGGCGCGGGCGGCGGCGAAGCCGGCCAGACCCAAGCGGCAGACCGCCGCTTCGGCGCCGCCGGCCACCATGACGTCGGCATCACCGAACTGGATCAGCCGGGCGGCATCGCCCAGCGCGTGGGCGCCGGTCGAGCAGGCGGTGACGGCGGCGTGGTTGGGCCCCTTGAAGCCGTATTTGATCGACACCTGGCCGGAGACCAGATTGATCAGGCTGGCCGGAATGAAGAAGGGCGACACCTTGCGCGGCCCGCCGTCCTTCAAGACCAGCGAGGTCTCGTAGATGGTCGAAAGGCCGCCGATGCCCGAGCCGATCATCACCCCGGTGCGCTCTTTGTCTTCGTCCGTGGCGGGCGTCCAGCCGGAATCCTCGATCGCCATGCCGGCGGCGCCCAGGCCGTAGACGATGAAATCGTCCATCCGGCGTCGTTCCTTGGGGCTCACCCATTGGTCGGCATGGAACTGATGCGGCTCGGCGTTGCCAAGCGGCACCAGACCGGCGATGCGGGCCGGTATGTCGGAGACGTCGAAACGGTCGATGGCACGCAGGCCCGATTGGCTCGCCATCAGACGGCTCCAATTCGCCTCCAGGCCACAGCCCAGCGGCGTGACCAGACCCATGCCGGTGACCACCACCCTACGCATTCGCTCCTCCGCGCGGCTCGACGGCGTGCCCTTGCGGACTGCCTTAGGCCTTGGCGTGCGACTTGATGAAGTCGATGGCGTCTTTGACCGTCAGGATTTTCTCGGCGGCGTCGTCGGGAATCTCGCAGCCGAATTCCTCTTCGAAGGCCATCACCAGCTCGACGGTGTCCAGGCTGTCGGCGCCCAGATCGTCGATGAAGCTGGCGCTTTCGGTCACCTTGGATTCCTCGACACCCAGATGCTCGATCACGATCTTCTTAACCCGTTCGGCGACGTCGCTCATTTCGGCTGTCCCTTGGCTCGAAGTTTATTGAAAAATATAGGTTTTCCCCGTACGGTGCGCCGCTCTTGGCGTCCGGTTGGGGGCTACCTAGCACACTTTTCCGCCCTTGACCAGCGCGACGGTGCCGACCTTCTCCGCCAAGGAATCGCCAATCGCGCTTATCGGCGTCGGCGATTCATTCGCCCCTTCCCACGCCAGGCGCGTCGGGGGAAGCCACAAGGTGACGCGGGTGCCCAGGCCGGGTTCGCTCGCAATCGCCAGGCTTCCCTGATGAAGTTCGATCAGACTTCGGGTGAGCGGCAGACCCAAGCCGGTGCCCCCATGCTGGCGGGCAAAACCGGTGCTCACCTGACCGAAACGGGTGAGCGCGACGGCGATATCCTCGGCGCTCATGCCGATGCCTTGGTCGGAAACCGCGATCGCCACGCCGCCCTCGGCCGGGCGGGTCGCGCTCAGTCGGACGACGCCGCCGTCGGGGGAGAATTTGATGGCGTTGGAAAGAAGGTTGAGGAGCGCCTGTTTGATTCGCCTTGGATCGACGACGAGGTCGGGAAGGCTCGGCTCGATCCGAACCGCCAAGGTGACCCGACCCGAATCGGCGCGCCCTTGAACCATGCGCACGCACGAGTCCACGACGTCGTCGAGATCGACGACGCTTTCGTTCAGCACCAGCATACCGGCATCGACCGCCGAGACGTCGAGAACGTCGTTGATGATCGAAAGCAGATGCGCCCCGGAAGCCTTGATATCCGCCGCATAGCCGAGCAAGCGGGAATCCAGGGGGGTGCCCGGCGGCGTCATCAGGATGATTTCGGCAAATCCGATCACCGCGTTCAGGGGGGTGCGCAACTCATGGCTCATATTGGCCAGGAATTCCGATTTCGCGCGATCGGCGGCTTCCGCCCGTTCCTTGGCGGCGATCAGTTGTTCGGCGGCTCGGCGCGTTGCGGTGTTGTCCGAAGCGCTGCCGCGATAGCCAAGGAATTGGCCCGATTCATGAAAGATCGGACGGCCCGACACCTTGAACCACGCCATCTCGCCGCTGGCGCTGCGAAATTGATATTCAAGATCGCGGAAGGGACGATGAGCCTCAAGGACGCGGCGATGGGTCTCGACCAGATCGCGGGGATTGTCCTCGGCCATCAGCTCGCAGCGCGTCTTGCCGATGTTCTTTACCCATTCCAGGGTCTTGTTGGCGTCGGCGACGATAAAGTGGGTGAAGCGGTGATCGGGACCGGTTTCCCAGAACCAGTCGTTGGACGATTCGGCGAAGTCGCGGAATCGCCGCTCGCTCTCGGCCAAGGTCGCGCGGACATTGGCCAGGGCGGCCTGGGCAAGGACGCGCCGGCGAACCAGAAGCGAAAGCGCCACGGCAAAGAGCGCCGCGGCGAAAGAGATGAAGCCGCCCAAGGCGACGAGCTTGCGCTCGCGCACCCGAACATCGGCAAAGATATCGTCCATCACCTGATGCACCACCACCACCAACGGAAATTTCTCCAGGCGGCGGTAGGCCGCCAGGCGCGTTGTGCTTTCCAAGGCGCTGTCAAAGGTGATGATGTCGGCCGCCGGCTTCGCGGGATCGAAAAACGGACGATCGCCGGGGAGGGTAAACCCCATCGGATTGGTTTCGAATTGCAGCCGCGATTCCCGCGCCCGGATGACGCGATCGATGCCCACCAAGGTGATGCCGCCCCGGGGACCAAGATTCACTTTGGCAAAGGCCTCGGTGAAGACGTTGGGGGAAACCGCCAGAATCGCCACGCCCAGGAATTCCCCCGACGCTCCGATGATCGGTCGGGAGAAATGAATCGACCACTGATTCGAGGCTCGGCCGAACAGGGGCTGGCCGACGAAAACCGCGTCGCGGCGGTCGGCAAGGTGCCGGGCGATGTGCGGACGATCCGAAAGGTCGAGCGGCAGCCCGGTAACGGTGTTGCTGAAGAACGGCGACACGCCGTTGGCGTCGGTGTACCCAAAACCGATAAAATGGCGGGCCAGCGGCGATTGGCCCACCGCCGCGATCTCGTGATCGAGATGCTCCGGCATTTCAAGAAGCGTGTACCGAAGATGCTTGAGAAGACCGTCGATGGTGGCAAGGGTTTCCGACACATAGAGATCGTACATCAGCGCAAAATTGGTCAATTCGCCCTCGGCGAGGGCGCGGGCGCGGTCTCGCTCCGAGCGGGTGACGTTGAGGATCGCCAGCCAAAGCACCGCCATCAGCGCCACGGCAACCAGCAAGGGGCTGATGAAACGAACCCATTCGATTTTTGAAGGTGTCGTCGACGGCCCTGTAGCGCTCATCGGCCACCCGTCGATGCCAAACTGCCGCCCAATATCTGGCACATAGCTGCGTTACCAGGCCGCTCTAAAGAATTGAGGCGCTCTGGCGTCAAACTTTTGAATTTCGGCGCTTGAATTCAATACCCCACGATGAACTTATATGGCGATCAACGCCCTTCCTTGAAGGCGTCATTCTCAGAAGCCTATTTTGCAGCTACAGGAAAATTCAATTCTCAGTCTGGAGTGCCCCCCTAGAATGAGACAATAAAAAAGGGGACAGTTCTCAAGAGGAGAGAACTGATGACGGATCAACGGGGATTTTACAGCCGAGCCTTCAAGCTTGCGGCACTTGAGCGGATGGCGGCGGGGGAGAATGT
>JACRPC010000046.1 GCA_016214125.1 Rhodospirillales bacterium | reverse complement strand
GCCCGAGCTTGGCCAGAAAGGGCCGAAGCCAATGCTCAAGATTCTCAATCCTTCCCGGCATGCCGCCTCCCGCCATCGATCAAGCGGGAACAATAAACCACTAAGTAATAACAATAGCTTAATATGCCAAAGTAGTGCTAGTGAGATCCAGGTCCTTGCTGATGAAGGCAAACCGGTTGCGGAGGTAACTAATATAGGGGCCGCCATCCCCCGCTGGGCGTTGAAAAAAAATGAGAGCACAGGTCAAAGAGAGTCGCGAGCAGGGTTGCATCGAGCAGGCCTTGGCGAATGGCCTTGGCGTGCACACGGATACGGAGGTCACGATTTCGATGAATAAACGAGGTCAGTCCTCGGCGTTGACAGGTTATGGATATCGTGTACAATAACCACAGTTTAAAATGTATACAAAGTTATTGACGCGGGCTCCCGGCGGTCAGCCCG
This sequence comes from Rhodospirillales bacterium, assembly GCA_016214125.1. Lineage (GTDB taxonomy): Bacteria > Pseudomonadota > Alphaproteobacteria > Rhodospirillales > WMHbin7 > JACRPC01. The sequence continues at coordinate 15,877 of JACRPC010000046.1, read as the reverse complement.
GCCGCGCCAAGTGGGGGGCCATGAGCATCATCGACCGCGTCGAGATCCACGAATTCAGCTTCGAGGCCCGCAATCTGGCGCGCGACGGCTTTGCCCAGAACATCACCTTTAAGCGCGGCGCGTCGATCCAAGTTCCAAAATACGCCGTGGTGATCCGGACCAAGGATGGCGGGCGCGGCGAATATGTCACGCACTGGGTCGCCACCCGCTCGACGCTGGGACAGATGCAGATGCTGGCGCCCAGGCTGATCGGCAAGGATGCACGCGAGCGGATTGCGATCTATGAAGATTTGAAACGCGACATCCGTCAGTTCGACCATATGGGCCATGGTCCCATCGACATCGCCCTGTGGGATTGGGCGGGCAAGCGCCAAAACGCCTCGGTCTGCGAGATGTTGGGGGGCTACCGGAAGCGGCTTCCGGCCTACGCTAGCACCTATATGGGTGATCGGCAGGGCGGGCTCTCCTCCAAGGAGGCCTACGCCGACTTCGCCAACCATTGCTACGACATCGGTTACCGCGCCTTCAAAATCCATGGCTGGAACGATGGCAATGCCCGCGAAGAGGCGGAAAACGTGCTGCATGTCGCCAAGGCGGTCGGCGACCGGATGACCTTGATGCTCGATCCGGCCTGCGAACTGCGCACCTTTGCCGACGCCCTCTATGTTGGGCGCGCCTGCGACGAAGCCGACTATTTCTGGTACGAAGATCCGTTCCGCGACGGGGGCGTCTCGGCCTTTGCGCATCGCCGGTTGCGGGAGAAGCTGAAGACGCCGCTCTTGATGACCGAGCATGTTCGCGGCGTCGAGCCCAAGGCTGATTTCGTCATCGCCGGCGGCACCGACCTGCTACGCGTCGATCCCGAATACGACATGGGCATCACCGGCTCCTTGAAAATCGCCCATCTGGCCGAGAGTCTGGGTCTTGATGTCGAGGTGCATGCCTCGGGCCCAGCGCACCGGCACCTGATGTCGGCGCTTCGGAATTCGAACTATTACGAAGTAGCGTTGGTTGGCCCGGACTGTCCGAACGTGATCCCGCCGGTCTATCTGTGCGGATACACCGATCAACTCGACTGCGTCGATGCCGAGGGCATGGTGGCGGTGCCCGAAGGGCCGGGACTTGGGGTAACCCTGGACTGGAAGTTCATCGAAAAGAACCGTTTGGGCCTGACCGTCTTCGAGTGAAGGTGCCGCAGGATGTGGATGGACGCGTTTCAGGAATTGCGCGGCAAGCGGGTCCTCATTACCGGCGCAAGCAGCGGTATCGGCGCGGCGGCGGCACAGGCTTTTGTCGAATGCGGCGCGACCGTGACGTTGCATTATTCCGCCAATCGCGAAGGCGCCGAGCGTCTGGTCGAGCACCTTAGCCGATCGGGCGGCACGGTTTTCGCGCTCCAGGCCGATCTTGGTCAGTCGGGAGCTGGCACAACCTTGACCGAGGCGGCGATCCGCGCCATGGGCGGGATCGATATCCTGATCAATAACGCCGGCGCCGCGCTAGCCCGCATTCCCCTCGATCAATTCGACCCCGCCATGGCCGAACGCATTGTCCAGCTCAATCAGCATGCGGTCGCCGAGGCGATTGCCGTTGCCTTGCCCCATTTTCGCCACCAGCGCCATGGCGTGGTCATCAACACAACCTCGATCGCCGCCCGCAATGGCGGCGGCTTCGGCGTGCCCTTTTACGCGTCGGCCAAGGGAGCGGTCGAGGCGCTGACCCGCAGTCTGGCCCGCGACGAGGCGCGCTACGGCATTCGCGTCAATTGCGTCGAGCCGGGCTATATCGACACGCCCATCCACCAAACGACGCCCTCGGAGCAGATCCAGCGCTACCTCGACGCGACGCCGCTGGGTCGCGCCGGTATGGCCGACGACTGCGTCGGCGTTTTTCTCTTTCTCGCCTGTGAACGACTGAGCGCCTATGTCACCGGACAGACCATCGCGGTCAATGGTGGCATGCACATGATCTAGAAACCGCTGGATCCGGCCACGATGTCGGGATCCACATCAACCTTAGGGGGGACCATGAAAACGATATCCTTCGCAGTGGCCGGAGCGCTCGTGCTTTCGACCGCCGTCGCCGGCACGGGAATGGCGCAAGAACCGATCCGCCTGGGCGTCGCCACCGCCGTGTCGGGCGATGCGGCGGCCTATGGCAAGCCTTTGCTCGACGCCATCCAGTACATGACCGGCGAGTTCAACAAGACCGGCGGCATCATGGGGCGGCCTCTACAGGTCGTCTACTACGACGACCGTGGCGTGCCCGATCAGGGCCTGCAGGCGGCCAAGAAGCTGGTGTTCGACGACAAGGTGCATGTGCTGCAGCCGGGCAGCACCAGCGGCGTCATTCTCACCGCCATGCCGGTGGGCAAGGACGGCAAGGTCGCGATGTGGGGATACGGCCTGGCCAAGCAATGGCTGGTCGAGGGCGAGGGCGCGATCTTCCGCGCCGGGGTGCCCGAGCAGGTGAGCGTCACGGCGATGGCCACCTTCGCGCACAGCCAGCGCAAACTGCGCCGGATTGGAATTTTGCACATCGACAGCTTCCCCGGCGAAAGCACCCGCGACCTGTTCAAGAGCGCCTTCGAGCGCGGCGGCAACGACGCCAAGATCGTCGCGATTGCCGCCACACCCGAAGGCAACCGCGATTTCAGCTCGCAACTCCTGACCCTGTCGCGCGCCAAGCCCGATGGGGTGGTGATCGCCGTCTATGGCTCGGGCTTCGCGCCGGCCTTTCGTCAAGCGCGCCAGTTTCTGGGCAAGGATGTCGTGCTGATGGAGACCGCTTCCCAGATGTCGGACCCCAAGACCCGCGCCGAAATCCAGGAACTCGCGGGTGGCGCCTATTACGCCAGCAGCCCGATGACGCCGTTGAGCCCCAATCCGATGACCCAGCAAATGGTCGGCGATCTCACCAAGCGCTTCGGCATCTACCAGGAATTCATGGGGCGCGCGGTCGTCGGCATGATGGTGACCAAGGAGGCGATCGAGCGTGCCAAGTCGACCGACGCCATGGCCATCATGAAGGAAGTTCATAAGATGCGCGATTTCGCCACGCCGGCCGGACCCTTCACCTACGACCCGCGCGACGGCGAAGCCCTAAAAACCGGCGTGGTGATCGAAGGCAATCCAAGTGCCGATCCAAGCAAGGATAAGGTCGTGTTCACCGCCCGCACCAACGAGCCGATCTACAAGGAGCGGGTCGATTACACCCGCATCTTCGGCGCCGGGTACCGGGAGCAGCTCTACAAATTGCACCAGGTGGACTGACGTCGAGCGATGGACCTCGATTTCGGACTGTTGGCGAATCAGATCGTTTGGGGCGTGATGGTCGGCGTCAGCTATACGCTGCTGGCGATGGCCTTCAGTCTTATCTTTGCCACCTCGAATACGATCAACTTCGCCATCGGCGAATTTGCGATGCTGGCGGCCTATGTCTGCTACACCGCGCTGGCGAAGCTTCCCTTGGGCTTCGTCGGCGCGGCCCTGCTGGCGATGGTGGCGATCGCGGCCTTCGCCATGGCGCTCGAACGCATCGCGTTTCGGCGACTCTACAATCTCGACCCGATCCTGATCCTGATCGGCACCATCGGGCTGTCATCGATCATAAAGAATCTGGTGCTGATCGCCTGGGGGCCGTTTTCGATGAGCTTTCCGCGCTACTTCCCGGTCGAGCCCCTGATCGTCGGCCCGTTGTTGATCATTCCGCAAAACGTCGTCGTGGTCTCGGTCGGCTTGGCCGCGATGGTCGGCTTTCATCTGTTCATGACGCGTACCCGCCTTGGCACCGCGATGCGAGCCACCGCGCAGAACATCCGCGGCGCCACTCTGGTCGGCATCAACCCGCGCTTTTGCGTCAATCTCTCTTGGGGCTTGGGCGCCGTAATGGCCGGCATTGCCGGGGTGATGATCGCCTTCACCTACAACATCTCGATCGACATGGGAGCGGCTTCCGGCATCAAGGGCTTCACGGCGGCGATCCTGGGCGGTTTCGGCAATCTACCGGCCTCGATGGCCGGGGGCGTTGTTCTGGGCATGGTCGAGAACACCAGCGCCGAGATCTTCAGCCATGAGTACAAGGACATTGTCGCCTTTGCCGTCATCGTCTTGATCCTGCTCTTCAAGCCGAGCGGCCTATTCGCCCGCTCCAATACGGCGCGGCGCATATGAGCGCGATGCGGCAAGGTTCAGGTCCGATGAGCCTACCCGTACGGCTTGGGCTGCACCTTGCGGTCCTTGCGGTGCTTATGCTGGTGCCAGTGGTGTTTCGCCAACAGGCGTTCTTGCTGGCCCTGTTCGTCAAGATGTATCTGGGCATCACGGTGCTGATGGGTTTTCTCATCATCCTCGGCTTCAGCAAGCAGTTCTCGCTCGCCCAGGTGGCGCTTTATGGCATCGGCGCCTATCTTGCCGCCAACCTGACCGCAAAACTGGGCCTTGGCTTCCTGCCCACCCTGCTGGCGAGCGGCCTGCTGGCCGGCGTGGTCGGCGGTTTGATTGCGATCCCCGGCGCGCGGTTCGTAGGGCCATGGTTGGCGCTGGTTACGTTTGCCTTTGCCGAAATTGTGCGCATCCTGATGGCGCGGCTCAAGCCGCTTACCGGTGGTTCGGTCGGCTTTCGCAACATTCCCAGGCCGGAAATCTTCGATTACCGGTTCAGCGGCGAAGCCGATTATTACTTCCTCTTTCTCGCCTTGGCGCTGTTTGCCTATCTGGTAACGCTGCGCTTTCGATTCTCGCCCTATGGGCGGATCGCGCTCGCCATCGGTGACAATCCCGATATCGCGGCCAGCCTTGGCGTCAACGTGTTTCGGCATCGTATCTTCGCCTTCTTCCTCGGCTCGATGCTGGCGGGCATGGCGGGCGCCGCCTTTGCCGTCTACGCCACCTACATCAGCCCGGAAAGCTTCGGTTTGGCGCACACCATCCAGTATCTGACCATGCTGGTGGTCGGCGGCCTCGAGAGCATTCCCGGCGCCCTCTTGGCGGTGGTCTTTTTCACCTTCTCTCACAATCAGCTCATGGCGTGGCACCCGTGGGACCTGATTCTCGACGGCGTCATCATTCTGCTGTTTATGAATCTGATGCCGCGCGGCATCGGCGGCCTGCTCACAGATCTCGGATTGCGCTGGGCGGCATGGCGCGCCTCGGCCGGAAGTCGGGTACCATGAGCGCCTTGCTTGAGGTCCGCGACGTTCGGGTGCATTTCGGCGGCGTGCGCGCCGTCGATGGGGTGAGCTTCGATGTTCAGGAAGGCACCATCGCCGGGCTGATCGGCCCCAACGGTTCGGGTAAGACCAGCACCTTCAATTTGATCACGGGATTCTACACCGCCTCCGCCGGTACCATCACCTTTGCCGGCGACGCCATTCTTGGCCGCGCCCCTCACGAAATTGCGCGGCGTGGCATCGTGCGCACCTTTCAGAATGTCGCGCTCCAACCCGACCGGACCTTGCTTGAGAATGTGATGCTCGGCCTTTATTGCAATCGGTCGGGTTTGTGGCGCGGGCTATTCGATCCTCGGCCGGCGCGGCAGGACGAGCAGCGCGCCCTGGAGATCCTCGAGTTCTGCGGTTTGTACGAATTGCGCGATGCGCTTAGCCGTAACGTTCCGATCGGACTACGCCATACCGCCGAACTGGCGCGCGCGCTGGCCGCCAGGCCCAAACTCCTCCTCCTCGACGAGCCCTGGGCGGGCTTGAATAACGCCGAATCGGCGGCGTTGATCCGCACCGTCCGCCGCATCCGCGATAGCAAGATCACCGTGCTGGTGGTCGAACACAATATGAAGGTCATCATGGAGATCTGCGACCGCATCACCGTTCTGGATGCTGGGCGGAAAATCGCCGAAGGATCTCCGGCCGAGGTGCGCGCCAACCCGGCGGTGATCGCCAGCTATCTCGGCACGGCGGGGCATTGACCATGCTCGCGGTGCACAACCTCAGCGTCGATTACGGCCCGGCCCGGGCGCTGCACGGCGTCACCATTGCGGTTCCTCGGGGCGGGCGTGTCGCCCTGATCGGCGCCAATGGCGCCGGCAAATCGACCCTGGTCAACGCCATCTGCGGCATCGTGCCCATCGCCGAAGGCACGGTGGAATTCGACGGCCAAGCGATCGCCGGTCGCGCTCCCGAACGAATTGTGCGTCTCGGCATCGCCCAGGTCGCCGAGGGCCGCCAACTCTTTCCCGGCCTTTCGGTGGCAGAAAACCTGGCGATGGGGGCCTACACCGTTGGCAAGGCACAGGACGTCAAGCGGTCGCTGGCCGAGGTTTACGCGATGTTTCCCGTTCTAGGGGAGCGGCGCCACGCGCCCGCACAACTGCTGAGCGGCGGCGAGCAGCAGATGCTGGCGATCGGGCGCGCCCTCATGTCGCGGCCGAAGATGATGGTCTTTGACGAGCCGTCGCTTGGTCTGGCCCCCCTCTACGTCGAACGGATATTTTCCGTGTTGGACGATTTGAACCGCCAAGGAATACCCATTCTTTTGATCGAGCAGAATGTGCGCCTGTCGTTGACGGTTACCGATTATGCCTATGTGCTGGAACGCGGTCGGATCGTGCTCGAGGGCACCAGCAACAACCTGCTTTCCAACCCGCATGTCGAGGCATCCTACCTTGGGATCTGATTCGACAGCCCTTGGCCGACGGGCGGATGACGCGCCAATTTACCGCACGGTCCAAAGTCGGATTCTGGCCCTGCTGCGGTCGGGCGAGCTGAGACCGGGCCACATCCTGTCGGTGATGCAATGCGCACGGGCATGTGGGGTCAGCCGCGCCGGGGTGCGCCAAGCGTTCGATCTGCTCGAGCACGAAGGGCGCATCGCCCGCATTGCGCGCAAAGGATACATCGTCGTCGGGGCTCGGCGGGGCCGAATCCACCCGACGGCACTGTTGCCCTTCGTCTTTCCCGACCTTCCGATTGCGGTCGAGCCCTCTTGGAAGCGAATCTACAATGAGGTCGAGCGCGCCGTTGCGACCGGAATGCTGTTTCGCAGCCTCCGGGTTACCGAAGAAGGTCTCGCACGACATTTTGCCGTCAGTCGAACCGTGGTGCGCGAGGCGCTCTTGCAACTTTCGGCCAACGGCCTGATCAGCAAGGATCGGGCCGGACACTGGACCGTGGAAAAAGTCACCCCCGCGACCTTGCGCAACCTCTATGAATTGCGTTGGTTGCTGGAGCCGTCGGCTCTGATCGATTCCGCGCCTAGGGTGCCCAAAGACGCGATCGATGCAATCTGGCGCCGGCTGAAGACGACGATCGCCCACTTCCGTCAGGCGAGCAGCGCGGATCTGGATCGGATCGAGCAGGATCTGCACAACACCCTGGTCGAACAGTGCCGCAACAAGCCTCTGTTGCGGGTGCTGGGCCAGACCCGGCTGCTCATCATCGCCACCCGCCACATTTTCGATGGTTATCCCAGTATCTCCCAGGCCTATTCGAAGCAATCGGCGCTCGAACATTTGCAGGTCGTCGAGCGCGTGCGCGCCGGCGATTACGCAGGCGCCGGCGAAGCGCTGGCCGATCATCTGCACAAATCGCTTGATCACTGGATTCGCCGCCTCGAGAACATCGCGCTGGTTGCCGAGCCGCCCATGCCGGACTTTCTTCTGACGCCGCCAAACGAATGACCGGAGACGAAAGATGACACCGAGAGAGCGCGTGATGATGGCGCTGCGCGGCGGCCAACCCGACCGCGTCCCGTGGGTCGAAGGTGAGTTCGAGGAGGCGTTGCAGGTTCGCCTCATGGGCGGGCGCACCGACTACACGCCGGGCGAACTGTGCCGCGCTTTGGGCATGGATGGTTTCGGCTTTCATTTCCCGATCGGCGGTGATTTGGCGATCAAACCGCCCCCGGACCGCACGCGGTCGACGCATGACGACTATTATTTCCCCCAGGCGATCACTTTCGACTTTACCCCGCCCTGGATTGCCGAAATGGGGCGGGATTCCGAGGGGCGGGCGTTCGTTCACAAGGGCCTTCTGGTCGATCGCGATTCGCTGGCGCTGTTCGATTCCTATCTGCCCGATCCCGATCACCCGGCCCGCTATGAGACGGCGGCGCGATGGATCGAGCGTTACCGCGAGGATTACGCGGTGTTTGCGCGCATCCGCCTTGGCACGGCCAGCCTGATCGAGAGCATGGGGCTGGATGTGTTTGCTTACGCGCTCTACGACGATCCCGACTTGGTCAAGGAGATTCACCGCCGCTTTTCCGATTGGAGCCTACGGGTTCTCGAGCATCTCAATCGGCTTGACTTCGATTTTTTTTGGGTCGCCGACGATCTTGCCGACACCAAAGCGCCTTGGGTTAATCTCGAGATGTATGACGAATTTCTTTATCCCTACCAGAAAGTGGTGGCCGACGCGATCCGGAAGCCCTGGGTTCTCCATAGCGATGGCAATCTCTTTCCGATACTCGACGGGCTACTGAAGCTTGGCATGAACGCCATTCACCCGATCCAACCGTCCGCGATGGACCTCGGCAAGATGAAGGACCAGTACGGATCGCGGGTGTGTTTGATCGGCAACATCGATCTTGACTACACGCTGACGCGCGGCACGCCCGCTGAGGTTCATGCCGAGGTCAAGGAACGCATCGCCGCCGCCGCCACGGGCGGCGGCTACATTCTAAGCAGCGGCAACAGCCTGACCGACTATTGCAAGATCGACAATGTTTGGGCGATGGCGCATGCACTCAAGAAATACGGTCCGTATTGACATGGCTGGGTGGCTGGGAGCGGAAAGGCTATGCCGCGAGAAACCGGACCAAACCGGAGGCCGACATGGACGTCAATCTTAGCGACAAGGTAGCGGTCGTGACCGGCGGAACCGATGGAATTGGCCTGGCCACGGCCGAACGGTTCGCCCGAGAGGGCGCCAAGGTGGCCGTTTGCAGCCGCCAACAGATCAACGTCGATCGCGCGGTCACCAACCTGGCGGGGAAGGGCCTGACTGTCTATGGCGAGGCGATCGACGTTTCAAGCCGACAGGACATCTTCGCCTTCGCCGATCGAGTCGAGACCATGTTTGGCGGTATCGATGTCTGGGTCAGCAACGCCGGCACGTTTCTTGAGAAGAAGCTCATCGATACCGCCGAGGACGAGTGGCAGAGGACCATGGATGTCAATCTGAAGTCGGTTTACTACGGTGGCTTGATCGCGGCCGACAAGATTCGAAAGCGTGGCGGTGGCGTGCTGATCAACGCCGCCTCGTTTGCCTCCATGGTTCCCGGGCTTGGCAGCGGCGCCTACGCCGCGTCGAAAGCGGCGGTTGCCAGCCTGACGCGTTCGCTGGCCGCCGAACTGGCACCCTTCAACATCCGAGTGGTCGGCTTCATCCCCGGCGTGGTCGAAACGGCGATGACGGCAGGCTTGATCGCCCGCAAGCGCGATCTTCTTGCCGCCCAGCATGCGCAGAACCGACTGGGGCGGGTCGACGAAGTGGCCAACGTCCTGCTGTTCCTCGCGTCGGAATACGCTTCGCTCTTCACCGGAACCTGCGTCGAAATCGCGGGGGGAAAATTTTGCGTGCAGAACCCGTCCGACGCCTGGAATTGAGGCCGGTTCGGTCGGACGCCTGCCTTTGGGTTGTGGGGTGATTGATGGAGATATAAATCATGGTTGAACCAACCCGAGTTCCCGTGGCCATCATCGGTTCCGGCAATATTGGCACCGACCTGATGATCAAGGTTCTGCGCCAATCCCGCCATCTTGCCATGGGTGCGATGGCCGGCATCGATGCCGACTCCGACGGGTTGGCCCGTGCCCAGCGCCTGGGCGTGGCGACCACCAGCGCCGGCGTCGACGGCCTGGTCGAACTGCCGTGTTTCCAGGACATCAAAATCGTCTTCGACGCCACCTCGGCGGCCGCCCATGCCCATCACAACGCGGTTCTGCAACGGCACGGCGTGCAAGTGATCGACCTGACGCCGGCGGCGATCGGTCCTTACGTCATCCCGGTGGTCAATCTGAGCGACCATCTGAACAGTCCGAACATCAATATGGTGACCTGCGGTGGCCAGGCAACCATTCCGTTGGTGCGCGCGGTTTCGCGCGTGGCCAAGGTACCCTATGCCGAAATCGTGGCGTCGATTGCCAGCAAATCGGCTGGGCCGGGCACGCGCGCCAACATCGACGAATTCACCGAGACGACTAGCCGGGCGATCGTAACGCTTGGCGGCGCGGCGGTGGGCAAGGCGATTATCATCCTCAACCCGGCCGAGCCTCCTCTTATCATGCGCGATACGGTGTATTGTCTGGCGGAACCGGGAGTAAACGAAGACGCCATTCGGCAATCGGTCGAGTCCATGGTGGCCGAGGTCGCCCGCTACGTACCTGGCTACCGGCTGAAGCAGCGCGTGCAGTTCGAAAATGTCGGCGCCGGTCGTCCGCTCAACATCCCGGGCCTAGGCGCAAACCATGGTCTTAAGGTGGCGATCTACCTTGAGGTCGAGGGGGCTGGGCATTATCTGCCGAATTATGCTGGCAATCTCGACATCATGACATCGGCCGCGCTTGCCGCCGGCGACTATTTCGCCGCCGCAAAATTCGCGCCTTCGGTCTGATTCTCGGCCAAGCTTCCCAGGGACGCATCATGGACAAGTCAAAGAAAGTCTACATCTCCGACGTGACGCTGCGCGATGGCATGCACTCGCGTCGCCATCAATACACCCTCGCCCAGGTCGTGGCGATTGCCAAGGCGCTCGATGCGGCGAAGGTCGATTCGATCGAAATCGCCCACGGCGACGGCCTGGCCGGTTCGAGCTTCAACTACGGTTTCGGGTGCCACACCGATTGGGAATGGATTGAGGCGGTCGCCGGGGCGGTCCGGCATGCGCAGGTGGCGACGCTGCTTATCCCCGGTATCGCCACACTTCACGATCTCAAACAGGCTTATCGGGCCGGGGCGCGAACCGTTCGCATCGCCACCCACTGCACCGAGGCGGACATCGCCAAGCAGCACATCGAATGCGCGCGCACGCTGGGCATGGACACCGTGGGCTTTCTCATGATGGCGCACATGATCCCTGCTGCGGAATTGGTGGTCCAGGCGCGGCGAATGGAATCCTATGGGGCACAATGCATCTATGTCACCGATTCGGCCGGCGCGCTTCTCATGGATGAGGCGCGTGGCAAGGTCCGGGCCTTGCGTCAGGCGCTCAAACCCGAGACCCAGGTTGGCATTCACTGCCACCACAATCTGGCGCTCGGTGTGGCGAATTCGATCATCGCCTGGGAAGAGGGCGCATACCGGATCGACGCGGCGCTGGCGGGGATGGGGGCCGGCGCCGGCAACGCGCCCCTGGAGGTCGTCGTCGCCGTGCTGGAGCGCATGGGCGTCACGCATGGCTGCAACCTGAAGACGCTTATGGACGCCGCCGACGATCTGGTGCGGCCGCTGCAGGATCGGCCGGTTCGCGTTGATCGCGAGACGCTGGCGATCGGGTTCGCCGGCGTCTATTCGAGTTTTTTACGCCATGCCGAAAGCGCCTCGGAAAAATACGGCATACCCGCGTTCGACATCCTCAATGAGCTCGGCCGCCGGCGCATGGTTGGCGGGCAAGAGGATATGATCGTCGATGTCGCGCTCGATTTGGTCAAGACGCGCGAACGATGATGCCCGGCCCTATCGCCGCTCAGGGACGAAATGAATCCCGCTCTCCGACATCGGAATGAGCACACTATAATTTCCTTGTCGGTGAGTGCCGCGGCCCCCCTCGCCCGCCACGTCTTGATCGCCGACCTTTTCGCCGCCAAATTTCGGCATCATCGCCGTTCCTTTCGGGCATTCGATGACCCGGAAATTCTCCCGTGCGCCGTCACCGCAATTTGTGCCGGCCGCGTTGGGGGATACATTAACCGACTTAACCTTGACCGCCCGAAAAAGGTTGCGTCGCGCAAAGCCGCCGTAAAACCCGTTGGCGGGTTGAAAAAGGGGGAATTGCGCCGAACGGCCGAATAGTTTATATTTAAACCTGTTTCTTTATATAAGAACAATAGGGGGGTGCCATGGGAAGCGCGGTAACCGATGTGCCCAGCATGGGAGACGACAAGCCGCTTAGCGGACGCCATGCGGTGGTAACCGGCGGCGGCCGGGGCATCGGCGCCCATGTCGCGGCCCGGCTTGCCAAGCTGGGGGCCGACGTAACGGTGGTGGGCCGCACCCAAGCGACGCTGGACGCCCAAGCGACGGCGATCACTGCCCGGCACAAGGTTCGCGCCGCGGCGGAGGTTGTCGATGTCGGCGATCCCGAAGCCATCAAAAACGGCTTTGCCCGTGCCGCGGACCGTCTGGGTCCGCCGACCATTCTGGTCAACAACGCCGGCATCGCCCTCTCGGCGCCGTTTCACCGAACCGATCTCGATCTGTGGAATCGGATCATGCAGGTCGACGCCACCGGCCCCTTCCTGTGCACCCAGCAGGTGCTGAAGGGAATGCTGGCCGCCGGCTGGGGCCGCATCGTCACCGTCGCCTCGGGCGCCGGCCTTTCCGGCTATCCCTATGTCACCGCCTATTGCGCCGCCAAACACGCCAGCGTCGGCATGGTGCGGGCGCTGGCGCGCGAGGTCGCCACCAAAGGCGTTACCGTCAACGCCGTCTGCCCCGGCTATGTCGATACCGATATCGTCACCAACACGCTCGACAACATCATCGCCAAAACCGGCCGCAGCCGCGAGGAGGCGCTGGCCGAACTGGTGGCGCACAATCCGCAAGGCCGCCTGGTGACCTGCGACGAGGTTGCCGACGCGGTCGCCTGGCTGTGTCTGCCCAGTTCGGCCTCGATCACCGGGCAGAGCATCATCATTGCCGGCGGGGAACTGATGTGAAGGCCAGGGCGGCCGTCGCAATCGAGAACGAATCGGCGGATGTCCGGTTCCAGATACGCCTGTGGCTGCGCCTCTTGCGCGGCACCAATCTGGTGCTGGCGCGGCTGCGCCGGGGCTTGCACGAGGAATTCGGCATCAGCCTGGCGACCTTCGACCTTTTGATGCAGGTCCTCCACCCGCCCGCCGGCCCAACCTTGAGCGAATTGTCCCGTCGGCTGATGGTGACCAAGGGCAACGTCTCCGAGCTTGTGAAGCGGATGGAAGCCAAGGGCTTGATCGAGCGCCGCTCGGATCCCGACGACGCGCGCCAGCAGCATGTTCACCTGACCAAGGCGGGCGCGGCTCTGTCCGCTCGCATCCTGCCCCGGCAACAAGCCTGGATGGCCGCCATGATGGCCGAGATGGATGGGGCGGGCCAGCAGATCCTTTACGAATCGCTTGGGGCTTTCATTTCGTCGGTTGTCGCCGAGGAGCAGCGTGAGCTTCGCGAGCGGCGCCGCCGTCGCGTCGCCGCGATTCGCGGCGACAAGGCCAACGATGCATCGACGACCCGTGCGCGGGCACGGACAAGGAGGATTACATGAAACTGTTCGAACCGCTGGCGATCAAGAACATGGTGCTGCCCAACCGAATCATGGTGCCGGCGATGGTGACCCGCATGGCCAACGAGGAGGGCTGGGTGGTGCCCGACGTCATCGATCGCTATGTCCGTTACGCCGAGGGCGGCGCCGGTCTGATCGTGCTGGAGGCGATCGCCGTGCATCAATCGAAGGCCGGCAACCTCCTGCGCATCTGCGACGATCGCTACATCGACGGCTTGCGCGAACTGACCAAACGCGTCCACGACACCTCGGATTCCAAGATCGTGCCGCAAATCATTCACTTCCTCAAAGTGTCGTTGTCGGGCTGGCGCCAGACGGTCGACATGCTGTCGCTGGCCGACATCGACCGTATCGTCGACCAGTTCGGCGACGCGGTGCGGCGGGCCCGCCAGGCCGGCTTCGACGGCGCCGAACTGCACAGCGCCCACGCCTACACGCTGTCGTCCTTTCTTTCGCGGCGCAACGGTCGCACCGATGAGTATGGCGGCGACAGTTTGGAAGGCCGGCTGCACATGATCGGCCGAGTGATGGAGAATGTGCGACGCAAGGTGGGCGATGACTTTCCGGTTGGCATTCGCTTCAACGCCGACGAATTCATTCTGGGCGGCTACACGCTTGAGGATTCGAAGCTGATGGCGCTGCGCTTCGCCCAACTTGGCTTCGACTACATTTCGCTTTCGGTCGGCGGCAAGTTCGAAGATGCCGTGCATGTGCCCGGCCACGTCTTTTTTCCTTACACCGGCTATTCCGGCGATCGCTGCATGCCCAACGAATGGTATCCGAAGGCCCCACATGCGTATTTGGCGGGCGCGATCAAGGCCTTCATCAACGCCAAGGGTTACGATGTGCCGGTGGCCGCTGCCGGCAAGCTCGACGATCCGGCGGTGGCCGAGCAGGTGTTGGTCGACGGCACCATGGATTTCGTGGCCATCGCCCGCGGCCTTCTCGCCGATCCATCCTGGCCGAACAAAGTCAAGAAGGGCGAACTTGACCGCATCATCCGCTGCGACCATTGCAACGTCTGCAAGCACCTGGCCGGCACCCATAAGGTCGTCAATTGCTTTCTCTGGCCGAAGGGCAGCAATCAAGCGCCGGCCGACGATCCCACGGTGGGCGCTCCAAGCTGGGGCCTCGACAAGGGCGGCCTCACCGCACGGTTCGACAACGGCACCGTGGAGTTGAGTTGGTCGAAGGCGCCCGGCGCCGTGCGCTATGAGGTCTGCCGCGCCGATGGCGACGGCCGCGTCCACATCACCGACGCGGTCAAGACGGCCCGCGCGCTCGATCACGACACCCTGGCCGGCATGCGCTATCACTATTACGTCCGCGCCTACGCCGCCACTGGCCAAGGTGGCCCCCCCTCGAATACGGTGGTGGTCGAACCCCGCTGGCCGGCCGATGCCCCGCCGCCCCGCCCCGCGGTCGCGGCGGCGGCGCGCTAAGAGGCAAGGAAGGACATGCTCGAGGGCTGCACGCCCTGGCCGGAGGACTTCGCCGCCCGGTACCGCGCCAAGGGCTATTGGCAAGGCATCACCCTGCCCGAGATGGTGGCCCAATCGGCCGACAAATATCCCGACAACGTCGCCTTGGTCGATGGCGATCGCCGGTTCACCTACCCCGAATTGTGCCGGGCGGTCGACGATCTCGCCTGCGCCTTTGTCCGCCAGGGCCTGCGACCACAGGAACGGGTCGTCTTCCAGATGCCCAACAGCGCCGACATGGCCATCACCTTCCTGGCGCTGTTGAAGGCGGGCGTGATCCCGGTCATGTGCCTGCCGGCGCACCGCCACAGCGAGATCGGCCATTTTCTTGCCCACGCCCAGGCGGTGGGGTACCTGATCGCCGATCGGGTAAAAGATTTTGACTATCGCACAATGGCGACCGAATTGGCGACCGCCTGCCCCAGCCTGCGCGAGGTTTTTGTTCTGGGCGAGCCGATGGCTCCGAACCAGATCGATCTTAGGGCCTTGCGGACCGAACGCACCGATCCCAAGGACGCGGCGGCGATGCTGGCCAAACGGCGCGCTCCCTCGGGCGAAGTGGCGCTGATGCTGCTGTCCGGCGGCACGACAGGCATTTCCAAGATGATTCCGCGCACCCATGACGATTACGTTCATGTTTGCCGCCTGAGCGGTGCCGCCCTCAACCTCGATGCCCGAACCGTTTATCTCGCGTTGTTGCAGATGGCGCACAACTACACCCTGATCGCGCCCGGCTTCCTTGGCACCTGGGCGGTCGGCGGACGAGTGGTGGTGGCGCATGGCACCACGGCCGACATCGTCTTTCCCTTGATCGAACGCGAACGGGTGACCCTGGTGGCGACGGCGCCGCCTTTGGTGGTGGCCTGGCTGGCGGCCTTGGAAAGCAACCGTCTCGATCTGTCGTCGCTCAAGGTTCTGACCAGCGGCGGCGCCCGTCTGGTTCCGGAATTGCGCCGCCGGGTC
>JACRPC010000045.1 GCA_016214125.1 Rhodospirillales bacterium | reverse complement strand
CCCGAGCTTCGCAGCTCACATACGAAAACAGCCCTTCCGTCCGAACATCGCCGCCGCGCATCGCGCCCCCCCCTTGAATGCCGCCGGTGAATCGAATCACGACGGCGCCCCAGAGGGAAGGGTTTTTCCGCAGCCTGCTAACGCAAAAAATGCTAAATGATTGGGCCGGATTCGGCCGTGAATCGAGCAAATTCAACGAGTTACTTGAGTCAAGGCGGCGCAGTCCGGGCCAGGATCGGGCAACAAGCGGCGCCAATCGGGTGCAGATCGGCGCAGGGCTGGACAATTCGGAAACGCGGGTCAGCCGCGTTTGCGGGCGCCCAACAGGCGGGCGGCCATCGGGGCGAAATAGGTGAGGATGGCGTCGGCGCCGGCGCGCTTGAAGGCGAGCAGGCTTTCCAACATCACCGGGTCGTGGTCGAGCCAACCCTTCTGGGCGGCGGCCATCAGCATGGCGTATTCGCCGCTCACCTGATAGGCGACGGTGGGCACGCCGAATTCGTCCTTCACCCGGCGGATGATATCGAGATAGGGCAGGCCCGGCTTCACCATCACCATGTCGGCGCCCTCGGCCAGATCGAGCGCCACTTCGCGCAGCGCCTCGTCGCTGTTGGCGGGGTCCATCTGGTAGCCCTTCTTGTCGCCCTTGAGCGCGTTCTTCGAGCCCACGGCGTCGCGGAAAGGCCCATAGAAGGCCGAGGCGTATTTGGCGGCGTAGGCGAGCAGCCGCACATCGTGAAAGCCGGCGCCGTCAAGCGCGTCGCGGATGGCGCCGATGCGCCCGTCCATCATGTCCGAGGGCGCGATGACGTCGCAGCCGGCTTGGGCCTGCACCAGGGCCTGACGGCAGAGGATGTCCACCGTCTCGTCGTTGAGCACCTGGCCTTGGTGCCACAGCCCGTCCTGGCCGTCGCTGTTGAAGGGGTCGAGCGCCACGTCGCAGACGATGCCCAGCTCGGGCAGGGCCTTGCGCACCGCCGCCACGGCGCGGCAGACCAGATTGTCGGGATTGATGGCCTCGCGCCCGTCCGGGGTTTTCAGCTTGGCGTCGATCTTGGGGAAGACGGCGATGGCGGGAATGCCCAGCTTTTTGGCGAGGCGGGCTTCCTTGACCAACTGGTCGATCGAGAGGCGCTCGACGCCCGGCATCGAGGCCACCGGCTCGCGCCGGTTCTTGCCCTCGATGACGAAGAGCGGCCAGATCAGGTCGTCGGCCGCAAGGCGGTTCTCCGCCACCAGCCGGCGCGACCAATCGGCGCCGCGGTTGCGCCGCATCCGGGTACGGGGAAAATTCCCCGGAAAGGTCCGTCCCGCCACTCCTATCCTCGCGTCAGCTTTTCGCCAGGGCCTGATCGAGATCGGCCAAAATGTCATCGATATGCTCGATGCCGATCGACAATCGCACATAGCCCTCGGAAACGCCAGAGGCGAGCTGATCCTCGGGCGAGAGCTGCGAGTGGGTGGTGGTCGCCGGATGGATGGCAAGCGAACGGGCGTCGCCGATGTTGGCGACATGGTAGAAAAGCTTAAGGGCGTCGATGAATGTGCGGCCCGCCTCCTTGCCGCCCTTAAGCTCGAAGCCCAGAAGGGCGCCATAGGCCCCGTTGCGCAGATAGGTGTCGGCGCGGCGCTTGGGCTCGCCGCTCATCAGCTTGGGGAAGATGACGTTGGTCACCTTGGGATGCTTGGCCAGCCAGTCGGCCACCTTGATGGCGTTGTCGCAATGGGCGCGCATGCGCAACGGCAGGGTTTCCAGGCCTTGGATGAACTGGAAGGCGTTGAAGGGGCTCATGGCGGCGCCGATGTCGCGCAAAAGGGTGACGCGGATGCGCAGGATGTAGGCGATCGGCCCCAGGGGCTTCACCGCCTGGGTCCATACCGCGCCGTGATAGGAGGGGTCGGGGGTGTTGAGGGTGGGGAAGCGGGCGGCGTCCTTCTCCCAGTCGAAATTGCCGCCATCGATGATGACGCCGCCGATCGAGGTGCCGTGGCCGCCGATGTATTTGGTGGTCGAGTACATGACCACCGCCGCGCCGTGATCGAAGGGCCGGCAGATGATGGGCGCCGCCGTGTTGTCCATGATCAGCGGCACCCCCAAGGACCGGCCGATGTCGGCCACTTCCTTGATCGGGAAGACCTTGAGCTTGGGGTTGGGCAGCGTCTCGGCGTAGTAGCAGCGGGTCTTGGCGTCGGTGGCCTTGCGGAAGTTCTCGGGGTCGGAGGGGTCGACGAAACGCGCCTCGATGCCGAACTGCTTCATGGTGTTGGCGAAGAGGTTCCAGGTGCCGCCGTAAAGATCGGTCGAGGTGACGAAATTATCGCCCGCCTGGCAGAGATTCATGATGGCGAAGGTGGTGGCCGCCTGACCCGAGGCCAGCGCCAGCGCCGCCACGCCGCCTTCCAGCGCCGCCAGGCGCTGTTCGAGCACGTCGCAGGTGGGGTTCATGATCCGGGTGTAGATGTTGCCCAGTTCCTTGAGCGCGAACAGGTTGGCGGCGTGCTCGGTGCCTTTGAACTGGTAGGAAGTGGTCTGGTAGATCGGCACCGCCACCGAGGTGGTGGCGCTGTCGGCGCGGTGGCCGGCATGGAGCACGATGGTTTCCGGATTTTTGCTGGCGACGGACATGATGACCCCCAAGATGCGTTTGCGCCGGCATTGAGCCCGGTTCACCTGGGCTTGTCAATCGGTGTAAGGCTCTTTTTGTGTTAATTGAACGTGTACAACATTATCAATCTGTTATTTCAGGTGCGATGAACCCGAATTGGCCGACGGCCTTGGCCGCCACCGAATGGCCCAGGCCGTTCCAATGGCCGTCGGTCGGGTAGTCAAAGCGTTGGCCCGAGTGGGAAAATTCCTTGAGGAAGAATTCGTCGAGATCGATGGCGGCATGGCCCTTGGCGCGCGCCGCGGCCAGAAATGCCTGGCGAGCCTGATGGAAGAAGCTGGCTTTTTGCCGGGCCGCCATCTCGGGGCTTGGCGCGGGATAGCGGAAGCCATCGACCAGGAAAAGGATGCGCTCGGGCTCCAGGCCGGCATAGCGGGGCAGGTCGCGCAGGAAGGACTCGATGGCGCGCCGGGCATCGTCCAGCCTTTTGGGCGAGGCCTGAGCGGCGGTATGACCGAAAGTGGCGCCCACATCGGTTGGGGCGGCAAAGGGGCGACGGATCAGGCTCTCGATCATCAGATTGAGGCGCAGATAGCGGAGCAGGGCCGAAGCCCGCAGGAGCGGACGCCAAGCGTCGGGCGCGTAGTCGATGCGGGTGAGGCTAAGCCGTTGGTCGGCGTCTTCGGCATAGTAATGGAAGCCCGGCGCCCGCTTGTAGGCGAGCAGGCTTTCGTCGAAATCATTGCCGACGACCACGAAGACCATGCGCTGGGGGCGATAGGTTCGGTGAGCATGCTCGGCCCAGATCAGATACTGGCTTAGGGATGCGCCCGAGGCTCCGAAGCTGTAGACCCGGCCGCGCTCGCCCAAGCCGGCGGCCAGCCGGCCCTGCAAGGTTTCTCGGTAGGGGACCATTGCCGCCTCGACATAGGAATCGCCGATCACCGCCAGCAGCGGCGGTCCTTGGGCGCGATAGTCCTGATCGTTGACGAAGCCGTCCTTGTTGACGCGGCCGCGATTGACGAGATCGAACAGCCCGCCCTTCGACCAGACGAACTCGCGGTCGGGGGTGAAGCGAAAGACCGGCGATTGGGCGTTGACGGGCAGGGCGGCCAGGCCGGTGTTGACCGGCAGGAAGCGAAGCAGGATTTCCGCCGCGCCCAAGGCGATCAGGATGGAGACGACGAGGGTAAGAAGATTGGCGCGCGCCTTCGTCATGCGCTAGATCGGCGCCACGCCAAACAGGCGGCCATGCGCCCACAGCAGCAAGGCGTAAAGGGCCAGGGCAACGAGCGGGCGGACCAGCCCGATGCCCGCCCAGTCGACGCGGCTGCGGCCGGCCAGGGCGGCGGCGAAAGGAATGTGCGAGGTCTGAGCGGCAAAGCGCGCCCAGACCTCGGGCTGGTCGATCCGCCGCTTCGCCTCTTGATGCAACGTTCCCAGCGCCGCCACCAGCAGCAGGGACCCGAACAGGATCAGATCGGCGCCCCGACCGTTGGCGATCATGTGGACGATCGCCCACAGCATGAAGGCCCACATCACCGGATGGCGGGTGACGGAAAGGATGCCGGGCGCCGGCTTGGCGGCGGCCAGGGCCTCGCCCTGATAGACGGCGGTGGGGTTCCTGGTGCTGAAGCCGGCGACCGCCAAGAGCAGGGCGAAAGGCATCACCACCAAGGCCAGAACCCGCGCCCAATCTTGCGTCTCCCAAATATGATTGACGGGCGCCTGAGTGAATTGATGGATCGTCCAGCCCAGGGTAAGAAAGGAGATGGCGGAATAGAAGGGGATGAACAGCTTCTCGCCCATCAGGGCGACCAGCCGCTTGCGCACCGGTCGGGCGCTGAGGCCCAGATGGGTGACGAGGAACAGAAACGCGGCAAGACCCAGCATTCCCATGACCGTTGCTCCTTGGCGGGCGTTACCGTCATTATGGAAGGCGAGGGCGTCCTGGCAAGCGGCGGAAAGGCGTGGGGGCATGATCCGGGCGGAAATTCTCAAAGGCGGTTTGGCGCGGCTGACCCTGGATCGGCCCCAAGCGATGAACGCCGTCACTTTGGCAATGGTGGGCGAGATCTCCGAAGCCTTGACGGCGTGGCAGGACGATCCGCGTGTGCGCGCCGTCTTGGTGCGCGGCGCCGGCGACAAGGGGCTTTCGGCCGGCGGCGATGTCGTCGAACTCTACGAGGCCGAGCGCGACGGACGGCATGAGTTGTTCGTGCGCTACAACCAGACCGAATACGGCAACATCCGCCGCATCCGCGCCTATCCGAAACCCTACATCGCCTTCATGGACGGCATCGTCATGGGCGGCGGTGTCGGGCTTTCCATCCACGGCGCCTATCGGGTGCTGACCGAGCGCACCCGTTTCGCCATGCCCGAGGCGGCGATCGGCTATTTTCCCGATGTCGTCAGCACCCACACCCTGCCGCGCCTTCAAGGCGGGCTCGGCTATTATCTGGGGCTCACCGCCAAATCGATCGGCGTCGGCGATTGTTGGGCCGCCGGCATCGGCACGCATGTTCTGGCCTCGGATCGGCTGGACGAGGCCGAAGCGCGGATAAGGGAAGGTTTGGCTTCGAACGCCGATGCCGATGTGACGGTGCAAAGCGCGCTCGATGGCTTGGCGATCGCCGCCGAGCCGGCGAAGCTGGCCCCCCATCACGCTCGGATCGCCCGGGCCTTCGCGGCCCCCAGCGTTGAGGCCATTCTGGAGCGGCTGGACGAAGACGAAAGCGAATGGGCCCAGGCGACGGCCCAAGCGATGATCCGGCTCGCGCCCTTTTCCCTCAAAGTGACTTTGGCGCTTCTGCGCGAGGGCGCTCATCTCGATTTCGAACAGGCGATGCGCCTGGAATATCGGGTGGGGCGGCGGATGTCGGGCCGCGCCGATTTTCAGGAAGGCGTCAAGGCGGTACTGGTCGCCAAGGGAACGCCGGCAAGCTGGGCGCCGGCCCGCCTGGCCGACATCGCCGATCACGAAATTGCCGCCTGCTTTGCCCCTCTGCCCAGGGGCGAGGGCTTGTTCGGCGAATAATCTGTGTTATAGGCAAGCCATGACCCTGCGAGCGAACACCGACGCGCCGGCCCGGATCGGCTTCTTCCTATTCCTCCTTGTCACCGTCACCGCCTGCGGCGGACTGGTGATGGTGGTCGAGGTTCTTGGTTCGCGGCTGATCGGCCCCTTTTTCGGGGTGAGCCTTTATGTCTGGACGGCGCTGATCTCGGTCACCCTGATCGCCTTGGCCTTGGGCTACGGTTTGGGCGGCCTGGCCGCCGACCGCTGGCCCGGCCCCGGCTTGCTCTATGGGGTCATTCTGGTCGCTGGCTTGTTCGTGCTGGCGGTGCCGTTGCTGCGGACGCCAATTCTGGCCCTGTCCATTCCCATGGGCCTGCGCGGTGGCGCCTTCGTCTCCGCCCTCATCCTCTTCGGTCCGCCCTTGGCCTTGATGGGGGCGGTGTCGCCGATTGCCGTCCGCCTCGCGGTGCGCGAATCGCAGAAGCTGGGGCGCATGGTGGGTGGTCTTTACGCGCTCTCGACGCTGGGCAGCGTCGCCGGCACCGTCGCCACCGGCTTCTTTCTGATCGGCACTTTGGGGGTGAGCGGCATCTTCACCTTGACCGGTCTGATCCTGATCGGGCTTGCGGGGCTTTATTTTCTGCTCTTCCGCCGCTTTTGGCCGGCCTTGGCTCTGGGACTGATTCCGCTTCTACCGTTATCGCCGGCACCGGTGAATTCCGGAATCATGCCCGACGGCACCCGCATCCAACGCCTGGCCCATGCCGAAAGCCATTACGGCCAGGTGACGGTGCTGGAGTTCTCGCACGGCGCGCAGCGGACCCGCGAATTGCTGATCGACGGCCAGATTCAGGGCGGCATCGATCCGGCCAACGGCCAGTCGATCTACGAATACGCCTACGCCCTTCAGCATCTGCCGGTGGCGCTGCATCCCGAGGCCAAGAGCATGCTGGTGATCGGCCTGGGGGCGGGGATCGTGCCGGCCTGGCACGCCAAGCGCGGCCTGCGGGTCGACATCGTCGACATCGATGCCAATGTCGTGCGGCTGGCCGGCGAGCATTTCGGTTTCGCCACCACCGGCCGGGTGTTCGTCGAGGATGCCCGCGCCTATCTACAACAGACGGCCGAGCGCTACGATCTGATCTTGCTCGACGTCTTCAACGGCGACACCACGCCCGGCCACGTCCTAAGCCGGGAAGCCCTGGCTCTGGCGCGAAGCCGCCTCAATCCGGGCGGCATGCTGATGGTCAATCTGATCGGCAGTCTGGTCGATCGGCCTTATGGCGCCGCGTCGGTCAGCCGCACCATGCAAACGGTGTTCGAGCGGGTCGGGCTTTATCCGGTCTTCGATCCCCAGGGGGCCGACGCCAGCGGCAACATCATCATGGTTGCTTATGACGGGCCGGAGCGGCCGGTGCCGGCCGATCTGCTGGCCAACGCGCCCATACACCCGATGGCCGATTCGGTGCGCCGCGTCTTCGGCCGCCGGTTCGTTTTTCCGGCCGGCCAGCCGGCCGACATCCTGACCGACGATTTCAATCCCATCGATGTGCGGGATGCCTGGCTCAAGGAGCGTATCCGCCGGGCCATTCTGGAGGGCATCGATTGGCGGGTGCTTTAGCAGGCTGCGGAAAAACCCTTCCCTCTGGGGCGCCGTCGTGATTCGATTCACCGGCGGCATTCAAGGGGGGGGCGCGATGCGCGGCGGCGATGTTCGGACGGAAGGGCTGTTTTCGTATGTGAGCTGCGAAGCTCGGG